>WHSS01000113.1 GCA_009379975.1 Actinophytocola sp.
CGCCTACTCAGATAGACCGGACTGCGCACGCAGGTCTGGCGCGACGGCAGCCAGGGTGTCGAAGTCGCGATCACAGTGCAGCAGAACGGCACCGGACCGGATGGCCACCGCGGCGATGACGCAGTCCCTCAGCGACCGCACCGGCTTTCCGATGTCCCGTGTCCGTGCGTACAGCTCAGCGGCGACGTCGAAGTCCTCGTTCGGTTCGACGCTCAGCTGCACGGCGTCATCGAGGACGCGGTTGACCGCGCGCAGGTTCGCCCGGCGGGTTCCCGCCCGCACCTCGAGCGCCACCGGCTGCGTCACGGCGACCACCCGGGGATCGGCGCGTAGCTCGCCCACCATCGCGGCCGCGACGGATCCGGTGTCGCGCAGCCACTCGATCCAGGCCGATGTGTCGACGAGGGTGAGCTCTACCACTCGGCGATCCTGTCCCGGCGAAGCTCGTCGAGATCACCTTCCCAGCCGATACCTCGGATGGCGTCGAGGTCAGCTGCGGTCAACCGTGGGCCCGCGACCTTGCGTAACGCGAAGTTGACAGCGTCGCGCTTCGTCGTGAGGTTGTACCGCCGCATCACTTCGGCGGTGGCTTCCTCGTCTATGTCAATGTTGGTGCGTGCCATACACCAAGAATACACCAACGCTCGGCTGGTGCGATTCCCCCGCGGCGCACCGGTCGCCTGGTGATCTGATCACCGCACAGGGAGTGTCGGCGCCCGGTGGTATGACCGTCACACCTGAGAGAGGAGCGCATGATGAGTGACGTGAAAACCGAGGCGGAGCAGTACGTGGCACAGCTGCACGAGGGGCTGACCCAGCCACGCGATCACGAGTGTCTGGCCTGCTACGTCGAACGTATGGTCACCGAGTTCGGCTGCGACAACAAACTGCGCTGGGCGCGGCGGTGGCGCGGCATGTGTGCCCCGCGAGCGGTCGCGCTGGAACGCCGCCTCGAAGATCGCGGCGGGTTCTGCGACTGCGAGGTGCTGTACAACGTCTATCCCGAACGGCTGCCCGAGGACGCCCACACACCGCTGCTCCCGTGCGCGGGTGTCGGGCGGCGCGGTTCGACGAAGCCCTGTGCCAAGCCTTTGCCGCCCCGCTGCGATTGGTGACCGCGCTGGCGTGGAACAGGCCATTACCGGGTGGACGCGGTAGCCTCGCCCGCGACGGTGCTGAACCCTGACGGGAGGGTGAAACCGATGCTGGATGTCGTCTGCAGCGCTGCCGGCAAGGCAGCAGACGAGCTGACCCGTCGGGACGTCGCACGCGCGCTGCTGACCGTGCCGGCGAGGGAAGCTCTGGAGCAGTTCGCCGGGATACGGCGGGAGCTGACGGCGGCCGGCAACCCGCTGTCTGCCACTTTCTGGAACAGCACCGAGGCAACCCTGTCCTCGATCGAAGCGGGCAGCGCGACCGTCGGTGACGTTCGACTGTGGCTGGAAGCGACCGGCACCGAGCCGACCCAACTGTTCCCGGCTGAGGGGTTCCTCTGGTCGGACGAGGACGAACGCGGACCCGTCGCTGCCGAGCTGCATGCCCGGCTGGTGTCCCACCTGGAGGCGCTGGTCGCAGCGGGCGTGATCGATTCGGATCTTCTGGTGCGCAGCGATGATGCGGCGCTCGCTGCGTACCGGCAGGCGCAGCTCGACTGGCTACGGGCACCGCTGCCCGATGGACGAGTCCCCTTCGACGCTATCGCCGAGGAGGAGGACGACGAGTTCCTGGCCAAGTGGGACGAGGCCGAGGCGGATGCCCGAAGCATTCTCGGCGAGCTGCTCAGCGATGCCGGACCACGTCCCTGCCCCCAGGACGAGCTGGCCGCGGCCTGCGACCGGCTGCGAGACCAGCTCGGCAGTGACGAATGGCCGTACCAGCTACTCCGGACGGCAGCCGGGGTCGACCCGGCCACCCTGCCGCGCGACGACCGCGAGCTGTGGCTGACCCTCGCCGCAGGGGTGGTCACGCCGAACGACGAACCCCCGGACGATCCCCTGAACGACTCCTCCATGTACTGGTACATGCTCGGCCACGAGGCGTGGATCGCCGCGGCGGTCTCGCTCGCCCGCAACGGCCCGAGCACCGTCGTCGACGCTGACTCGCTCGCCCATGACGCGGCCACGTTCGACTTCGAGAACACCGAGGATGACGAGTTCGACGATGCCCCGTGGCTCGACGACCTCGATGAGCCCGAAGCGCGCTCCGACCAGACGCAACAGTTGAGCCTGGGCTTCTTCACGGTCGCGCTGCTGTGGCGGACACTGGGCGCCCTCGACGTGGACGACCGCCTCACCGAGCTCGGCTGGTGGGGTATCCCGGAGTCCCTGCTCCGCGCCTGGCAGCCGCACACCGACCCCTCGTGAGGCTGAGCCGCGTTCTGATGCTGCTATTGGGCGGATGCCGAGCCCAATGTGGCGTTGGGTACCTGTTCCGTACCCAACGCCACATTGGGCTCACCGTCGTGGTCAGCCCTTGCGCTTGGCGACCTCTTCGGTCAGCTGCGGCGCGACCTTGAACAGGTCACCGACGATGCCGAAGTCGGCGATCTCGAAGATCGGCGCCTCCGGGTCCTTGTTCACCGCGATGATCGTCTTCGACGTCTGCATCCCGGCGCGGTGCTGAATCGCCCCGGAGATACCGAGCGCGACGTAGAGCTGCGGCGCCACCGTCTTCCCGGTCTGGCCTACCTGGAACTGTGCCGGGTAGTACCCGGAGTCCACGGCGGCACGCGACGCGCCGACCGCCGCGCCCAGCGCATCGGCCAGCGACTCCACCACGGAGAACTGCTCCGCACTGCCGACACCGCGGCCACCGGAGACCACGATCGACGCCTCGGTCAGCTCCGGACGGTCGCCACCGACGATCGGCTCGACGCCGGTGATCTTGGCCGCCTTCGCCGGGTCGACGGTGGGAGCGTCGACGGCTTCCTCGACGGCCGCGCCGGAGGCGGCTTCCGCCTCGACGCCACCCGGACGCACCGAAATGACCGGCGCACCCTTCGACGACTGGGACTTCACGGTGAACGAGCCACCGAAGACCGACTGGTCGACCGAGCCGTCGGAGTTCACGCCGACCGCGTCGACCAGCAGGCCGGAGCCGGTCCGCACCGCGAGCCTGCCCGAGATCTCCTTGCCCTCCGCCGTCGCGGCGACGAGCACGGCCGCGGGCGAGACCTTCTCGGCCAGCGCCGCGAGCACGTCGACCTTCGGCGTCACCAGGTAGCTTGCCGCGTCGTCGGACTCGGCGACGTAGACCTTCGCCGCGCCGTAGGACGCGAGCGCCTCCTTCGCCTTGCCCGCCGTTCCGGGCGCACCCACGACGACAGCGGACGGCTCACCGAGAGCACGTGCCGCGGTCAGCAGCTCAAGGGTGACCTTCTTGACCTCGCCGTCAACGTGATCGACGAGTACCAGGACCTCAGCCATGGTTGTTTCCTCCTCTTCGCTGCGAGTCTTAGATAAGTTTCTGGCCGACCAGGTACTCGGCGACCTTCGTGCCGCCGTCGCCCTCGTCCTCGACACGTACACCTGCGCTGCGGGGCGGCTTCGGCGCCGACTCGACGACCGAGGACCACGCGTTGGCCAGCCCGACCTCACCGGCGTCGACCCCGAGGTCACCGACGGTCAGCGTCTCGACGGGCTTCTTCTTGGCGGCCATGATGCCCTTGAAGGACGGGTACCGCGGCTCGTTGATCTTCTCCGTCACGCTCACCAGCGCGGGCAGGCTCGCCTCGAGGTGGGTGAGGCCCTCGTCGGCGGTCTCGCGGTCCACCTTGATGGCCGAACCCTCGACGTTGACGTGGTGCGCGTGGGTCAGCTGCGGCAGGCCGAGCAGCTCCGCGAGGATCGCGGGAACCGCACCGGCGCCACCGTCGGAGGACTCATTGCCCGCGATGACCAGGTCGACGCCCTCGACGCGCTGTATGGCGGCGGCGATGACCTTCGCGGTGGCGAGCACGTCAGAGCCGTGCAGCGCCGGGTCGGACACGTGAACGGCCTTGTCCGCGCCCATCGACAGCGCCTTGCGGATGGCGTCGGTGGCTCGGTCCGGACCGACGCAGACGACGGTGACCTCACCCTCGCCCGCTTCCTTGATCTTGAGCGCTTCCTCGACGGCGCGCTCGTTGATTTCGTCGAGCACCGCGTCGGCGGACTCGCGATCAAGCGTGTGGTCAGTCTCGCTGAGCTTGCGCTCCGAGTAGGTGTCGGGCACCTGCTTGACCAGGACAACGATGTTGGTCATGGGTCCTCTTCGACCTCCGATAGTTTGCCTCACGCGCCGACGGGTGGTGCGGACTTCTCTTACCGCCTCGCGCGATATGGGTGCTCGTTCAGGGGAGCGATTCCGCGTCGCATCCCAACCTATGCCGGTGGGCACGAAACCGCGCGGGGGCAGCGGCAGCTACCCCGCGATGTGCGTCGTACTGGTCGGTAGATTAAGCGCAATCCGCCGTCCGGCAACGCCTAGGTGACCGCATTCACCTGTACGGACTGATTACTTGGACCATCGTCCAGATAGTTTCTCCGCCAACCCATGAACCCCTCTACCCGCCACCGGCACCGTGCGTCAATTGACAACGCGACGTGGTGATCGTCACACTGTGCCCTCCGCCTGAGGAGAGGACGCCGTTCATGGGGAAATGCGTGCACCCCTGGCTCGACGGATTCACCTGTGCCTACTGCGAGCTTCCGGTCCGTACCGACGGCGACCACCGGCACCCCGGCTACTACCGCGTGGTAGAGCACACCGGTGACTCGGCCACGGCCGCCGAACTGCGGGTTCTGCACCGGTTCTGCGTCAGGATGTCCAAGACCCACGACCTCCCCGCCGCCCGCGAGTCGCGCTACGGCCTCGCACTGCGGCGCGCGTGGCTCGGCTGGGCGACCGATCAGTTCCTGGCCCGTTTGCCGGACAAGCACTTCGGCGCCAAGCACTACGAGCGGCTCGGGCTGCACCCGGAGAAGCTGCGCAATCCCGCCCTGTTCCAGAAGTATTGGGCGGTGCGCAAGATGCGTTGCGCTTCGCATGCCCTCCACTACTACACCGGGCACCCAGCCGTCTATCGTCCGCTGTCGCAACTTCGCTGATCGACCCGTATGAGCTGGGTAACAACCGGGTGTCTCGCTTCACATAACCGCCGAGCACGAGTTACGTTGACGCAATTCAAGCTCTCGTAGCGTGATGCGGAGGCGCCGTGCTTGTAACTCTGATCGTCGGCTTGCTGATGACCGTGGTCGTCCTCGCGCTCGCGGCCAAACGCGTGCGCTGGCTGTACCAGCTGATCAAGTCCGGTCAGCCGGTGAACCGGGGCGACGACATCGGCAAGCGCGTCGCGGCCCAGTTCATCGAGGTGTTCGGGCAACGCAAGCTGCTCAAGTGGTCGGTACCCGGCCTCGCGCACTTCTTCACGTTCTGGGCGTTCGTCATCCTGGCCTCGGTCTACCTCGAGGCCTACGGCGCGCTGTTCGATGAGGGCTTCGCGATCCCGCTGATCGGCACCTGGTCGGTACTCGGGCTCCTGCAGGACTTCATCGCGGTCGCGGTGGCCATCTCGCTCGGCGTGTTCGCCGTCATCAGAATTCGCCAGGCCCCCGAACGGCAGCAGCGCAAGTCCCGTTTCTACGGCTCGCACACCGGCGGCGCGTGGCTGATCCTGTTCATGATCCTCAATGTCGTATGGACGATGTTCCTGTTCCGCGGCGCGGCGTCGGCGGCGGGGCACCTCCCCTACGACGGCGGGGCGTTCGTCTCCATCGGCCTCGGCAACCTCATGGAACCGCTCGGTGGGGATGTCAACTTCGTGCTCGACCGCGCCGGCCTGCTGCTACACATCGGCGTCATGCTGGTGTTCCTGCTGATCGTGCTGCACTCGAAGCACCTGCACATCTTCGTCGCGCCGATCAACGTCTCGGCCAAGCGGCTGCCGGACGGGCTCGGGCCGCTGCTGCCGATGGAGTCGCACGGTAAGCCGATCGACTTCGAAGACCCGGGCGAGGACGACGTCTTCGGCCGCGGCAAGGTCGAGGACTTCACCTGGAAGGGCATGCTCGACTTCGCGACCTGCACCGAGTGCGGCCGCTGCCAGAGCCAGTGCCCGGCGTGGAACACCGGTAAGCCGCTGTCCCCGAAACTCGTGATCATGGACCTCCGCGATCACCTGTTCGCCAAGGCGCCTTACCTGATCGAAGGCAAGGAGACGCCGACCGACGCGGTCGACATGGCGAAGGAAGGCACCGAGTCACACGGTGTGCCCGAGTCCGGGTTCGGCCGGGTGGAGGGTTCCGGCGCGGCCCAAGCCACGCGGCCGCTGGTCGGCACGGCCGAGCAGGGCGGCGTGATCGACCCGGACGTGCTCTGGGCATGCACCTCCTGCGGCGCGTGCGTGGAGCAGTGCCCGGTGGACATCGAGCACGTCGACCACATCATCGACATGCGCCGTTACCAGGTGATGATCGAGTCGGAGTTCCCCGGCGAGCTGGGCACGCTGTTCCGCAACCTGGAGAACAAGGGCAACCCGTGGGGTCAGAACAACTCCGAGCGGATGGACTGGGCCAAGGACCTCGGCTTCGAGGTCCCCGTCTTGAACGTCGCTGCAGGTGAGTCCTTAGGTTCTGACGTCGAGTACCTGTACTGGATCGGCTGCGCGGGCTCGTTCGACGACAACGCCAAGAAGACGGTGCGTGCCACGGCCGAACTGCTGCACATGGCGGGCGTCAAGTACGTGGTCATGGGCAAGGAGGAAACCTGCACCGGCGACTCGGCGCGGCGCGCGGGCAACGAGTTCCTGTTCCAGATGATGGCGCAGCAGACCGTCGAGATGCTCAACACCGTGTTCGAGGGCCGCGAGCCCGTCCGGCGCAAGATCGTCACCACCTGCCCGCACTGCATGAACACCCTCGGCAGGGAGTACCCGCAGCTCGACGGCCACTACGACGTCGTGCACCACACCCAGCTGCTGAACAAGCTGGTCCGTGACGGCAAGCTGACCCCGGTCAAGCCCGCGGACGACTCCGGCCCCAAGGTGACCTACCACGACCCGTGCTACCTGGGCAGGCACAACAAGGTGTACTCGCCGCCGCGCGAGCTGATCGACGCTACGGGCATGACGCAGTCGGAGATGCCGCGGCACGCCGACCGGTCGCTGTGCTGCGGCGCGGGTGGAGCGCGCATGTGGATGGAAGAGCACATCGGCAAGCGCATCAACCTGGAGCGCGTCGACGAGGCCATCGAGACGCTGGGCAACGGCGGCGGCAGCGGCGGCACCGTGGCCACCGGCTGCCCGTTCTGCAAGGTGATGGTCTCCGACGGGCTCACCCAGCGCGCCGACGAGGGCTCCGGCGTCGGGGTGGGCGTCAAGGACGTGTCGCAGCTGCTGCTCGAGTCGGTCAAGCGCGGCCAGACTCCCTAACCACCGTGTCCGCGCCCCAAGCCACCGTGTCCGCGCCCGATTCACCCCATTCCGTACTGGCAGCAGCGGAGCCCACTGTGGCCTTGGGTGCCATATAGGCGCCCAAGGCCACCTTCGGCTCCGTCACCGTGTCCGCGCCCCAGGGCCGCTGGCCCGTCGCGAACACCCGACCCGCTGCGGTTAACCTCGCTCTGTGAGTACCGTGCCGACCAGCCGCGCCGAGGCGTTGCACCTGACGGGTGAGCGCACCGTGCCCGGCGTGCCGGAAGAGAACTACTGGTACCGGCGGCACGAAGCCGCCTACCAGGCGCTCCTGCCGTATTGCGCGGACGCGACGGTGCTGGAGGCAGGCTGCGGCGAAGGCTACGGCGCCGGGCTGATCGCCGCGGTTGCACGGCGGGTCATCGCGCTGGACTATGACGAGCCGACGACATGCCATGTCGCCCGCGGCTACCCCGAGATCGAGGTTGTGCGCGGCAACCTCGCGTACCTGCCCATGCGCGGCGCATCGATCGACGTGGTGGCGAACTTCCAGGTCATCGAACACCTGTGGGATCAGGACGGCTTCCTCGCCGAATGCTTCCGGGTACTGCGGCCGGGCGGGCGTCTGCTCTGCACCACGCCGAACCGGCTGACCTTCACGCCCGACTCCGACGTGCCGCTCAACCCGTTTCACACCAGGGAACTCGCACCGTCCGAGTTGGACCAGTTGCTCCGCGACAACGGCTTCCAGGTCGAACGGCTGCACGGCTTGCACCACGGCGACGGTGTGCGAGCCCTTGACGATCGCTACGGCGGCTCGATCATCACGGCTCAACTCGATGTGGTGATGGGCCACCTACCAGGGCACGCCCCATGGCCCGAGGAGTTGCTCGCCGACATCGACCGGATCGCCTCAGGCGACTTCGACATCAACGGCGAAAACCTCGACGCGAGCCTCGATCTCGTCGCGGTGGCGGTGCGGCCGTGACGAGCGAGCACATCTCCGAACCGGAGGGCACCTTCTGCCTCGTCCTGCACAGTCACCTGCCCTGGCTGCCGCACCACGGGTCCTGGCCGGTCGGCGAGGAGTGGCTGTATCAGGCTTGGGCCCACTCGTACCTGCCGGTGCTCGACCTGCTGCGCCGGTTCGCCGACGAAGGCAAGCACGACGCGCTCACGCTCGGGGTGACGCCGGTGCTCGCCGCCCAGCTTGACGACCCGTACGCACTGCGCGCCTTCCACCATTGGCTCGGGCATTGGCAGCTTCGGGCGGAGCATGCCGCCGATCACTGGCGCGCCCGCGACCCGCTGCTGCGGTCACTGGCGGCCGCCGAACACCGAACGGCCACCCAAGCCCTCGCCGACTTCGAAACCCGGTGGCGGCACGGATTTTCCCCGATACTCCGGTCCCTTGTGGACTCCGGGGTGATCGAGCTGCTCGGTGGCCCGCTGACCCACCCGTTCCAGCCGCTGCTCGACCCGCGCATCCGTGACTTCGCGTTGCGAAGCGGACTCGCCGACACCGCGCTGCGCATCGGCAGCACGCCGGAAGGGATCTGGGCACCCGAGTGCGGCTACGAGCCCGGGATGGAGGACGGCTACGCGGCCGCGGGCGTCACCCGGTTCCTGGTCGACGGGCCTGCCCTGCGCGGCGACACGTCTGCGGCTCGCACCGTCGGCGATTCCGGCGTGGTCTGCTTCGGCCGCGATCTCGACGTCACCTACCGGGTGTGGTCACCGAAGGCGGGCTACCCCGGCCACGCCCACTACCGGGACTTCCACACCTGGGAACACGAGGTCGGCATCAAGCCGTCACGCGTAACGGGCAAGCACATCGAGCCGCAGGACAAAGCGCCCTACGAACCGGAGTTGGCCGCCTCGACGGTGCGGACCCACGTCGACGACTTCGTGGCCACCGTCGTCGAGCGCCTGCGGTCCCTGCGAGCGCGGCATGACCGTCCCGGGCTGGTCGTCGCCGCTTATGACACCGAACTGTTCGGCCACTGGTGGCACGAAGGCCCGGCGTGGCTCGAAGGCGTGCTCCGGGCGCTGCCTGCGGCAGGCGTACGCGTCACGACGTTGCGTGGCGCGCTCGAAGCGGGACACCTCGGGCCGCGGTACGACCTCCCCGCATCCTCCTGGGGTTCGGGCAAGGACTGGCGGGTGTGGGACGGCGAGCAGGTCTCGGACATGGTCGCCGACAACGCGGCGTTGCAGCGGGAGCTCCTGAATACCGTGAGCACACCGGGGAACTGGCGCTCTCCCGCACACGACCAGCTCGTCAGGGAGGCGCTGCTCGCGTTGTCCAGCGACTGGGCGTTCATGGTCACCAAGGACTCCGCGGCCGACTACGCGCGCCGCCGGGCCCAGGGGCATGCCGAACGGTTCCGTGAGCTGGCGAAGCTGCTGGCTTCCGACGACCTGGTCACCGCCGCGGCAAGGGCGGCCGACCTACGCGCGAGCGACTACCTGTTCGGTCAGCTCGACGCCCGCCGCCTCTGAACAGCACGCCGTCAGGTGCCGGCCTGGTCGACCTCGATGTCCGTCTCGAGCTCCGCCAGCGTCGTGCCTGCCGACTTCTCCCAGTGCGCGAACGTGGCCTTGGCGGCTTCGACCTGCGCCGCGTCGACGCCGGGCAGATCGGTGAAACGCTCCAGCTCTTCTGCCGCCTTGTGCGCTGCCAGCCTGCGGGCGCTCACCTCGATGTAGGCGACGCTGGTCAGGTCCTCCCCGAACGGCTCCGGCAGCCAGCCGAGCACGGTGCGGTGCAGCCTGCCGTACCAGGGCAGATGCGCCCGGCGCGCGGCATCCACCCGCAGCCCGCCGAGCTGCAGTTCCTCGATCTCGGTGTCGATCTCCTCCAACAACGTCCTGGTCGCGATCGGCGGCAGCAGCCCGGCGTCGCTGAGACTCTGGTAGGTCTCCCGTTCGATATGCAGCCCGCGCAGCGTGAAGACGTTCACCGCTTCTTCGGCTGTCAGGTGCGAGCGCACCAGCTGATCGTTGGCGTCAGCCTCCGCGACGTTGAGATGAGCACCGCCGCGATGCCGATGCCGGTGGGCGCGAGGTTGTCGCGGATGAGCTGGAAGTCCAATGCCAGCCCGATGAACAGGAACAGCAACGCGTTGGCGATGAAGCCGAGCGACTCCCACAGCTCGCGCAGCAGGTCACGGACCGATTCGCCCGCCCTGCTCTCCAGCATCCCGCCCATCGCGATGCCGGCGGCGACCGTGGCCATCACGCCGGAGGCGCCGACGATGCCTTCGGAGAGCACGAAGGAGCCGTAGGCGACCGCGACCGTCAGCGACGTCCCCATGGCGCCGACCAGCAGGATCTCGTAGAGGACGATCGCGACGCCGTCGTTGAGCAAGCTCTCGCCTTCGACCAGCGTGAGCAGGCGTTTGGGCACGCCGAGCTCGCGGAAGATCGCGACGACGGCCACCGGGTCGGTAGCCGAGATCAGCGCCGAACAGCAGGGCGACCAGGATCGGCATCCCGAGCACGAGGCTCAGTCCGACGCCGACCAGCGCGGCCGAGATCACCAGCGCCACGGTCGCGAGTGCCGTGATCGCCACCAGGTTGCGCATGAACTCCCGGGTCGAGAGCCCGAGCGCCGCCTCGAAGATCAGAATCGGCAGGAACAGGTTGACCAGCAGTTCCTTGAGACCGGCACCGGTGACGAGCTGGGGCGAGAGCGAGATCGGGCGCCACCTGCACGACGAGCATGCCCGCCAGTGCCAGCACGACGGTGACCGGGATGTTGATGCGCTGGGCGAGCATGCCGACCAGCACGGCCCCCGCCAGCAGTATCGAAACCTGCAGCAAGGCCGGTGCGAGCAAATCGTGAGGCATGGCGAGCCTCCGTCCACCGTGGACATCGAGCGCTGACGTCGCGCTCCGCTCACCGATACTGACACCACGTTAATCGGGTGTCCAGCCGAGAAGCGCCGCAGTGGTGCCGGCGACAAAACCGCACCGCAACCGGTGTCCTATTCATGAGTCGGGTCATTCACTTCGCATGTCACCCCGATCTTGTCCGTCACCTGCGGTCAGTCGTCGCAAGCCACCCTCCGGGCGGCCCCCGCCGACTGACTTGTGAATAACCCTCCAGGGGTCGTGCATCCATCGCGCCCGGAGTAATGCAAGGATCGACGCCTATGCGCGTGCTGATGGTGTCCTGGGAATACCCGCCGGTAGTGGTCGGCGGGCTGTCCCGGCATGTCCACGCGCTGGCCCGCCACCTCGCGCGCGACGGCCACGACGTCGTCGTGCTGTGTCGCCACGTCGCGGGCACCGACGCCGACACCCACCCCGGTACGGATCGTGTCGTCGATGGCGTCCGGATCATCCGGGTTGCCGAGGACCCGATGCACGTGACGTTCGAGCGTGATCTCGTCGCGTGGACGCTCGCCATGGGCCACGCGATGATCCGGGCGTGCGCCCAGCTGTTGCGCGGCTGGCAACCCGATGTGGTTCACGCGCACGACTGGCTGGTCACCCACCCCGCGATCGCGCTGGCGGAGGCGGCGGAGGTGCCCCTGGTCGGCACGATCCACGCAACCGAGGCTGGCAGGCACTCGGGCTGGTTGTCTCACCCCCTCAACCAGCAGGTGCACTCGGTCGAATGGTGGCTGGCGAGCCGCGCGGACGAGCTGATCACCTGCTCACGCGCCATGCGTTCCGAGGTCGCCCAACTCTTCGACGTGGCGGACAGCGGCATTCACGTCATCCATAACGGCATCGAGGAACGCGGCTGGCAGGTCGCGCCTGCCGAGATCGCCGACGCCCGCGAGCGCCACAGTCCGGACGGTGCGCCGCTGCTGCTGTTCTTCGGCAGGCTCGAGTACGAGAAAGGCGTGCAGGACCTGCTCGCCGCGCTCCCCCGCATCCGGGCCGAACATCCGGGCACTCGCCTGGTGATCGCCGGGAAGGGCAGGCACCTCGAGCCGCTGATCGAGCAGGCCCGCAAGCTGCGAATCCGGCGAGCCGTCGACTTCGTCGGCCATCTTTCCGACCGGGATCTGCGTGCCGTGCTCGCCGCCGCGGACGCCGTGGTCCTACCCAGCCGGTATGAGCCGTTCGGCATCGTCGCGCTCGAAGCAGCGGCCGCGAAAGCACCGCTGGTCGCTTCGACCGCGGGCGGCCTCGGCGAAGTCGTGATCCATCGGGAGACCGGGCTGGCGTTCACCCCCGGCGACGTCGAGGCACTGACCGCGGCCGTCCACGAGGTGCTTGGCGACCGCGCGAAGGCCGCGTCCCGGGCTGCCACAGCGCAGGCCAGGCTCGCCGCCGACTTCGACTGGGCCAGGATCGCGACCGAAACCGCCGATGTCTACCGCAGCGCGCGTGCCTCGGGGCCGCAGCCGCTCGGCCGCCCGAAGATCGCCACCGGCAACGCCTTCAACCGCTGATACATCTCGAGCTCTTGTCCATTCGCCGTCACTCGCCTTGGTTGCCGAGCGCTCGAGGACTGACCTCCCCCGGCAGCAGCACGACGCGTGCTTCTCGTGCCGGCCTGCTCACCAGCCGCGTCGAGCGCCAGCCTCTCAGCCCGCGATCGGCCTTGAGCGTGTGCTCGACCGACTGTGCGCGGCACACATGCCGCGCGAACGAGCGCGCCGCGACAAGCCTGCCGCGCTCAATCTGACCGCGCCGGGCGTCGTCGGGCTCCGCGCTGATCCAGATGAGGCGCCGGGTCCTTCGCGCGAGCATCCCGATGACGATCAGCAGCAGCCGGGTACTCGCGCGCGTCGCGGGTTCGTGCACGACGACCGGCCCGTGGAACCGCAGCGCCACCAGCACGATGCGCAGCCGATGGACGAGGTGAACAATCGGGCGATACCAGCGATATGGCAGCCAGTCCGGAACCAGCCCCTGCGCACCATTTCGAACCTGATCCGAGTCCACTATGGCCGCACGGGCACGATTGTCCGCGCGGCGCAGCATGGTGGTCTTTCCCGCGCCGGGAATCCCCGCCACGACAACGAAGTCGTTCTCCGCGAGCACGATGTCACGAACCGGACGAAAACTGGGGGCGTTGCGAGATGGTGCCGGCACAAGGGCAAGAACGAGTCCGGAAAGCCATGGGTTCCATCGTGGCGGAACGCGCCCCCAGATGGACGCGTCGAACCCGACATTCGCCGCACAGTGCCTTACGCGAACGCGACACTCAGCCAATAGGTTCGGCCGAACGTCACACCCACCCAACGCGAAGGGCAATTGCGCACGTTTGTCGCAAGATCCACCAAAAGGCCCTAGCGGTACGGCCATCCGGCACGCCAGGATGCTCGACCATCGCTGACTCCACAAGAGGGGATGACTCATGCGGCCTAACAGGTCCACCGCGGTTCTAGCGACCACACTGCTCGCACTCACGTTGACCCCGGCCGCACTCGCCGCGCAGCCGGACGACGAGCGCACCATCACCACCAGAAGCGCGGAGGACCGTGGCAAGTCCGCCGAAGCTCCGAGCAAGCAGCCCGCCGAGCCGGCACCGGCGGCCACACCGCCGGGCAAGCCCCGCAACGACGTCATCGAAGATGTCCCCACCAATCCCGATGACGCGTCGATCCCGCTCAACCTCACGCCCTATCATGCGATCCCGCCGAAGCTGCGGGAGCTGCAGCAGAGCGACCGCATCAGCGTCGAGATCATCGGCGAGTCCTTACGGGGCCGCGATCTGCACCTTGCCGTCGCGACATCGCCGATGAGCGACGCCGAATGGAACGACTGGCAGCGACTGTCCGATCTGCGCACCGACGACCCCGACGCCGCCATCGCGGCGCTCGAAGCGGGCGAGTACGACGACTGGAAGTCGCCGCTGTTCATCAACAACAACATCCACGGCAACGAGTGGGAAGGCACCGACGCGTCGCTGCAAGTGCTCAATGAGCTGGCCACCTCCGACGACGCGGAGATCACGCGGCTGCTCGACGAGCACGTGATCGCGTTCGTGATCACCAACAACCCCGACGGCCGAGTCGCGGGCACCAGGCAGAACGCGGCGGGCTTCGACCTGAACCGCGACTACGTCACCCAGTCACAGCCGGAGTCCCGCGCGGTCAAAACGCACCTTTCGCGCTACAACCCGCTGACCATGCTCGACCAGCACGGCTACACCGGCACCACGCTGATCGAGCCGACCACCGGCCCGCACGGCGAGAACTACGAGTACGACCTCTACATCCGCCAGGCACTGCGCAACGGGCTGGCGATGGAGGAAGCCGTGCTCGGGCTCAACGAGCCGCGGGTCAGCGCGGTGAACATCCCCTATCGCGACTTCACCGACGGCTGGGATGACTGGCCACCGATCTTCACGCCGATGTATGCGATGTATCACGGGGCAGTGGGCCACACCGTCGAGTTCCCGCTTAACGCGCGTGGCATTTCCGACGTCGCGGAACGGCATGAGCGAACCAGGATCAACACCGCGGTGTCCCGCGCGACGATCGAGGCCAACTTCGAGTGGTCCAACGCCAACCAGGAAAGCCTGCTCGCCGACCAACTCGAGCTGTTCCGGCGCGGCGAG
>WHSS01000246.1 GCA_009379975.1 Actinophytocola sp.
GCGACTTGCTGCCAGCCACGGCATAGAAATCCCGCCGTACGTCGCAGCGGTGACCGCCGTGACCCAGCTATGGCTCACCATGCTCCCCCGCGAGTAGGCACACAACAGCCATCGCTCGATCCCAGACCGTGCGAGCCCTAGGGAGGCGGCAACCTCTGACCTAAACAACGCCAACCCGCAGGCAAGACACCTTAAGGAATTACAACCCAAAAAGAGCCCCTGACCAGCAAAAACCCGCTCGCTCAGGTAGTGGGCGAGCGGCTGCTCTGCGTACAAAACTGCAGGTCAGACCGCAAAAAATGAACTCTCGGTGGAGCTGACGGGACTCGAACCCGTGACCCCCACACTGCCAGGTGGATCGGTTCAGATGCTCTGACCTGCGGAAACGTCGAGCTGCAAGATCAACCGGTGTCGTACGCTGCCGTTGGCTGCAGTCTAGCCCTGTTGAGCGCGGTTGAGAACCAAGTCTTTCTCCAGTTCTGCTCCACTTGCAGCAGTGTTTTCCGGGCAAATCGGATATCCGTTGTCGCGGCGTCATCTCGTCACCGCGACAGCCAATGAAGGCTGGAGTGTTCGCCTGAGGTGCGCGCGTCCACGTCCGGCATCCGCTCGTGCCGATGAGCGAGCGAACGGTGCGTCGACTCACCGTACGTGCCGACGTGCCGACGCGCCTATGTGACCGCAGGACTCGATCAGGTCGGGGAGTCGCAATCGCCCTAGACCACTAGCTCGGTTGTTGTCCAACCTGTCCCGGCTGGCCCCCAGCGCGTTCGTCTCCGATGCGATTCACCGGGCGAATATCACCGTCGACGAAGACGGCACCGAGGCCGCCGCCGTCACAGGGATCGCTGTCGCAACCAGCGCGATCGAGCCGGAGGTCTCGATCCGGGCGGACCACCCATTCGCATTCGCCATCACGCACCCATCAGGCGTGCCGCTGTTCGTAGGACAGGTTGCCAATCCAGCGTCGTAAGGACGCCCGCCCGGACTGCGGGCGGGCTGCTGTCGAACCCAACGGGGCCAGCCGTCCATAACCAGATGCGGGGCAGCGTGTGTTGTGCGAGATCATGCCGGGATGGTCGTGCATCCGGTCCTCATCATCGTGGGTGGCCTTCCGGCGACGGGCAAGTCCGCAGTGGCCGGTACTCTGGCCCTCGAGCTCGGTTTGGCCTTCGTGCGAATCGACGGCATCGAGCAGGCGATCATTCGGTCCAGTTGCCTGCGGCAGCCGCTGGGGGCGGTCGGCTACGTCGTCGGGTACGCCATAGCCGCCGAGCAACTCCGGCATGGTGTAAGCGTTGTCGCCGAATGCGTGAACCCGCTGGCCGTCACCCGCGACGCCTGGCGCGCAGTCGGACAGGAACGCGGTGCGCAGGTCCTGGAAGTCGAGCTGGTGTGCTCCGATGAGGCGGAACACCGACGACGCGCCGAGAGCCGTCGAACCGACATCCCGGGGCTCGTGTTGCCGACCTGGCAGCAAATCCTCGACCGCGAATACGAAACCTGGACCCGCGACCACCTTGTCATCGACACAGCCACCCACACGGTCGCCGACTCCGTTACGGTCATCCGGCAGGCGCTTGACCTCGACCGGTGATTCGGTGGTGCCGTGCACCGGGGCCTGCAAGACAGGGTTCGCTCGCTCAGGAGGGTGGCCATGGCGCGACCAGGCATGCGGATCTCGGCGGCGGTGCTCGGCGCTCCCGACCCGCAGGCGTTGGGCGCCTTCTACGCGCGGCTGCTGGGTTGGACGGTGGTGGAGAACCAGCCCGTGTGGGTGCGGGTGCGGCCGCCGTCCGGTGAGACGGGGCTGTCGATCCAGCTCGAGCCGGACTATGTCCGGCCGGTCTGGCCTGCCGTGCCCGGCGAGCAGCAGATGATGTCGCATCTCGACATTGCCGTCGACGATCTCGAGGCGGGAGTGGCCTGGGCGCTTGATGCGGGGGCGAGGCTGGCCGACTACCAGCCGCAGGAGCATGTTCGCGTGATGCTCGACCCGGCCGGACACCCGTTTTGCCTCTTTCTGGGGCAGGTTTGACACTGTCCCGTTGAGCGGTGTCACGGGGCTCAGGCGTGGGGCGTGCCGCAGCGAAGTTGCCACGACATACTGGGGCCCGTGGATGCTCCACTCGTGGCGATCCTCGCGTTGGGAAGCGTATGGCTGGGTTGACGGTGGCGACATGCCAGTTTCCGGTGGGTGCCGACGTCGCGCGCAACAGCCGATACGTCCTGCGTCAGATGGGGTTCGCGCGACAGCAAAGGGCGGACGTCGCACACTTTCCGGAGGCGTGCCTGTCGGGCTACGCCGGCTCAGACTTCCCGAGCTATGACGGGTTCGGCTGGGGGCTGCTCGAGCGTGTGACGCGGCGCGTCGTGGCGTTGGCGGGTGAGCTGGGGTTGTGGGTGGTGCTCGGGTCGACACACCGTCTGACCGGTGATCACAAGCCGCACAACAGCCTCTACATCATCGGCAGGGACGGCAGCATCGTCGACCGCTACGACAAGCGTTTCTGCGCCGGGGATCCGGAGGAACGCAGCGGCGACCTGGCGCACTACACGCCCGGCGACCACCCCAGCGTGTTCACGATCAACGGCGTCCGGTGCGGCGCGCTGATCTGCCACGACTACCGGTACCCGGAGCTGTACCGCGAGTACAAGCGGCATGACGTTGAGCTGATCTTCCACTCCTACCACGCCGCGCACATGTCACCGGCAACGGTGGCCGAGATCCGTGCCGTCATCGGTGAACACCTGCAGCGGCTCAACCCCAGCGGCACCTACCCCGGCATCACCATGCCGGCGATGATGACCGCGCAGGCAGCGGCCAACCACGTCTGGATCAGCTGCCCGAACTCCTCGGCCCGCGAGAGTTGCTGGGGCGCGTTCTTCGTCCGCGCCGACGGCGTCACGACCGGACGATTGCCGCGCAACCGGACCGGTGTGCTGATCTCCACCGTCGACACCGAGGCCACGCTGTATGACTCCACCGCCGAGTGGCGTTCCCGCGCGATGAACGGCGTGTTCCACAGCGGAACCCTCGTACACGACGCTCGCTCCCAACAGCGCACCCAGCTATGACCGGTCTGACCGAGATGGCCGCCATCAGCGCGCGGTATCGCGACGCGCGGGCCTCCGTGAGACGTTGGGAATTGCCCGCTCATGAAGGATGGGTAGCTCGACGCCGGGCCTGGGCACAGTCCAGGGGTGCCATCAACTCTCGCGTCGTAGCATCGACACGTCCCGTCCGTGACGACCTTGAGGAGGAACAGGTGGACTCGACCGCGCCGCGGGGCTCGGACGTGGACGCCGCTGCGACCGTGGAGGTACGCGGCCCGAGCCCGGTGAATGGCGTGCTGCGCGTGCCTGGCGATAAGTCCATCTCCCATCGAGCCTTGTTGTTATCCGGGCTGTCCGACGGCGACACCTTGATCGAAGGGCTCTCCCGCGGGGAGGACGTTTGCTGCACGCGCCAGGCTCTCGCGGCGTTGGGGTGGCGTTTACCGATGGCCCGGATGGTCCGGCCAGGAAGCCCTCGCTGACCACCATCTTGAGGCATGACACCATGCCGTTCAGGCGTTGAATGAGTGCAGGCTGGCCACGCCGAGGGTCTGCTGCGCGTCGTGCTCCTCGAAGGTGCTCACGCGCTGGAAGCCGAGGCGGGTTACCAGCCTCAGCGAACGCTCGTTGGCTGTCTGGGTCACGACCAAGACCGGCTGGTCGGGCAGTTCCTCGGCGGCGGCGCGCAAAGCGGCCGCGGCGGCCTCGAACGCGAGCCCTGCGCCCCAGGCACTGCGGCGCAGCAGGTAGGACAGTTCCAGTTCTTCGCCGTCCTCGGTGACGTGTCCAGGCCGGTCGGCGGAGCGTCGATTGAGCATCAGCGTCCCGATGAGCCGGTCCGTCGCGTTGTCCGCGATGACATAGGTGCCGGGTTTGTTTGTCGTGTTGGCGGTGCCGACCGCGTCGAAGTACTGCTCGACATCGCTCCGTGCCCTCGGACCACCGAGATATACCCGAACTTGTGGATCGGTCTGGAGCTCGATGAGTCCGTCGCGGTCAGTGTCGTGCGCTTTGCGCAGCAGGAGTAGATCCGAGGTGATCTCCGTGGCGGACAGCATCGGGAACCCGCTCATGGACCCCCTTACTGGACGATGATCCATCAGATCGTGTCACCAGCCCGGTTCGGGACCGCGCTCACGGCCTGTGCGGGATTCGACCCGACTGCGCCCAGCCTGCACGCCAGCCAGCAGCAACCCTTTGACATGGTGATCACACGTGGCATCATAGTAGCCCAGATCAAACAGATGTTTCATTAATCGAAACGACGCAGGCCCGGGCAACGGAAGGCGTCACCGTGCTGATCTCCGACCGGTTCTCGTCGGTGAGCATGGCCGACTTGATCTTCGCCCTCGAGGGCGGCGCCGTCACCGAAGTCAGCACCTACCGCAAGCGTCTAGCAGCGGCTGGCATCTACGCCACGATGTACCGCCAACAGGCGGCCGCGTACCTGAGCGACGATCACAGCGGGCTTGGTTGACGGTGGACCTGCTCACCATGCCACGGAACCTGGTCGACGCCGCGAGCAGACAAGGCCGCACGGCGTGGCTATCCACGGTGCCGGCGACGGTGAAGCATCTGACTGAGAAGTGGTCCCTTACCGTCGGGGCACCGTTCCAACCAGGCGGTAGGACGGCGTGGGTGGCCCCCGCACGCAGCATCGGGAGGGGCGACGTCGTCCTGAAGGTGGGATGGCGACACATGGAGGCCGACCATGAGGCGGCCGGGCTGCGCGAGTGGAACGGCGACGGCGCCGTTCGGCTCATCGCCGCGGAGGAGTTCGACGACAGCGTCGCGTTGCTCCTCGAGCGATGCCTATCCGGCGACGTGCTGGCCTCTCGCCCCCAAGAAGAACAGGATGGAGTCATCGCTGGGCTTTTGCCTCGGCTGTGGCGTTCGCCGGTTCCGGGTCATTGCTTCCGGCCCCTCCGGGACATGTGTGCGGCATGGGCGGACGAGTTCGAACGGAATGCCGTGGACGTGGGCACGCCCCTCGATTCTGGACTGGCCCGCGAGGGTATCGCGTTGTTCCGCGCGCTTCCGGGCACGGCCGAACGCAACGTCCTGTTGTGCACCGATCTGCACGCGGGCAACGTGCTGGCGGCGCAGAGGGAGCCGTGGCTCGTCATTGATCCCAAACCCTACGTCGGCGACCCCACCTTCGACGTGCTGCAGCACCTGCTCAATGGCGAGGAACTCTTGCTTTCGGATCCTTTCGGCCGTGTGCGACGCATGGCAGCGCTGGCGGAGTTGGACGAAGAACGACTGCGCCTGTGGCTGTTCGCTCGATGTGTTCAGGAGTCGCCTCACTGGCCTGCTCTCGCCGAAGTTGCGCGCCGCATCGCACCAGAATGACCCCCAGATAAGGTCGAAGCCGTCGTGAGCACGGGATTCGTGGCCGGTGAGCAACAGTGGCGCGCCCGGATGGGCACGCTGCGTCAGGTGGTTCGCCAGGAGCTGGTCGCCCGGCAGCTCGCGGCCCATCTGCCGGACAACCCACCCCGTCGTGTGCTCGACGTCGGCTGCGGCCAGGGCACCCAGATACTGCGGCTGGCCCGGCGCGGGCATGACACCACCGGGCTGGATTCCTCCGACACCCTCCTCGCCGACCTTGAGGCAGCGTTGGCGCTCGAACCCGGCGACGTACGCCAACGCGTGCGGACCGTGCTCGGCGACGCCGAACACCTCACCGAGCTGTTCCCGAGGGAAAGCTTCGATGTCGTGCTCTGCCACGGCGTGCTGATGTACTTCACCGAGCCTGGGCCACTGCTCGACGCGATCGGCGTCGTAGTTCGGCCCGGCGGGCTGGTGTCGCTGCTGGTTCGCAACGGCGACGCTCTGGCGCTGCGGCCTGGGTTGCAGCGTGATTGGCCTACCACGTTGCGTGCTTTCGACGACATGTCCTACGGCAACCGCATCGGTGTTCGTGCCCGCGCCGACCGGCGTGTCGAGCTGACCGCGGCACTGGCCCAGCGTGGGCTGGCGGTGCACGACTGGTTCGGCGTGCGGGTCCTCACTGACACCCTGCCCTTCGACACCCCGGTGCCTGACGACGACCGGGAACTGGAGGCGCTGCTCGCTTGTGAGGAACGCGCCGGGACCACCGAGCCCCATCGCTCGAGCCAGCAGCGCCGCCCAGATCACCGCCACCGCGTCCACCCGGCGGCCCAGGCAGAACCGGGGTAACAGCACATGCGAGCGACCGCACCCCGCAGCGCCCGAGCAGATCCCCCGGCGCGGCCTGA
>WHSS01000292.1 GCA_009379975.1 Actinophytocola sp.
GCCAGCTGCTGCGCCTCGGGCCCTGGCAGCAGCATGCAGTAGTTGAGCGCGTGCAGGAATCGCTGCTGGCCGATCCAGCGCTGCTGATCGACGAGCTTGCGCTGCATGACCGCGATCTGGCCAGCGGGGCCGCCGAAAGTCTGTAGCGAGATGGCGGCCCAGGTCCTCGTCATGGCCCGTAGCGAAAGGGCTTCGACGGGGGCGGGTGGCCCGGGGTCGTCGGTCGCGTCGCCACTCACCGGCTCTCTTCACCGTCGCCCACGCTGCGAGGGTAACCTCCGGCTGGGCTGTGACTGCGCTCGCAGTGCGGGCGGTGCGTGCGACCAGAGCTTCAGGTATATCAGCGGTTGTCGCCGTGGGCGGCCGCAGCATCGGCGTGCGGCCGAGGTGACGGCTTTTCGGCCTGCTGCTGCTGCTCGTTGCCGGAGCCGTTCTGGGTGGTGTCAGGTGCCTTGGTCTTCGGCGTGGCATCCGCTTTGGCCTGCGGCGCGGCGTCCGAAGGTTGTTCGGCGTCCTCGGCGCGCGGCACCGGCAGGAGCTCCTCCTCAAGCGGCTCCAGGGCGCTTTCCGCGCGTGCGAGAAGGTCGTCGGTCGAGCGGACCTTGCCGTGCGCGTCCTCGGAGATGCCTGCGAGCCGGTCGATGACTTCCTCGGCCTCGCGCTTGCGCCGCTGGGCCTCCTCGGTGGCCTCGGCGATGCGCCGCTTTGCTTCGGCGGCGGCTTCCGCGATGCGCCGCTCCGCCTGATTCTTGCTGGCGGTCTGCTGGTCGGCGATGTACTTCTCCAGGGCACTGCGTTGCGAGGCCATGTTCGCGTCGAATTCCTGCTCGATCGACCGGCGCTGGCGCTCGGCCTCGGCGTCGAGCCGATCCCGGCGGCGGACCGCTTCGACCGTGAGCTCCTGCACCTCGGAGCGGGTGTCCTCGAGCGCGGCGCGGTGCTCGGCGTGCAGCGCTTCCGCGTGCGTGTCGAGCTCCTTGAGCAGGGACCGGTAGCGCTCGCGCAAGGCGATCGACGCCTTCGCGGTTGCCTTCCAGTTCTCCTCGGCGGCGGCCTGCGCCCGCGCGGTGATCTCGTCGGCCTTCAAGTAGGCCAGATGCCCGACGCGCTGCATGCGCTTGTCGAGGTCGTCGAGGTTCTTCGGCGGCTCCATCAGTTCCTCGACCCGTGCCTGCAGCGTGCCGTTTTCCGCGCGAGCGGCGTCCAACTGCTGCGACATCGCGTTGGCCTGCGCGATCGCCTGATCGCGGTCGGTTTTGAGCCGCTGCATCTCCCGGCCGAGCTGCTCGAGGTACTCGTGTACCTCGGCGCGGTCATAGCCGTTCCAGTGGTGGGCGAATTCGCGCTGCAGACGGTGTGGCTGGTCGTCTCGCTTCGAGCTGGGCGAAGTCATGCCCCGACGTTACCTGCGTACCGTCCGTTGTTGAAGCAGACCCGCGCTACCTCGCACTGTTGGTGGCTTACTCCCGCAGTTGGCTACCGTGCGTCACCCGCCGCGTCGTGCGTGAAAGACGTTGCTCGGGCACGTTTAGGCACTCACGACCGTCGTGAGTGATCACCAGTGCCAGGGCAAGGACTTTCACGCACGAGGGATGGTGGCCGGGGCGCCGGGGTCGACCGGTGCGCCGCGGTACGGCGTGCGATCACCAGTGGAAGCCGCGGGTCAGTTTGATCAGTGCGGTGGCGGCACGCCCGAGGTGCTTTTCGCCGCGGCCGATCTTGAGCCGGTTGTCGCCACCGGCCGCCACCGAGTCCGGGAACACCCGAAACGCCTGGTAGGCGACCGCATCGCTGAGGCCGGGCGAGAACTTGTACGCGGTGTTGATCAGCTGACCGCTCGGCGTGCCGATGTGCTTCGGCCTGCTCTTCAGCGCATTGAGCACCATCTGGGCGGCATCGTCCGGCGACTTCGTTGGGAAGGCGTCGTAGATCTTCGTCGGCCGGATCATCGGGGTGCGCACCAGCGGCATATGGATGGTGGTGAACGTGATCCCGTCGCCGTGCATCTCGACCGCCGCGATCTTGGTGAAGTAGTCCAGCGCCGCCTTCGAGGCGACATAGGCGGAAAATCGCGGCGCGATGCCCTGTACCCCGATCGAGGAAACGTTGACGATGTGGCCGAACTTCCGCCCGGTCATGTGCGGCAGCAGCGCCAGGATCATCCGCACCGCGCCGAAGTAGTTGATCGCCATCGCGCGCTCGTAGTCGTGGAACCGGTCGTAGGAGAGCCGGATCGAGCGCCGGATCGACCGGCCCGCGTTGTTCACCAGCATGTCGACGCGGCCATGGTCGGCGACCATGAGTTCGACCGTCTTGCGCACCGACTCGTCGTCGGTCAGGTCGCACGGGTACACCGAGGCGTCCCCGCCCGCTTTGACGATCTCCGCGCGGACCTCCTCGAGCTCGTGCTGCCTGCGCGCGACCAGCAGCGGGATCCCACCCTCGGCGGCGACCTTGAGCGCGGTCGCCCTGCCGATACCGGACGACGCGCCCGTGATCACGATCCGGCGGCCGTCGAGCTCACCGCGCGGACCATGCTTGCGGGCGCGGAACGGATCGAGGTGTTCGGCCCAGTACACCCACAGGATGCCCGCGTACTCCTCGAGCCGGGGCACGTCGATGCCGGTGCCCGCGAGTTCCTTGCGCGTGGCCGCCGAGGAGAACACGGAGGGGAAGTTCATGTTGTCCAGCAGCACCGGCGGCATGCCGACCCGCTCCATGACGGCGTCGCGGGCGATGGTGACCCCGGGAATGTGCTCGGTCCACTTGACCAGCTGCACCATGCTCTTACCGACGGTGCCCCCGATCTGCGACGTGATGATCGGCGCTCCCGCCGCCCGCGCGAAGGCGTTGAACACCGAGGTCACGGACTGCGGCTCGGCGTTGACGAGGTGGAACGCGCGGTTGTCGAGGCCATCGGCGCGTACCAGGGCGCGCAGCGCGTTGGCGACGTAGTCGACCGGCACCACGTTGGTGTCGCCCAGGTCGGGAGCCATCGCGGGCAGGCTCGGCAACGACGACAGCTTCGCGATGGTGGGGAACAGGTAGTAGGGGCCGTCGATCTTGTCCATCTCGCCGGTGCGCGAGTTCCCCAGCACGATCGCGGGCCGATACACCCGCCACGGCACGTCGGTCTGCTCCCGCACCAGGCGTTCGGACTCGAACTTGGTGCGGTGATAAGCGGTCGGCAGCCGCTGGCCCTCGTCGAACATGTCCTCGGTGAAGGTGCCCTTGAAGTCACCGGCGACCGCCACCGAGGACACGTGGTGCAGGCAGCCGGCCTCGATCGACTTGCAGAGCGCGATGACGTTGGCGGTGCCGTCCACATTGGCCCGGATGCTGGTCTCGTCGTCGGCGGTGATGTCGTAGAGCGCGGCGAGGTGCACCACGTTGTCGACCTTGCCGCGCAGCGCCTTGACGTCCGCGGCGGACAGGCCTGCCAGTTCTTCGGAAACATCGCCGACGACCGGGGTGAGCTTGTCCGCGTTCGGCCAGTCGGCCGCGATCCGGGCGAGCTTGTCCTGGGAGCTCTCGCGCACCGTGACCCACACCCGTTCGGTGTCGGTGTCGCCGAGGACGAGCTGGACGTAATGGCGCCCGATCAAGCCGGTCGCTCCGGTCACGAGATAGGTCGTCATCGTCTGCTCCTTATAACGCGATGTCGGAGTTCAACGCCATCGGCTGCTTCCCCGGCATTCTGGTGCATCCCTGCGACACTGGCCACCGGCCGCGGCCGGTCACGGGCTTGACGGGCAGGTTCACAAACGTGTGTCGGCCATCACCGGGCAACTGGCGCGACCCGGTAGGGTGAGGACACGAGCACGGGAACCGACACGAATACGCGGTCGTTGAACCCGTTGCAGGCGCTAGCGACATGCATGCAGACAGGTCCCGAGGAGGGCTCAGTGCGAACCAGTAGTAACCCCGC
>WHSS01000253.1 GCA_009379975.1 Actinophytocola sp.
CGACAAGAACTGAAACGGAGTTCAGACGCCTAGACCCAGCCCAACTCGGGTTGCCGCAGAGGTGCCAGCTGGCGATGGGGAACACCATTCCCCCGTGTCCAGCTGGCGCCTTCGCATGGTGGCGCCGGTCGGTGTGCGCGGTCGCTGGGCGCTCTCCAACATCGGCATGCCTGTGGCCACTTGCATGCGTTGCTGGCCGCCCGTGTGCTATATTTGAGCAATCGCTTGAAGTGTTTGCTCAGAATGGTGGCAGTGATGGCCAAGCCAGGTCCGCGACGCGCAACGGCGCGACGCGGTGGTCAACATCGCGCCGCGGACACCCGAGCGGCCCTCGTGCGGGCCGCTACGGAGGCGTTGCGTGACGACGGATTCGCGGGCGCAAGCGCCCGTGAGATCGCGCGCCGTGCTCAGTGCAACCAGGCGTCAGTGTTCTACCACTTCGGCGGTGTAACGAATTTGCTGCTGGCTGCGCTTGATGAAGTAAGCGCGCTTCGGTTGGAGGTCTATCGAGACCTTCTCGAACGGGCCGAAAGCATCACGGATCTCGTCGACTCCGCCCGTACAGTTTTCGTAGAAGACCTAGACTCTGGGCATGTAGTGGTACTACTGGAGATGATCAGTGGTGCGCAATGCACCCCGGGACTCGGCGAGCAAGTTTCGGAACGGCTTACCCCGTGGCGGGAGTACGCCGAAAGCGCGGTACGCAAGGGGTTCGCGGGATCACCAGTGGCCGCGTTCCTGCCGGCTTCCTTGATCGCTCATGCCGTACTGGCAGGTTTTCTCGGCCTGGAACTGCTCGCGAACCTCGACGGGGACAGAAGCAAAGGCCTCGCGCTCTTCGACCAAGCCGGGCTGGTCGCAGAACTAATGATGGGTGGGCGACAATGACAGCGGTCGTTGACGTGGTTACTGGCGCGTTTAGCTACTCTGGCGCCGCCATTGCCCGCCAACTGCAGCGCACCCGTGGTCACCGGGTACGGACGCTGACCGGGCATCCTCACCGCGCCCCCGCCGGAAACGAAATCGACGTGCATCCGCTGGACTTCACCGACCCGACAGCACTAGCCCGGTCGATGAACGGCGCACAAACCTTGTACAACACATATTGGGTCCGGTTTCCCCACCACCGATGCGACCACCAGGTGGCAGTGGCGAATACCCTGACCTTGTTCGACGCAGCCGCCCGGGCTGGTGTTCAGCGCATCGTGCACATATCCATCACCCACGCCAGCCCGACCTCGCCATACTCATACTTCCGCGGCAAGGCCGAAGTCGAACAAGGCCTCGCCGCCCTCGGCATCCCGTACGCGATCGCACGACCGGCGACGCTATTCGGCGCCGGGGGCGTGCTCATCAACAACATCGCGTGGCTGCTCCGGCACCTGCCAGTCTTCGCCATCGGCGGCCGCGGCGACTACCCAATACGCGGGATCCACGTCAACGACCTGGCCAGCCTGTGCGTCGACCTCGGCGCACGCAGCGACTCGGTCGTCGTCGACGCCGTCGGCCCACAAACCCTCACGTTCAAAGAGCTCGTCCAGGCCGTGAAATCCGCGGTCGGCAGCAACGCGCTCATCGTGCCCGTTCCAGGCGCACTGCTTCGCGTAATGTCACGCACCATGGGCATGCTGCTGCGAGACAAGCTGCTCACCAGCGCTGAGTACCAAGCGATGGTCGACGGCTTGGCGACCTCGGACGCACCCGCCACCGGCCGAACGGTGATGACCGACTGGATCGCCGAACACGGCCCGGAACTGGGCCGTGTGTACGCCAACGAACTCAACCTGCACTACCGAAGCCCGACGCCGCAGGCGGCGCGAGGTGCACCATGACCACATCTCTTTCCATCTCGGCTTCGATCAACGGCTTCGATCAACGTTCAAACCGAACCGATCGACTGTGGCGGCCAGGCATGCAGTGAACCGAATCGAACCGAGGAGATGGTGCTGATGACGCCCCCAACCCGTTGGCTGCGCGACACACCCTGGGCAAGCGCAGCCGCCATTTACGCCTGGTGCGCCGCCGTCGTCCTCACCGTGCTCATCGAACCAAGCACACTGCTGCTCGTGGCGCCTCCCGCGCTCGTCGCCAGCGCACCCCTGATCGTGCAACAGCGGCACCAGCCACTGACGACCCTGCTCGCAGCCGTGGTCCTCACCATCTGGGCTGTTGTCGGGATAGCAATGCTCGGTCCCTACTTCCTGCCCAGCATCGCGCTCCTGGTCGTGGAATACATCCGCTCCCGGCGGCAGAAACGGCGGACCCGACAAGACGAACACCCACTCCGAGGTCTGCGCCGAACTCGCCCCACTCGCCCTCGATAAGAACGTTCGTTGTTCATACAAGGGTGTCCGTGAGAGGAACCCCCAGCGGACGCGCTCGACGTGATCGACAAGCTTTGTTGATGTCTGAAGTCGTGTGCACGGCTGACCTCCGAGTTTGCTGTGGCGTGCAGAGGAGTTTGGGTCATCGCGTTGTACTGAAGTCGTCTGCACTACGGTCACCCCGACCATGATCATGCGTGCGGTGGGGGGTTGTCGATTGGCCGAGCAACCGGTGGTCGAGCGCGGTGTGCTGACCGCGCCTGGCCCGATGTGGGACGCGGCGGTGCGACACACCGAGGTGATTGGCGGGTTGGCTGAGAAGGACACAGTGGGTTTGGCGGCCGCCGAGGAGGCCGCTGAGCTGGGCATTTCCCGTCGCCAGGTGTACGCGCTGGTCGGGCGGTGGCGCGCGGGCGAGGGCCTGGCCACCGACCTACTGCCCGGCCGGTCCAGCGGCGGCCGCGGCACTGGCAGGCTGCCGGAGGAGGTCGAGTCGATTGTGCGGGACGTGCTGCGCGCCCGGTATCTGACCCGGCAACGCCGTTCGGTGGCGGCGGTGTGCCGGGAAATCACCCGACAGTGCCGAGCACGTGGCCTGCGGGTTCCCTCGCGCGGAACGGTGTTGCGCCGCATCGCGCAGCTGGACCCGGTGAAGACGGTCTCGGCGCGGGAAGGCGCCGACGCGGCCCGCTCCCGCCGTTCGGCCGGCGGTGTGCGGCCGGAGATCACCGGCCTGCTGGACCAGGTGCAGATCGACCACACCCCGGTGGACGTGATCGTGGTCGACGAGCGGCACCGCCTGCCGATCGGCCGACCGTACGTCACCGCGGCCATCGACGTGTGCAGCCGGTGCGTGGTCGGCCTGGTGGTCACGTTGGAGGCACCCTCGGCGGTCGGGTTGTGCCTGGCGCACATGGCTACGGACAAGCGGGCCTGGCTGGAACGGCTCGGGGTGGCCGCGGTGCGGCCGATGAGCGGCAAGCCGCGCGAGCTGTACGTGGACAACGCCACGGAGTTCAAGAGCGAGGCCCTGCGCCGCGGCTGCGATCAGCACGGCATCAGGTTGAGCTACCGGCCGCCGGGGCAGCCGCACTTCGGCGGGATCGTGGAGCGGTTGATCGGCACGATGATGCGGATGGTGCACGACGAGGTGCCCGGCACCACGTTCTCCAACACCGCCCAGCGTGGCCGCTACGACAGTGACGGCCGCGCGGTGTTGGCGCTGGCGGTGGCCTGCTACCACGGCGAGGTGCACGACGGGCTCGGCCGCACCCCGGCCGGCGTGTGGGCCGAGCTGGTTGCCGAGCACGGGGCGCCGGTGACGGTGACCGACGAGACGGCGTTCCTGGTGGACTTCCTGCCGGTGATCCGCCGATCCCTCTCGCGCACCGGGTTCCAGATCGATCACGTGCAGTACTACTGCGACGCGCTCAAACCGTGGATCGCCCGCCGGGAGCGGCTCGGGAAGTTCGTGCTGCGCCGCGACCCGCGCGACATCAGCCGGATCTGGGCGCTGGACCCGGACGGGAGCGCCTACCTGGAGGTGCCGTACAGGACGCTGTCGCGGCCGCCGATCAGCGTGTGGGAGCAGCAGGCCGCCGTCGCCCGGCTGCGCGAGCAGGGCCGGGCCGAGGTGGACGAGAACGCGCTGTTCGCGATGGTGGAGCGGATGCGCGAAATCACCGACACCGCCGCAGCCACCACCCGCAAAGCCCGCCGCGACCACCAGCGCCGCTCGGCGACACCAGCCCGCCAGCCCTCGACCGCGCCGCTGCCCCCGCCGAAGGTCAGGTCCAACGATGTTGTGGCCACACCCTTCGAGGTGATCGAGCAATGGTGACCAGCACGAACACCGACATCGACACCGAGTCGGCAGACCTGTCGCACCTGCATCCGGCAGCGCAGCGGATCGCACGGCTGCCGACGAGGAACGGCTGCGGTATGTACGGGCGGACCGGTGGATCGGCTACACCCGCGCCACCGCCGCACTGGAACAGCTGGAGACGCTGTTCTCCTGGCCGACCAAGCAGCGGATGCCGAACCTGCTTTTGATCGGCCCGACCAACAACGGCAAGTCGATGATCATTGAGAAGTTCCGGCGTTCCCACCCGCCGATCTCGCACGAGGATCGGGAGGAGATCCCGGTGTTGGTGGTGCAGATGCCCTCCGACCCGTCGGTGACCCGGTTCTACACCGCGTTGCTGGCCGCGCTCGGCGCACCGATGCGCTCGCGCTACCGGCTGGCAGACCTCGAACAACTCGTGTTGCGGCTGCTGCGCGCGGCATCGGTACGGGTGCTGGTGATCGACGAGCTGCACAACGTGCTCGGCGGCCGGGGCGATTCCCGCCGGGAATTCCTGAACCTGCTGCGGTTTCTGGGCAACGAGCTGCGTATCCTGCTGATCGGCGTCGGCATCCGGAACGCCTACCTGGCCATCCGCGCCGACGACCAGCTGGAAAACCGGTTCGCCCCGCTGACCCTGCCCCGCTGGGAACCGGACGAGGACACCTGCTCACTGTTGGCCAGCTTCGCCGCGTCGTTCCCGCTGCGCCGGCCCTCGCCGATCGCGAACCCGGAAATGGCCTCCTACCTGCTCACTCGTAGCGAAGGCACGATCGGCGAACTGGCGCACCTGCTCACCGACGCCGCGGTCGCGGCGATCGAGTCCGGCGAAGAAGCGATCAACCAGCGCGCGTTGCTGCTCGCCCCCTACGAGGGGCCGTCCGAGCGGCGCCGGTTGTTCGAGCGCGAACTCACGTGAGCCCAACCCGACCAGCGCAGCGGCTTCGGCCGGTCCGACAGTGGCCGCTGCATCCGCAGCCTGGTGTGCTGGAGTCGCTGTCCTCGTGGCTGGAGCGCCTGGCCCGGCTCTACGACCTCTCGGTGAAAGACCTGCTCACCCGCAACCTGGACCTGGTGGACGCGAGCCCGCGGTTGTGGGATCTGGACTACGAGACGCCAGAGCCGGTGCTCGCCGCGCTGGCCGAACGCACCGGTGTCGAGCTGACCCGGTTGACGACGATGACGTTGGCCGGCTGGGCGCCGTGGCTGTTCGATTCTCTGTCGGTGCGAACGCACGGAGAGGATGAGCAGCGCGTGTTCGACACCTATGTGCGGGCCAACTCGGTCCTGCTCGCGCCGGGCGAGGCGGGCACGCACTACGTCGATCGTTGGAAACCCCGACCGCATCGCCCGCTCCATGAAAGAGCTCCTGGTGTTGCTCGAAGACGAGCTGCACGCCCGCGAGGTCAACCTGCACATCCTCACCGGCATCTGCGCCGGCCTACACCGCCCCAACGCGGCGAGCATCGCCGACAAGATGCTGTTCATGGTCGCCGCCATGGCCGCCGAGATGGAACGCGACCTCATCCGCGAACGCACCCTCGACGGCCTCGCCGCCGCCCAAGCCCAGGGCCGCAAAGGCGGC
>WHSS01000088.1 GCA_009379975.1 Actinophytocola sp.
AAACCGTTCGAGGTAGTACGGCACACCACCGCACACCGAGAAGCAGCGCACACGATCCTCCGCGCTGTATCCCGGATGGAACAGCGCGGCTTCGCGCGCCAGAAACGGGAGGACCTCATCTTCGAAGAAGGACAGCTCACTGACGTGATCTCAGCAAGATCATGTGAGGTGGCCGTGTTCGATTTGTGTGAGGACGAGCGCTGCTTTGACGATCTTGCTGATTTTTCGGGGGCTGGCGGTGATGTGGTGCAGGGTGCGCCAGCGGCCGGTGAGTACGGCGAAGCCGCGTTCTCCCAGAGCGCGTAGTCCGCGCAGTAGCGCGTTGTAGGTGCGGTTGTCGGCGTGCAGCTTCTGTCCGCCGGCGGGTTGTTTGATCGGGGTGTGCACGCCGATGCCGGTGCCTTCGTAGCCGCCGTCGGCCAGGGTGGGCAGACTGAGCTGGGATGCTGCCCAGTACAGGGCGCCGAGGACGTGTTCGCGGGCGGCGGTCAGGTCGTGGGCGGAGCCGGGTTCGACGTCGGCGACCCACAGCGGGAACCCGTCTGGTGCCGACAGGGCTTGCATGTTGCCGCCGTGCTCGTGGGCCTTTCCGGAGTACCACAGGTCGATCAGTTTTCCCTTGGCGCTGACGGTCTTCTCGCCGTAGCGGTCGGCGGAGAACACCTTCCCGTCGAGGATCACGTAGGCCACGCCCTCCTCTTTGGCGTGCAGCAGTGCGTCGTGCAGGTCCGGGGCTTGGGCGGCCAGTACCTCGATCACCTCGTCCACGTAGCGGTAAGCCGTCGCCCGCGATATACCGTGATCGCGGCCCAGCGCGGTGATATCGGCGTGTTGGCGAAACCACCGCAGTCCCAGTACGGCCTGCCGAAAGCAGGCCAACGCGCGGGTGCCCTTGCGGGTGCCGCGTCGGCGCCGTTGGGCCGCGAGCAGGTGACTCACCTGCAGCGCAAGTTCCCGCGAGACGTCGAGCATGGCACGATAAGCAATCACGTGGAGTTCTCCCCGGCAGACGTTGATCTTGTGGTGAGAACTCATCTACCGGGGACTCCACGCCTACACCAGCACCGTCCGATATGGGCGACTCGAGCGTGTCATCCCGATCAAGTGACGGACCTTACTGAGATCACCTCGCTCACCTGCGGATTCGCTGGTTGACGCGCGAAGAACACTGTTACCTATTTGCCTTACCGACAATTATCCGACCATCAGCGTGTCAGCCAGGTGGACCGGCGCGAAGTTCCGACGAGATCAGGCCGCATTGCCACCGTCTACCAGGGAAAATGGCGCTGCCCGCTCGAACACTGCATTATATTTCGCCGAGGTAAACAAGCCGCGCGGTCGCCGAACGAGTGATTCAGCCCATACTGGTCACGCGCAAGTTGACATGCCACTATGTGGTTGTCCGCGACCGAATGAGCTGTCGCCGCCCCATTTTTTTTCCGCTGCCAAGTAGGTTTCCATAACCGCGCACCTGGCACCTGAGAGAAAGCCAAGAAAGCGAGATCGGCGTGAAAGTCAATCCATCCGCTGCCGAACCCGAGGCGCGCGAGGCCGAGCGCCCACCAGCCGAACTTGCCAGGAGGCTGGCCCTCCGGACGTGGTGGCTGCCATGGCTTTTCGGCGCCATCGCCATCGGGCTGGTCGTCGTCATCGCCGTTCCCGACGGCGAGTCGACCGATCTCGGCACGCGGGTACCGGCCGAACTGCCGACGAGCTCGCACGAGGTCATCTACGAGGTCACCGGCGCGGGGAAATCACCCGAGATCAAGTACATCGTCGACGGTGTCGCGCAGACCGAAGAGGTCGAAGGTACCCAGCTGCAGTGGCGCAAGGAGCTCACCCTCGAAGTCGGCCCCGGCAACGGAATCGTCCAGATCATGGCGTCGAACTCGGGCAAAGCCAAGGAAATCTCGTGCTCTATCAAGGTCGACGGCGACATCGCGCACCGAGCGAAGGCCACCGGAGAGTTCTCCGCCGTGGCGTGTTCATCAGTGATTCGCCCGAAGTCGGGATAGGTCATGCCGCCCTCGACTCTTCGACGTGCACTCGCGACCGGAACCGTGGTGCTCGCGCTCGCCGCGACACCGCACGGGGTCGCGGCCGCATCAGATCCCGTCGTGATCGATCAGTGCGAATCGACGGCGCGCGGGGAACAAGGACAGCGGGTCCTGCTCGAGCCGTCGGCGGTGGAATCCGCGTTCCTTGAGGCGCTCCGCCCGCTCGATCCGCTCAACGCGATCCGTCCGCGGTTTCGCGAGGTGTGGTGCGAAGAGCGGCCGATCCTGATCGGTGCGATCGTCGCGGACACCGTCCTGCAGCGACTCGACGCGATCGAGCCGGTGGGCTCCATCCACGATGCCCTCGAAGACGCGGCGTGGACGATCATCGCCGCCACCTGCGCGATCGTGACAGAGCCGACGCCCGAGGACCCGGACTCGCCACCCGCACCGCCATCGGAGGACCGGCCGGGCGATGATCCGGCCGATCCAGCACCACCGGGCAGCGACGGACGAGACGGAGGCACCAGCTCCGACGCCGGCGCGGAGGCCGACGGGAAGAGTTCCAACGCGGATGGTCGATCAGGCGTCGCGCCGGATCAGCCGCTGCTGAGCGGCGACCTGCTGCTGGACGGCTCCGGAGTCTCCCCGGAGGGCGTCCCGTTCGACTTCCAGGTCCCGGAGGTCGGCGCGATACCCGAGATCGGCATCCTCGGCGACGACGACCGCTCCGGGATGGGCGCCGGCAGTTCACCCGGCACGGCTTCGCGGCTCGCAGTGGCGGACGAGCAGGACGGACCGGAGCGGCCGGTACTGCTCGCCGTGGTGCTCCTGTCGATGGTCACCGCGCAGCTGGTGCGTACGTGGGTCCTGCGGAAGACTCAGTGAGCGCCCACCCGGGAACGCACGCCCGCTCGACCGGAGTCCCCGGACGCACCATCGGGACGACAAGCTACGCTGGTGCGGCATTGCCCTCGTAGCTCAGGGGATAGAGCACCGCTCTCCTAAAGCGGGTGTCGCAGGTTCGAATCCTGCCGGGGGCGCCCAGTCGCTACCTCGCGTTTCCCACTCTGACCAGCGGAAACGCGCCTCCCTAACACCTTGCCCGTACCCAGCCAGTCCCAGCGAATCCCGGCCAGATACGGGCAACCGTGGACAATGCGTGGACAAACTCACGGCTTGTGCCCCAGCGCGGCTTGTACCTGTTGCATTGCCAAGTGGTCTTGGCCGTCGAGGCATTTCGCGTAGACCTGCAGAAGCACCTCTACCGAGTGCCCGGCCCACTCGGCGACCACGGTTGGCGGAACGCCGCCGTTGAGCCACGTGGAGACAGCCGCATGCCGGAGGTCGTATGGACGACTAGCAAGTGGTGTCGCGGCAACGCGCTCGGTGAGTGTTGCGGCGCGCGCCGCCTTCCACACGCGGTTCCAAGTGATCAGTGGAACCTCACCGCCCCGGATGCCCCGAAACAGTCGCCCGTGATCGTCAGTGCCGAACTGGCAGATGTGCTGCCGCAGGATGGCCGTCAACTCCGGCGGGCACGGGACGTGCCGCCCCTCCCCTGGCTCGCGGTGCTTGAGTCCACGTTGATCGCGAGCCTGCCCGCTATCGGTCCACGCCTTGCCCGCGTGCGGTGCGGCGTCTTCCACGTAGATCTTGCCGCTGTCATAGACCCACTCTTCTGTTTCCTCATTCCAACCGGGATGCGGCAACGTCAAGTGATATTCCCGTAGGTCGATGGCCTCTTCGGGCCGCAAGGCGGCAAAGTACATCGCTGCGTAGCAGGCGTAGAGCCTTGGGCCGCTCCGCTTCACGTCCTTAACGGAGAGCAGGATCGTGCGGGCTTGCACTGGATTGGCAACACGTCGGCTGTCGATTGCCCGCGATGGCTTTGGTGCCGTCCATTTGATCGATGGCACCGGATTCTCCGCAAGTACGCCCGTTTCGACCGCGTGATTTAGGGCGTTATTCAGAATCATGCGCCGTTGCCGGGCAACAGAGCGGGCCAACGGCGCGCCGTCGACTCGGCTCACGACGGCCTCGTGCAATGCCCTCGCCTTGCCCTGCTTGGTCGTAACAGCGGAGACCGGCAATGAATTGCGCTCGATCCAGTTCAGGACAGACGCGACCTCTGCTGGCTTATCGTCGCGAACCCTGGCGGCGCTATTGAACACCCACGACTTGAGCACCGATCGCAACACCTTGGCGTCCGGCGCGGTGTTCCCCGACCGAAGCATCACCGGCGTTGCGGCGGCGAGCGCTTCCGCAATAGTCCGCCTATAGGTCGCGGCGGCTTTCGGCCACTTCGCGTCGACATAGCCGCAGGTGAAGTCGTACCAGCTCACTTCTTCACGCTCTTGAGAGAGGGATGCGGGCAGTCCGGATTCTCGGTCGAATGGTTCGCCTCGCCGTTGGGCTGAGACGAGTTCTGCGCGGCGACTGTCGGCTTGTGCGCGCACTTTGTATGACTCGTAGAACGGTTGGCCATCGACAGCCCAACGGACGCCGTAGCTGGTGACTTTTCCTTTGGCGTTCTTGCGAGTTTTTATGTTCCAGATGTTGACTTTGTAGGAGGTGTTTTTCATCAGGCGGCATCCTCCAGGCAGGTGTTGAGCCAGGTGTCAAGGTCCGCGCGACGGATTCGGATCTTTCCGTTCGGCAGCTTGATGCAGCGGGGAGCGCGGCCGGTGGCGCGCCATTCATCGAACGTGGACCGGGCGACGTCCCGGAGTTCTTCGCAGACTTCCTCAATGGTGAGGTACTCGTGGCGGGTGGCCATGGTTGGTGGTTCTCCTTGTGTCGCTGGTGTGGTCGACGGTGTGCGGGTTGGGCATGGGTGCCTCCTTCGGGCTGGGAGTGACAGCAACGGGATGGCTGTCACTCGGCTGTCACTCTTGTTTGTGCTGGTGAGAGCCTTGGAGTGACAGCGGTGACAGGTGTGACAGTGGGGTGTCACTCGGGCTGTCACTCAGTTCGGCGAGGTGGTAGGTGCCGCCGGGTTCGGCTCGGAGCTGTCCGGCTTTGGCCATGCGGCTGCAGGTTTGGCGGACGCTGGCGGGGTCGAGGTCCAGGGCGTGGGCGATCTGGGCAGGTTTGCGTCCGGGGTAGTCGCGAACGAACCGGGTGATGAGCGCGCGGGTGTCTTGCAGGAGGTAGTCGGCGGCGGGTCCGTCCAGGAGGTTCCAGGCGCCCAGGGTGGGATCGAATGTCAGGGCGTACTCGGTTTCGTCGATGTCGCGGCCGGTGACCGAGAGCAGTCCGTCTGCTTGGGCTCGTGCCCGTTTGAGCACGAGCACGGCGTCGGCGGCCCCGGCGAGCCCGTTGGTGCCGGATACCTCGGCTAGGAAGTCCTCGGAGCTGGCTTTGCGGACGTGGTGCACCAGGACGACGGCGACGCCGTAGTGGTCGGCGACGCGTTTGGCGCGTCCGATGGCGGCATAGTCGGCTTCGTAGGCAGAGATGCCGGGCGAGGCCATGCCGCGCACTTTGGTGAATACGTCGACGACTACCAGCCGGGCGTCGGGGTTGGCGTCGAGCCATTCGGCGATATAGGCGTCTCCCCCGGCGGGCAGCGGCGGGCACCAGGTGTCCAGGGTCAGCCCGGCGGGCGGCCGGTTTCCGGCGAGGATCTTGCGCATGCGGGACTGCAACCGGCGTGGGGTGTCTTCCAACGCGAGATAGAGCACGGGGCCGGGCTCGACTGGTATGGAGCCGAGTACGTGCCCGCCTGCCGCGATGGATAGCCCGAGCCCGAGCGATAGCCACGACTTGCCGACCTTCGGCGGCCCGGCGAGCAGGGTGATGCCTTCGGCGATGATGCCGGGCACTGCCCAGCGCGGTGGCGGGAACTGCACGGCCATGAGTTCGCTTGCGCTCCACGCGGTGCGCGGCCGTTCGGGCACGGCGGCGAGCGCGGGGGCTGGCGTGTTGCTCACTCGGAAACCTCCGGGTTCACGGCGATTGGGTACGGCGTCGGCGGGCAGGCTCACGCGGCCATGCGTCGGGGTCGCTTCGCTCCGGCGCGCAGTCCGGAGCGGATGGTTTGGGAGGCTTGGCGCTGGTTGTAGGCGCCGCATGCGATGTGGCGCCCGGCGGCGGTCAGCAGCCGGTCACACACCTCGGCTTCGGGAAGTGCGCCGCCAGCGACTAGTTGCCCGAGCGCGAGCGCGGCGACGTAGAGCGAGGCGTTGCGCTGTCCGTTGGGCGCGGTGTGCACACGATCGAGTTCGGCGCGTACGGCGGCTTCGAGGTAGCGCGAGCGGCGTCCGGCTTCGGGCTGGATGGGCGCGACCGGGCGGGCCGGGAGCGGTGCGGGTGGGCGTAGCCGGTCGACCAGCCAGCCTGGCAGCGGCGCCAGGTCGTGAGTATTGGCGTACCGGTAGCGGCCATTCGCGGTGACCGAACCGGGACCGACGACGTAGCCACCCCACGCGCGAGTGTCGATCTTCCAGCCGAGCCCGTTGCCCCGGCCGCCCTCGGTCTTGCGCAGCGCAATCGCGGCCGGTGCGGTGAAGTACAGGTGACGGCCACCGGACGGCGTTTCAACGGTCAGCGTGTCGGCTGGCACCGGCTCTCCGACCCACTCAGCAACGACCGCGAACACGTCCGCGCCACTATCGACGCCGCGCAGGCTCCATCCCTCCGGCGGTGGTTCGCCAGGCTTGGCGGTGTCGAGGTCGATCACCACGAGCCCAGCCGGGCCGGTCGCGATGCCGATGTTGTAGGGCGCGTGTGACCAGGCGGTGCGGATGCGGTCGCGGTCGGTGGTGGCGCGTTGCTCCCAACCCAGGTGCCCGTCCGTGCACGACCCCGTACGCGGACAGGCATCGACACCATGCAGCGCCGGGCGTTTGGTGCCAGGCCGCAGCGGAAACACCGGCCAACCACGGGCAGCGGAAGCCAGTGCGGCGGTGAGCATCTGCGCAGTACGCGGGTCCATCGGTTCCCTCTCGGTGCGGTGGTTGGTGGGTTGGTGGGGCTGCCGGGCCGGTCGGAGTCGGTGTCGCGACCGGCCCGGCAGCGCTCGGGTTAGAAGGGCGGTTCGTCGGGCTGCGAGGTCCCAGCGGCGGGTGTTGCCGCCCATGGATCCGCACCGCTCGCGCCGCTGGCGTTGGCGTTGGCGGGGGTGCGGGTGGCTTTCGCGACCTTCGCGGTAGCCCATTTCAGCGATGGCCCGATCTCGGTGACGTCGACCTCGAACGCGTAGCGTTTGTCTCCCTCGGGTGTCTGCCATTCGCGTTGCCGCAGCGCGCCGGTGAGCAGGACGCGGGCGCCTTTGGTGAGGCTTTCTGCGACGTTTTCGGCGGCGTCGCGCCAGATGGAGCAGCGCAGGAACGTTGCGCCTGCGTCGACCCACTGACCGGTGTTCTTGTCGTAGCGCCGGTCGTTGGCCGCGACGGTGAAGTTGGCGACCGCTGTGCCGGTCGGGGTGAACTTCAGCTCGGGGTCGGCAACGACGGTGCCGGTGACGGTGATGTCGGGTAGTCCAGTCATCTATTTGTTTCCTTCCTCGCGGTGGTGGTGGCGGGTTGCGGTGTCCATCCGTTCTCCTCTCGTTGGTTACTGTCGGTGACTGAATGTGGGCGCGTGGGGCTATAGCGGGCACCGGTGTGTGGTGTCGCTAGGGTCGGGATATGGGGTCTGACCTGCGGATCGTCGGGCGGATGCTAGGTGCTAGCGTCCTGGTCAGGTGGGGTGCGGGTTGCTAGCGTGGACGCTAGATCTAGCGTCTGGTCACGCTAGGCGAGCATCGAACACCCGCACCCCACGGTGGTTACTCTCCGTTCATGTCGTGGTGTTCGCGGTTGGTGCGGTTGGCGGCGGTACGCACGTCGTCGGCGAGCACGCCGCGCCGGTTGGCCGGTTTGCTGTCGTCGGTCTTGCCGTAGACCTGCAACGTGTCGATGCCGAACGGTTTCAACGCGGCTGCGAGGGCGTTGGCTTTGGCGCGCGGGTCGGCCTGCGCCCACTCGCGGTAGATGTCGGGTCGTAGTTCGGCGAGGCGGTCCACGATGGTTTCCGACCACACCTTGCTTTCGCCGCGCTGCAGCACGGCGGCCACATCCGCGACCAGCGACACCGTGGCGCGCTTATCGGCCTCGGTGGTGTCCCCGGCGGCGTGGCCGGTGATGGTTCCGGCACGGTCACGTAGGGCGCGGGCGCGGGCCACGATCTTCTCGGTGGCGGGGCCGTCGAGGTAGGCGGCGCGGGTGATCTGCGGGTCGTCGGCGGCGCCGGTGAGGTAGCCGATGCCCTTGTCTCGCGCGGTGAACGTCGTCGCCCGTACCCCGTTCTTGTAGGAGCTGGTGCCGAGCACCATGTCGTTTTCCAGTTGTCCCATGACCCGCAGGCAGAACCGGATCCCGACGTTCGCGGAAATGCCGGTCGGCAAGCTGTCCTTGTCGGGGCGTTGGGTGGCCAGGATCAGGATCACCCCGAGGGCGCGGCCGCGTTTGATGATCGCGGTGCACAACTCGCCGGCTTCCTTGCCGAAGGTGGGGTGGCTGAACAGCTCTTGGCATTCATCGATGGCCACGACCAGCGGAAACAGTCCGAGCGAGCGTCGGGCGGCTAACTCGCGGGTGACCTTGTTTTCCGGGCAGATGTCGCGCGGCAGGTTCGCGATCGTCTTCGCCCGCGCTTCGAGGTCGCTGTGTACCTGCCGCAACGACAGGAGGCAGGCTTCGATGGTGCCGTCGTCGGGGCCGGAGGCGTAGTCGTGCGCGATGGGTTCGAACGCGGACAGATCCCCCGAGCCTTTGAGCTCGAACAGTCGTAGTTGTGCGGTCGGATCCAGCGCGGCCGCCAGCACGAGCACCCGCAGCGCGAACGTTTTCCCGGCGCCGGGCATGGCGCCGATGAGCACGTTGGCGAACATCAGCAGCACCGAGACGAGGCGTCCGCGCGGGTCGAACCCGAACGGCACCTCACCGAAAAGGTCAACCGTCCCGGTTTTGGCCAGCGGCCACGGCTTCGGGCGGGCCTTGGACAGGTCCTCGTCCCCGACCCACAGCACCAGGCGGCCCTCATGCGCACTCGGGTCGCCTTCGGGCCACACACACCCCAGCGGGCGCCGCAAACCTGACGCGAGGGGCTTGCGGCGGTCCATGATGTCGGCGACCGTCACCCCCAACGGCAGGTCAACGTCGGCGCGCCAGCCGGGGCCTTCGCGGGTGATCGGCGCCGGGAAGGTGATCCCCCGCCCCTTCGCTACCGCCTGGTTGATTCCGGCGATGCCGAGCGAGGCGAGCGCGGCCACCACACTGTCGCTGGTCAGCTTCGTGACCTGCGCTTTCACCACCGCACGCCCCACCACTGGCTTGTCCGGGATACGCCCGGCGAACCCCAGCACCGCCAACACCAGCGCGATAGCGGCGGCGTGGATCCAGAACGAGCCGGAGAACACCACCACAACCGCGACGGCCGCCAACCCCAGTACGGCGAGCATGGCGACGGTGAGGCGCTTGCGGACGTGCTGGTCACGCAGCTCGGCGAGCTTCACATACTGCTGCGGATCATGCGCGGATACGGCGTCGGCCCGCAGCGGCTTGCCTTCGGTGTCGAAGATCCACCGATACGTCGCCGCCACCGTCCGGCCCGCACCGCGTGGGGCGTGCGCCGCGAGCTTGGCGCCGTAGACCGGCGTACGCACCGCGTGATACGCCGACGTGTGGGCAAGGTTGCGCACATGCCACCGGACGCGTTCGCCGATCTCCTCCCGCGAGTGCATCCAGCCGGGGATCACCTCGCGACGCTCCGCGGTCGCTTGAATGGTCGGTTTCGGTATTGCCGGGTGCGGCGGGTCCACCGCCACCGGCGCAACGTCGTCGGCTTCGTCGTTGTCGACGATTTCGGCGTCATACACGCGCGGCGCCACCTCGCCACCCGGCGTGTCGGTGCGGTGCTGCGGCGGGATCTGCTCCGGCGTCGTCGCGCCGTCCGGGCGCAGCACGAACAGCGACCCGTCCGGGCGGCGTTCCGCCACCTCCGTACCCGCCTCCGGGGCCGTGTCGTTCGAGTACTCTGGTTGGGTGTTCACGGCAAACTCTTCCTGTCGTTCATGGTTGTGGTTGTTGTGGTTGTGGTGGTGTGCGGCTCCGGTGTTCATCACGCGGCCCTCTCCTGCTCCATGGCGGTCGCGGTCTCGGTGCTCGGGTGGTTGTCGATTTCGGTGCGCAGCTCGGCAGCCAGCGCGGAGGACAGGCCGCGTGAACAGCCGGTGGCTTGCCGTATCCAGGCCGGGGTGACCTCGGTTGTCGGCGTCCACATCGCCCGCGCGTCGGCGAGGTAGTCGGCCCGCGACTTACGGCCCCCGCCCGCCTTCGCGGCGGCCTTGGCGGGCGTGCGGCGCGGCGTACGCACCGGCGCCGGGACGGGTTCGTGAACCCCTGCCGCCGGGCGTTCACCATCGCCGTCATGAACACCAACCGTGGACGGTTCGTGAACCCCCGCCGACACGTTCACGGCAGCGTTCACCGTGTCGTTCACGCCGGTGTTCGTGGCGGGGTTCATGGTGTGTGGGTGGTGGTGTTCACCGGCAGCGCGGCGCACCGACTCCGTGAGCCGGTCCCGCAGCACCGGGGCGGCTTCGCTGGCGAGGTAGACCAGCAACGGCGGAACCGAGTGCAGCACGATCCCGGCCGGGTGCAGCACCGCCCACGACTGCCAGGTATTCATCAAATAGGTGGCGGCGAACGCGAACCACTTGGTGCGGCGAATCCAGCGGCCGGTTTCGACCTGCCACCGCGCGGTGACCTGCTCCGCCCGCAACACGGCGATCAGCACCAGCGACACCATCGGGTCCAGCAGCCACGCCGCGATCCAGGGCAGCGACCACAACCCGGCACCCTCAGCGGCGAAGCTCTGAACGTTGACCATCGTGAACGCCAGCCCCAGCAGGATCCCGGTCCACATCAACACATCGATCTGCGTGCGGACCTTCTCCACCCGCAACGCGATCACGTCCGGATGCTCAGCGAACGCACGCACCCGCGCCGCCTCCTCGGCGTCCTGTGCCAGCCGCTGCGCACGGCTCAGCGGCACGTGCTCGGCGTCGCGTGCCTTCGTGTGGGTGTTCATGCTGCGGACCTCCTGCTCCGGCGTTCTTTGATGCGGGCCACGGCGCGTCGGACCTCGACCGGGGTGCACCCGAGTTCGGCTGCAATCGCGGCCGGGCGCAGGCCGGGCGCGATGAGCGCGGACACCTGGGCATCGAGTTCGGCGAGTGCGTAGCGGCGGGCCCGGTTGCGTGCCTTGATCAGCGGGCGACGCTCCTTTTCGGACAACCCGCCCCAGATGCCGGACACGGGTACCGGCGAGTCGAGTGCGTAGTCCAGGCACCGGGCACGCACCGGGCACCCCGCACAGATCCGCTTCGCGGCTGCGGTGGATCCGCCCTTGTCGGGGAAGAACAGTTCCGGGTCGGTTTGCGCGCACACCGCGTCGCGGACCCACCCCGGCGGCAATGGCATCCCTACTCCCTCGCGGGAGACGCCGCCGAAGCGGACCGCGCGGATACGCGGGGGGCGGGTGCCCGGCCGGGCGGTTCCGGTGGTGATGCTCATCGGTGCCCACCTCCCCGGCCGCCGGCGGGGTGCGCGACCTCGGTCACCGTGAGCAGTCGCGCGATCGACGCACCCGCAAACAAGGCCGGGATCACCAGCACGGTGAGCAGGACGGTGGTGTTATCGGCGAACCTCGCGGCAACCAGCCACTGCGCCGCGACGATGGCGGCGGTAATGCCCAGGGTGCGCAACGCGGCCCCGCCCACGCGGGTCACCTGCCGTACCCCGTCGAGGCTGCGGCGGGCGTGCCGGCGGCCCGCGCTCAACGTTGCGAGCAGCCCGATCCCCGCGAGCACTGCGATACCGATCAACAGATGTTGCTGACTCACGCCGCTACCTCCTTCCAACCCGCGCCAGTGGTGGTGGCGGGTGTGATTGGTACGACGGGCGCCAGCTCGGTGTCGCGGCCGTCGTGGCACGGGTCGATCGGCGTGCCGGTCAGGTAGTCATGCAGGTAGTCATCCGGCGCGAGCCCGAGCGTGTAGCGGCACGGTTCGCACACCCGGCCGTTGCGGGGCAGCTCCACCCCGGCGTCATCACCGCATTGGCGACACGTGCGCCGCGCGGCCATCGCCCGATCCAGCGCGGCCCGTTTGGCCGGAGTCATCGGCCGCACCGGCTTCGCGTGTTCGATCAAAAACAGCTCAGCGAGCACCTGCCTGCAGCTCGGGCGGTGCCGGAAGTACAGCAACGCCGCCGGGTCCTGCCCACCCGGCCGCAGCCCCATCGCGCGGAGCTGGCGGCGGGTGGCGAGCTTGTCGCGCGGCCCGATCCCCCACGACAGCAACACCGTGCCGTCCTGGGTGCCACGGGTGAACTGCGGCAGATCCGACCACGGCACCTCCCGCAAATCCCACGGATAGCGACGGTTGCGGCTCATCACGCCTCACCACCCTCAGCGTCGTCGGGGCGGGTGCGGCAGGCCTGGGCGGCGATCTGCAGGCAACTCGCACGCGCCTGCAACTCGTCGGCGACCTCGGGCACCTCGCAGCCTGCCGAGCGCATCCACCCTGCGATCGCGGCGGATTCCCACGAGCCGGGGCGGCCCGCCAGCAGGGCATCCAGACCGCCCACCCGCACGGTGAGCGCGGCGACGACGCCGGTCAGCCAGTCCGCGAAGTCATATTCGTGGTCGAACGCGGCGACCAGCGCGGTAAACGCCTGCGCGCTGTACACGTGCTCTGCCATGTCAGGCCACCCCCAACGAGGACAGTTCACGGTCCCAGTCGATCCGTACGTACTCCGAGCCCGGCCGCACCAGGCGTTCGGTCGCGGCGATCGCCTTCTCCAGGTCGGTGCGGTGCACGAAGATCGCGGCCCGCCCGGTCGGCGAGGCAAGTTCGATCCGTACCCGCGCGGGGCCGGGGAACACCTTCACGTCACCGATGCCGACCGGCCCGGACAGGCCGTTGGTCAGCAGCTCCCGCGACACCCTCCACCCCACGCGGGGCGCCACAGCGAAGCTCAGCGCCACCGCATAGGGGTCGGCGGCGGCGTAGCGCAACACCACATCAACCAGGCCACGGCAGCGCACAGCCTCACTGCCGGGCGCCGAAAACAGCGACACCGTAAACACTCGTTCGACACACGCGGCAGCCATCACCGACCACCCCCAGGGGCGTTGTCGTGCCGCGCGGGCGGGGTCAAGGCGGGCAGTAGGCCTACCATGGGATTCCTCCTCGAATCGTCATCAGATGGGTTGGGGAGACCCGGACCGGCGGTCACGTTCTTGGCGGGATGGGCCGCCGGGCCGGGGTCGTTCGTGTTCCACTTCGGGGCAGTCATCGCGGCATCACCGCACCCGCAGCAGCCAGCAACCGGGCCGCGTGTGCATGGGCGGTTACGGCCATCGCGCGGGCCTGGCTCGCGCCCTCGGCCGCCAGGTGCTCCAACACCGTGGCCTTGCGCTCATACCAAGCCGCTATCTCAGTCTTGGAGGCCTTCGCGGTGGGGCGCGACAGATGCAGCGCACCCAACTCCTGCAAGGTCGTGGCCATCACGCCGCCTCCCCCTCGAGCGCGTCTACCGCGATCAACCGCACCGGCAACGACCGCAGCGCCACCCGATCCGCCCGGCGACGCGCCCGACGCGCCCGAACCTGCCCCACCGCGTCCCGCGCGACCCGCACCGCCCCGGCGCGCTCATCCGCGACCAACTCCCGATCGAACAACTCCAGCAAGGAGTCGACATTCGTAGGCATCAGGCGGCCTCCCTCTCGGTGTTTTCAGCGGTCTGGTCAGCCGTCGTTGTCTGCGTGACCACGCGAAGTGGGCGGCGACGCGAGCGGATCCGCTCGCGCTCCTCCTCGCTCATTCCGAGCCATGACGTCGGCTCTGGCGAGGGGTTGTTCCGTGCCCGTTCGGCTGACTGCCATTGGAGTCGGTGGGCGGTGCGTCGGTCGATACCGTCCGGGCTGAAGTCGTCGACCTCGAACGGCTCATCGATGAGCGAACGAACCTCAGGTGATGCGGGCACACTGGCTTGCTTCATGACTGCGTTCCTCTCTGCGCCACGAACGACATCCTTCCCAGGATGGCAATCTCTTCGATTGACCTTTGTAGAAAGCTCATGCCCAAGACCGTGACACAGCTCGCTGGCTGTTGTCAAGTACTGTTGTAGAAAGGTTTGTGAACGCTGACTCTGATGTGGAAGGCTGGACCTATGGACACGAACAGCAACCGCCAGTGGGCGACAGTCGCCGACTCGTTGAGACGCGCCATCCAAGAGGGGGAATGGGCACCGGGCGACCCCCTGCCGACCACCGCAGCGCTTCGTGAGCGATTCAAGGCGAGCGGTCACGTCGTCTCGAAGGCCATCCAGCACCTCAAGAACGAGGGCCTTGTGACCGGCGTCGCGGGCGGCCGAACCCGTGTCCGGGTTCCCCGACCTCATGCAGTAAGGGACTCAGAGCGGTATATCGCAGAGAAACGAAACGTGCTGGAACCTACCGACGAACGCGCACGTTACGGCGCATCTGAGGCCGACACAGGGATAGCGATTGACGAACTCTACGAGGACCGCGCCCGGTACGAGGTTGTCAGCGCGGACACAGAAACCGCCCGGCTCCTGAACATCGAAGCGGCCGAATCGGTTCTCCAGCGCACGTATACGCGACGGCACGCGGCCGGTGCGGGCATAACGCGAGCAACCAGCTACATTCCACTTGACTTGATCTCAGGGAACCCGGACCTGCTCGACTCCGGCAAGGAGCCATGGCCAGGCGGCACACAACACCAACTCAGCACAGTCGGTATCGAGATTGACTGCATCGTGGACCGTGTAACCGCAGCAATGCCGACCCCTGCCGAGCGCGACGACTACGACATTCCCCAGGGGGTACCGCTGCTTCACGTTGTGAAGATCTCGCACGACACCGAAGGGCGACCGGTTGAGCTGACACGGATACCGATGCCCGCCGACACCGTTGAACTCGTGTATCGCACTCAATTGCCAAGGTGGGATGAATGCCGGTAATCAGCATTGTCACTGCTGTTCACAACGGCGGACATCAGTACCTAGCAGAGGCGTATGAGTCACTGTGCGAGCAGGATTTGCCGGACGGATGGACCTGGCAGTGGGTGATCCAAGAAGACGGAACGACCGGGATACCGTTCGACAGATTGCCCGATGATCCCCGCATCTCAGCAGGGATGGGCCGCCATGGCCGCGCGGCCATGGCACGCACCATGGCCCTCGAACGCGTCAACGGAGTGCTAACGCGCGCACTCGACGCCGATGACCTGCTGGCCCCTGGCGCGCTCCAGCGCGACATAGAAACCATCACGGCACACCCGCACATTGGCTGGTGCGTCTCGGCCTGCCTCGATCTGGCACCGGACGGCCAGCTCGTGCCGGGACCGTACGACCCGCCGCCAGGCCCGCTTCCTCCGGGAATCCTCGCTGAGGGCTACCGCGTCGGCCGCCTGGCGGTGATGGGTACAACCCTGTGCGCATATACGGAGCTGCTCGAAGCCGTGGGAGGTTGGCAGGCTCTACCAGCCAGCGAGGACGTCGCACTCTTAGTCGTGTGTGAAGCACTGTCCCCGGGCTGGATGATCGGCGAAGTGAGCGAGATCTACCGCAAACACCCCCAGCAATCAACCGCTGACCTTGCATATTCAGATCCACGTGAGAAGGCGTCGCGGCTCTCGATCCTCATGTCCCGGGTGGAGGCACTGCGACGCGCAGGGTGGCAATGGACGTCGACTGGTGCCAGAAGTGGGCTCTACGTAAAGTCGGAGGTCATCCGAGGCACGTCGGCGAGCACGATGTGACCGGAGCGCGCCCTGACATCGACCCCGCCCTCGGCCTAGATCTGGTCCCTCGCAGAACGCTCAGCCCCAACCGTGGCGCGGTGTCCGTACTCATACCGGCCCACAATGAGGAGGCAACGGTTGCGCACGTTGTCCAGGAGGCACGACGAGGGCTTGACCTCCTCGAAGTGACGGGCGAGGTCGTCGTCAGCGCGAGCGGATGCACTGACAACACGGCGCTGGCAGCGCTGCAGGCCTCGCCCGAAGCCGGATCTCATGGAGAAAGAGTTCGAACTCTTGGTCAGTCACGCCATCCGCGAGCAGCGCATCCGCCAAGAGGATCTCCCTCGGCTGCGCAGCTGGTTCGCCGACGCGCACCAATTGATGGCGAAATACGACCCCGAGAATGACGATCCCAGACATTCGCGCGGAAACTACTCAGCTCGTGCCGGGCATTACTTCACGCACGACTACGTGATTTCAACTAGTCGGGTCCGCCGCCAACCGCGCCTGATTGCTGGATACGAACGACGGTTTTCAAAACCTCGTTCGCTTTCTGGACCTCGTGCACCCGGAAAACGGCCCCGCCAAGTTTCGCCGCCACGGCATGGGATGCCGACGTACCCACGTCCAAGGCGTCCCAGTCCTCGCAATCAACACCGAGAGCTTCCGCAATGAAGTCTTTGTGAGACAGCGCGACAAGGACCGGCCAACCAGTGTCGACCAGAACATTGAGGTTCCGAAGGAGTTCCAAGCTGTGCCAGGTGTTCTTGCCGAAATCAAACGTCGGATCTATGAGGATGCCGTCGCGTGGCACACCACGAGCGACAGCGCGCTCAGCAAGTCCTGTGACCGCCGCCGTGACGTCCCTGACAACATCTTCATAGCGCACCCGATGTGGATCAGTACGAGGTGCTAAGCCGCCTGTATGTGAGCAGACGTAGCCAGCGCCAAATTGGGCGGCGACGTCCATCAATTTGGGATCTGCGGCTGCCCAGGTGTCATTGATCAAGTCTGCGCCTGCTTCACAAGCCGCGTGCCCAACTTCATGGCGCCAGGTATCGACGCTGACTGCTACGTTCGGATACTCGTCGCGGGCCCACGAAACCGTTGGGATTACACGTCGGAGCTCCTCCTCCACGTCGACGGGATCGCCTTGGGAACCGGCTCTGACCCCACCCAAGTCAATGATGTCTGCACCCTGCTCAACAGCAGCGTTGATCGAGCGCCTCGCGGCGGATTCGTCGAAGTTAGCTCCCTTGTCGAAGAAGGAGTCAGGCGTGCGGTTGACAATTGCCATGATCAGCGGGCGATCGGTGCGCATACGGCGACCACGGAAGACCATCTGAGGAATCACTGCGCTCACAGCGCCCATCATGCCTCAGCGCTTGACTGCCCCGCATTAGGTGGACATACGCGGCCTGTGGCTGGCGGCTGCTGGTCGCGTACCTGCGTAACGACGACAATTGCCCCGGAGCCAAGGGCACGTTGAGCAATACGCCATGCCAGCGAGCCCGTCAGCGCCAGGAATAGCCGTTGTACGGTGCCCTCAGATGGCCGTACAGCCACGTTCTCCGACATCGAGGGCTATGACAGGCGGTAGGCCCGCCGCATAGACACCCTCGTCGGGGACAGCGGCTTGGTGATCACCATGAGCGGCAAGGCGCGAGAACGGCCCACCGCTGTGCAGGTGTGACAGCCGCGTGCCCATGAACTGTCACACCTGTCACTCTGTCACTCAAGGCACTCTGACCTGCGGTTATAGGTGTGACAGCAGAGTGACACCCCCGGTTCTTACTTACTTCCCACTCTCTCTCCCTGTCACAGGTGTCACGGGCTGGAACAGGAGGGTGTTTGGACAATGCGTGGACAATTCGACCCCGGCACCTCTGCCGGCGGTCACGTTTGTGCAGGCCAGAGCGATACACCCGCCTGTTACAGCCGGGCTCTCCTAAAGCGGGTGTCGCAGGTTCGAATCCTGCCGGGGGCACCGATCCAGCCAGTGTGTGAACCTTTCGCTCCGTAGTCGATGTGCCGGGGGTGGAGGTGCGCTGGCTGGGGATCTTCGGGTCGCTGGGGATGATGAAGGTGGGTGCGGCCTTCTCTCGGCCGGTGATGTCGACGCGGTGGACGAAGGTTTGCACGATGCCGCAGAGGGCTTCGGCGCTGCCTGTTTCGACTGCGGCTTGGATGTCGCTGCGGATGGTTTCCAGGATGCTGGGGTCGGGCAGGGTGGGCGTGTCGGCTTCGT
>WHSS01000112.1 GCA_009379975.1 Actinophytocola sp.
GCGGAGCGGGTAGCGTCAAGGGTGTGGATATGCAGACCGAACGGCCGAGCCCGGGCGAGGGCGAAGCCCAGCACCCCGGCCAGGTCGTCGACTTCTCGGTCGCCGCGTACACCGGTGCCTTGCTGGTCGGCGGCGGCCCTGCCGTCCCGCGCGAGGTGGCCGATCAGGCCGTCGCGGAGTTGACGGTCTTCGCCCGCGAAGCCGAGCAACACGTGCGAGGGCTGACCGGCCTCGGCGAGGGTCACGAGATCCGCGAGGCGACCGTGGTCGACCGGCAGGGCTGGGTACGCGCCGCGGCGGCGGGGCTCGACTCGCTCACCGGCCGAGCGATGGCGGACGCCGCGAAGCAGGGGCAGTCCCGGCGCAATCCGGCGGGACAACTGCTCGCCGGTAGTGCCGGGGTACAGACCGGGCTGGCGCTGGCCTTCCTCGGCTCGAAGGTGCTGGGCCAGTACGACCCCTTCTGCGACGACGATCACGGCAGGCTGCTGCTCGTCGCGCCGAACATCGTGCAGGCCGAACGGGCGCTGGGCGTGCGAAGCGAAGAGTTCCGGCTGTGGGTCTGCCTGCACGAAAGCACGCACCGGCTCCAGTTCACCGCCGTCGACTGGCTCAGCGAGTACTTCGTCGACGAGGTCGGGCGGTTCATCGCGGGCGGTGACGACACCGCGGCGAACGCCCTTGCCAAGCTGCCCGACGTGATCCGCAACGCCAAGCAGGGGCTCGGCGGGCCGCTGGGCGTCTTCGAGGCGCTGCAGTCGCCGCGGCAGCGGGAGGCCTTCGATCGGCTCATCGCGCTGTCCACCCTGCTGGAAGGCCACGCGGACTACGTCATGGACGCCGTCGGCCCGGAGATCGTGCCCTCGGTCGAGACGATCCGCCGCAAGTTCACCGAGCGGCGTAAGGGCGGCGGCGTGCTGGACCGGCTGCTCCGGAGCCTGCTCGGCGTGGACGCCAAGATCAAGCAATACGAGCAGGGTGGCGCGTTCGCCAGGCACGTGGTCGATCGGGTGGGCATGACCGGGTTCAATGCGATCTGGCGCTCACCGAACACGCTGCCCTCCCGCGCGGAACTCGCCGAACCGGACGCATGGCTGCGCAGGGTTCACGGGTAGGCGCGGGCGCGGCGAGCGTGCCCGCACCGGCGCAAGCCGTGCTCCGGGTCCGCGCCGCGGTTCGCGAGTTGCTCGCCGATGCGGCGCGCGGCGGGCTGCTGGATTCCGGGGCGATTGGGGTCGCCGTCTCCGGCGGCGCCGATTCGCTCGCGCTGGCGGAGGCCGCCGCCTACACCGCGACGCAGCGCGGCATCGACGCGCACGCCCTCGTCGTCGATCACGGGCTGCAGGACGGTTCGGCGGAGGTGGCGAACCAGGCCGCCGCCGCGGCCCGCGCCCTGGGGGTGCGCTCGGCGCGAGTGATCCCCGTCGAGGTCAGTGGCGGTGGTGGCATGGAGGCCGCCGCCCGGCGCGCCCGGTACGCCGTGCTCGCCGAAGCGCTGCCCGATTCGCTCGTGCTGCTGGGCCACACCCGCGACGACCAGGCGGAGACCGTGCTGCTCGGGCTCGGTCGTGGCTCCGGCCCGCGCTCGGTCGCCGGCATGCGGCCGCTCGACCCGCCATGGGCGCGCCCGCTTCTCGGCGTGCCGAGGGAGATCACGGTGCGGGCATGCGCCGAGCTTGCGCTCAGCCCGTGGCAGGACCCGCACAATGCCGATCCGCGCTTCACCAGGGCGCGGCTGCGCGGGGAGGTGCTGCCGCTGCTCGAGGACGTTCTGCAGGGCGGCGTCGCGGCCGCGCTGGCCCGCACCGCCGCCCAGTTGCGCGAGGACGCCGATGCCCTGGACGAGCTGGCCGCGGAGCTGCTGACCCGCGCCACCTGTGGTGATTTGTCGACATATACCCCACCTGAGCTCGAGGTCGCCACGCTGGTGGAGGCGCCGGCCGCGCTCCGGCGCCGGGCGGCACGCCGGTGGCTGCTCGACGCCGGCGCGCGCAACCTGACCGATGCGCACCTGCGCGCCGTTGACGACCTCGTCGGCCGCTGGCGTGGGCAAGGCGGCGTCTGGCTGGGCGGCGACTTGGTGGTGAGCCGTGCGCATGGCAAGCTGCGGGTGTGTCGCGAGGGGTCGGCCCGCGCGGAGCCAAGTGAGGAGTAGCCCGTGTACGAAGGCGACATCGCCTCCGTGCTCATTACCGAGCAGCAGATCCGTGACCGCACCGCCGAACTCGCGAAGGAGATCGCCGCCGACTACGCCGAAGCCGATAACGGCGGTTCCGAATTGCTGCTCGTCGGGGTGCTCAAGGGCGCGGTCATGTTCATGACCGACTTCGCGCGGGCGCTGCCACTCCCGGCGCAGCTGGAGTTCATGGCCGTGTCCTCGTACGGTTCATCGACCTCGTCGTCCGGGGTGGTGCGCATCCTCAAGGATCTGGATCGCGATATCTCCGGCAGGCACGTGCTCATCGTCGAGGACATCGTCGACTCCGGGCTCACGCTGTCCTGGTTGCTGCGCAACCTGGCCACACGCAATCCGAAGTCGCTAGCGGTCTGCTCGCTGCTGCGCAAGCCCGATGCGGTCAAGGTCGAGGTCCCGGTGCAGTACGTCGGCTTCGACATTCCCAACGAATTCGTGGTGGGCTACGGGCTCGATTATGCGGAGCGTTACCGAGACCTGCCTTTCATCGGCACATTGGACCCCAAGGTTTACTCCCAGTGATCGGGAGTGCGAATTTCGGATGGAGACCATTGCCAAGCCGCACGGTAATCGGGAACCTTGTTCACTGGGAAGCCGTCATAGGCCCAGAAGTGGTGCGTTAACCTAAGCGAACAGACATCCGCGCGGTGAGGGTGCGGTGTGGGGACAGGGGAGAGTGGACATGGTCAACAGTCTCAGCGATGCCGCCGCGTTTGCGAACGCGGCCGCCACTGGGCAGATCGGTATCGATCCCGACGCGGCCCAGACCGTCTTGAACAAGATCCGTTCCGGTAAGGACCAGGTCGACGATCTCATCACGCAGTCGGGCGCCCTTGGTGCCGCGCCGCGCCTCGGGGCGAACCCGGTCGGCAGCGCGATCGCGATGAAGTATTCGGACCGCGCCAACGGCGGCAACGACTCGTATGTGGCCGCCCTGCGCAATCTGCGCGCCCAGTACGAGTCGGTCGAGGGCGCCATCGTCGCCGCGATCAAGAACTACGGCGAGATGGAAACCGCGGGCATCGAGTCCTTCCAGCGGAAGGCGTAAGCGTGTTGCTCGCCGACCCTGTCTGCCTCAGAACCGAGAACTTGCGACAGCGAAGGGGGAACCATGACTGACTCCTACGAAGGCATGCCCGGCGGTAGCACCGGCACGCGGGGCACCGGCGGTGCCCCGCTCGGGGACACCTCGTCCGCCGAGAAGATCGTCGATCAGGCGCGCAGTGTCACCGACGACTTCCTCTTCGGTGACGACCGTGTGATCACCAACCCGCCGAACTGGGCGTCGCAGAGCAGCACACAGCTCTACAACGGCGCCGTGAACAACAACGACCCCGGCTTCGCCGACGCGATGGGCCAGACCTGGACCGGTCACGGCAAGGACCTGCACGACGCCGCGGAGACCCTGTACGAGGCCATCACGCAGCTAGGCGGTGCGTGGGTAGGGCAAGCCGCCGGAGCGGCGCAGGGCGCGCTCGTCGGCGTCGCCAATGCCAGCAGCACGGCCGGTGACGCCGCGCGGACCATGGGCAAGCGCATGAGTGAGCAGGCGGCGGCCGCCGCCGAGGTCAAGAAGATGCCGCCGCCCAAGGAGTTCGACTTCGACTCCGAGATCGGCCGCATGCTCGCCGGCCACCCGGCCGCGATGAGCGCGAAGGACATCAAGTCGGAATGGGACGCGGCCAACGCGGTGCAGGCCGAGCAGCAGGCCTACATGGATGCCTACACCAAGTCGATGAGCGAGGTCGACGGCTCGACCCCGAGCTTCGGCCCGGAGTCGATCGGCATGAAGCCGATAACCGGCACCAACTACGGTGGCGGCGGTACCGGCGGCTTCGGAGGATCGCTCGGCGTCGGTGACGGCGGGTCGAACCTTTCCACGGCTCAAGGCAACATCAACGCGGCAGCGCCCGGCGTGAATGTCGGCGCGCCGACCTCCGGCGGTGCCGGCGGTCAGGGATCGGCCGCACCGCTCGCCGGTCACCCAGGGACGGCCGCGCCGGTGTCGAATTTGGCACACGGCCCGCTTTCGGCCTCCGGCACGGCGGCGGTGTCGGCGTCAGCGTCGGGCCCCGGTGCCGCGGGCACCATCGGCGCCGCCGCGATCGGTGCGGGCGCCGGTATCGCCGGGGTGCGAGCCATCGCCAAGGGCGCAGGCAAGTCCGGCGGCAAGAAGCCGGGCGAGCAGCCAGCCGAAGATGCCCAGACGCCATCGGACGCAACTAACGCAACTAACGCAACTGACGCGGCGGCGTCCACCGGCGAGCAGACAGCCGGGCAACCGGCACCGGTACCCCCGCAGGCCGGCTGGCAGCCGCCCGAGGTGGGCGGCGCGCCGGGTGCGGCTCCACCGCAGGCGGGAGGGACCGCCCCGGCAGGTTGGCAGTCCCCCCAGGTCGGCACCGGTGCGGTCACCGGGCAGCCTGGCGCGGTGGCGGACCCGGCGAGCTGGCAGCCGCCGCAGACCGGTGACCCGTCGGCGACGGCTCCGCAGCCCGCAACGCAGCAGCAGCCGCTCACGGCGGGGAACGTGACCTCGGCAGGGGAGGCAACGGCCTCGGATGCGGTCACCGCGTCGACCGACCAGGGTGGCGGCGGTGCCGGTGCACATGCGCCTGGGCAGCAGGCGGGGCAGCTCGCGCAGGGCAACGCGGCCGCGATGCAGGCGGCGCCGCCGGTGGCGCCGATGGGCGGCGGTGCCGGGATGGGCGGAGCAGGCGGCGGGATGGCAGGCGCCGCCGAAGCTGAGCACGAGCAGGCCTCCTACCTCATCGAGCCTGACCCGGATGAGCTCTTCGGCCCTGGTGAGGCGATCACCTCCGGCGTCATCGGCGCCGACGACGAGGACTGATTGATGCCGGTTGGCGAGCCGCTGAGCCCGATCGAGTTCGACTTCTTGTGGGAGTCCTGTGGCGCGGGCGAGGTGCCGTATCCGCTGGAGCTGCACTCGCATGGCGAGACCGTCGACGAGCGTGCGTCGCTGCGCAGGCAGACCATGGCGGCGCTGGCCGAACGCGGCGTCGTCGACGCGCAGGGTAAACCAGGGCGGCGGCTCGTCGATCAGTTCGGGGTACTGGCGGCCGCCGAGTTCAGCGTGGACTCGGTGCATGTCAACGAGACCGACACCAAGGCCGTGCTGGCGGTGGCGGCCGCGATGGACGGCATCGGACTGCTCGCGGTGCAGGACGGCGACGGCCTGTGGCTCAACGACGTGCCCTCCGACGGGCTCGTCAGCTCGATCGTCGGGTTGCTGCCCGCCGCGCCGCGCGGGAAGGAACGTTCGATCACCGTGCCGGTGGATCAGCTGATGGCCGGACCCGGCGCGGACTTCATGCAGCGCAAGGACGGCACGGGCTCCGACGAGGAACGTAAGGCGCTGGCACGGTTGCACGCTCAGCCGAGGCTGCGGGGCGGGCAGATCGCCGCCAACGTGCGTTCCGTGCTGGGCGGGCGTTCGCGATCGCCGGTGCTGAGCTGGTTCGACACCGAGTCCGGCCGTTACTTCACCCGGGCGAGCACCGGCACGGACGGCCGGATGTGGATCACCATCGCACCGGCCGACGCTGCCGCGTTGCGGCAGCGGGTCACCGAGATGCTGACCTGGGCGCGCCGGGAGGTGGCGTGAATGGCCGCCCGGTTTCTCACCCCGCTGACCTTCGACATCCTGTGGGAGGAACAGCGGCTCGGTGAGCAGCCGTACCCGCTGCGGGTGCCCTCGCACGGCGAGACCATGGACGAACGCAGCCTGCTGCGGCAGCGGGTGGGGCGTGAACTTTCCGCCCAGGGGCTCAAGGATTCCTACGGCAGGCTTGATCCCGCGCTCGACGCCGCGCTGCGGATGCTGGCGGTGAACCAGCTCAGTGTGGACGCGGTGCACATCCCGGATCCGGATACGGCGCCGCTGGCCGCGCTCGCGGCGACCGACGGTGCGACCGCGGTGCTCGCCACCCAGGACGCCGACGGGATCTGGCTACGGGAAATCTTCCCCGACGCGCTGGTCTCCGAGATCGTGAATCTGTTGCCGTCGTCCCGGCGGGGCGTCGAGCGCTCCGTCACCTTGTCCCTCGACGACGCGCTGCGCACGCCACCCGCACGGGTGAAGGTCGCCGCGACCGGGCAGGCCGAAGCGACGGCGGACGCGGAGCAGAAGGGCAGGTTCGGGCTACGCAAGCCGCCGCGTCAGCAGGAACGGCCCCGCAGGCCGCTTTCCGAGCGCACCGCGGGCAACCCCAGGGAGGACTACGCGCTGCTCGCGGCCCAGCCGAGGCTGCGGGGCGGGCAGATCGCGGTCAACGCCAGGAATGAGGCGGGCCGCAAGTTCCGCTCACCGGTGCTCGGCTGGTTCGACACCGTGACCGGGCGATACCTCAGCATCACCCGCGCCGGACGGGACGGCCACGAGTGGGTCACGCTCTCGCCCGCGGACGCCAAGACGCTGCGCACCAGGCTCGCGGACATGATGAGTGAGGTGTCCGCGCAGGCGCGGTGAGTGCCCGCCGGGAACCCTCCCGTTCCGTCGGCCGTTGTGCTTGAAGCGAGTGGGCGGTGTCGTTGCGAGCCTGGGCGGTACCCTGAACAGAGGTGAAGTCGGCGTTGGCCGGCATTGCCGCGGTTCGCCAGCTGCCACGAGCACCGGCATCGAAATTTCGTCAGGTCACTCAGGGAGGGTCAAGGCCGTCAAGGCCGATTCGCATGGACCGAAAGCGCCTGCTCAGAAACCCCCTGATGTGGATTGCCATCGCGGTTGGCGTCTATTTGCTTGTCTCGACGCTGACGGAAGGCAATCGCGACCACTCCGAGGTGCCGACCTCGCAAGCGATGCAGCAGGTCTCGTCCGGCAACGTCACGGAAGCCGAGATGAAGGACCGGGAGCAGGAGCTCCTGCTGACCCTGAAGTCCTCGATCCAGGTAGAGGGCGAGTCGACGAACAAGCTGATCGCGCAGTACCCCGCGCGCGCCTCCGGCGAGATCTACAACCAGCTGATCGACAACAGCGGCGTCAAGGTCAACACCGAGGTGACGCAAGAGTCGTTCTTCGGTCAGATGCTCTTCTACCTGATCCCACTCGGCCTGCTGCTGTTGTTGCTGTTCTGGATGATGAACAACTCCCAGGGCGGCGGTAACCGGGTACTCAACTTCGGCAAGTCCAAGGCCAAACAGCTGAACAAGGACATGCCGAAGACGACGTTCGACGACGTGGCAGGCACGGATGAAGCCGTCGAGGAACTCGACGAGATCAAGGACTTCCTGCAGAATCCCGGCCGCTATCAGGCGCTCGGTGCGAAGATCCCCAAGGGCGTGCTGCTCTATGGCCCGCCGGGCACCGGTAAGACCCTGCTGGCGCGTGCCGTCGCCGGTGAGGCCGGGGTGCCGTTCTACACGATCTCCGGGTCCGACTTCGTCGAGATGTTCGTAGGAGTGGGTGCGAGCCGCGTTCGGGACCTCTTTGAGCAGGCCAAACAGAACGCGCCGTGCATCATCTTCGTCGACGAGATCGACGCGGTCGGGCGCCAGCGTGGCGCAGGCCTCGGTGGCGGCCACGACGAGCGCGAGCAGACGCTGAACCAGTTGCTGGTCGAGATGGACGGCTTCGACGCGCGTGGCGGGATCATCCTGATCGCGGCCACCAACCGGCCCGACATCCTCGACCCCGCGCTGCTGCGGCCCGGCCGGTTCGACCGGCAGATCCCGGTGTCGGCGCCGGACCTGCGAGGCAGGCGGGCGATCCTCAAGGTGCACGCCAAGAGCAAGCCGATCGCGGCGGACGCGAACATGGAAGGCCTCGCCAAGCGGACCGTCGGGATGTCCGGTGCGGACCTGGCCAACGTGCTCAACGAAGCCGCGTTGCTCACCGCGCGGCAGCACGGCACCGTCATCGACGACGCGGCGCTGGAGGAGTCGGTCGACCGGGTGATCGGCGGGCCGGCGCGCAAGAGCCGGATCATCTCCGAGAAGGAGAAGAAGATCACGGCCTACCACGAGGGCGGGCATGCGCTGGCCGCGTGGGCGATGCCGGACATCGAGCCGGTCTACAAGCTGACGATCTTGCCGCGCGGTCGTACCGGCGGGCACGCCCTGCTCGTCCCGGAGGACGACAAGGAGCTGATGACGCGCTCGGAGATGATCGGCAGGCTGGTGTTCGCGATGGGCGGGCGGACCGCGGAGGAGCTGGTCTTCCACGAGCCGACGACCGGCGCCTCGTCGGACATCGAGCAGGCCACCAAGATCGCGAAGGCGATGGTCAAGGAGTACGGCATGAGCGCGCGGCTCGGCGCCGTCAAGTACGGCCACGAGCAGGGCGACCCGTTCCTCGGCCGGTCGGCGGGCAAGGAAGCCGACTACTCGCTGGAAGTCGCGCACGAGATCGACGAAGAAGTCCGCAAGCTGATCGAGACCGCGCACACCGAGGCGTGGGAGGTGCTCTCCACCTACCGCGACGTGCTCGACGACCTGGTGTACGAGGTCCTCGAGAAGGAGACGCTGCACCGCAAGGACCTGGAGCGGATCTTCGCCAGGGTGCACAAGCGCCCGCGGATCACCGTGTTCAACGAGTTCGGTGAGCGCAAGCCGTCGGACAAGCCACCCATCAAGACGCCGCGTGAGATCGCGACCGAGCGTGGCGAGCCGTGGCCCCCACCGGGCCAGGAGCCCGAGCCCGCGCCGGTGCCATCGGCGCCCGCGCCGTACCCGGGTGAGGCCGAGGCCGGCGGCGTGCCCGGTGACCCGCAGCGGGGCGAGCCCGCGCCGCCGGTGCCCGCTGGGCCGCCACCCGGCGACAACCCGTATGCGTATCGTCCGCCGCCGCAGGGCGTGCCGAACGGTGGCGCGCCACGGGGCGGGCCCAACGGCAACAACCCGCCACCGGATGGCTGGCAACACCGGCCGCACGGTCAGCAAGGGCCGGGCCCGACGGGTGGGCCGCCGAACTACGGTGCTCCTCCCGGATGGCGACCCGCCACCTGGCCGGAGGGGCAGGGCGGTCAGGGCGGTGGTCACCACCGGCGGGGCCTCGACGAGCAGGACGGTCAACATCAACGCTGAGCACCCGCGCTTGCGGCTGGAAAGCAGCGAGTACGACACCGTGATCGAGCCTGCGGGCGGCCCGGTGTTCGATGCCGCGCGCGCCGAGAAGGCCGTGCGTGAGCTGCTGATCGCCTGTGGCGAGAATCCGGACCGGGAAGGGCTGATCGAGACGCCTGCGCGGGTGGCGCGCGCGTACCGGGAGATGTTCGCCGGGCTGCACACCGACCCGGCCGACGTGCTCGACCGGACCTTCGACGAGAGCCACGAAGAGCTCGTGCTGGTCACCGACATCCCGCTGTATTCGACCTGTGTGCCGAGCAAGCAAACGGTCAACGCCGTCGGGGGGCGGAAGCAGGCGCGGGAGGTCGTAGTCGGCGACGAGCTGTGGACGCTCGCGGGCGGAAACGTCGCCAAGACCACGGTGACCCACATCAGCTCACACCAGACGCGCGAGCTGGTCGAGGTGACGACTGAATGTGGACGATTCAGGGTCACGCCTGACCACCCCCTTGCGACGCCACAAGGCTGGATGGAGGCCAAGGACGTCGCGGGGATGTTCATCGAGTGGACCCCGGCCCGCAAGCTCTGCCGTGACCGATGGGAGCCGACGCTCGGCTACGACTTCGGCTATGTCATCGGGACGGTGTGTGCGGACGGCACGGTCGCGGACCGGTACGTGTCCCTGGTGGTCAACGACGAGGAGTACGCGAAGAAGTTCGCGGAGTCGCTGCACCGTAGCTTCGGTATCGACGCGAAGCTCGAGCCGGTCGAGCGCCCATCCGGATATCTCAACCGGATGGTCGCGGGATTCCGCGTGCGGGTCGTGTCGTCGTACCTCGCTGACGTGATGCGCCAGTACGTCGGCGGCGACGCCCACCACCAGAGGCAGCGCTTCCCGATGGTGGTGCTCAACAACCTGGAGACGTTCAACGGCTTCCTTGACGGCTACGTCGACGGCGACGGATTCCGGTCGAAGCGAAGCGACGGACGCATCATCACTAGTCGCAACGTTCCATTTCTGGAAGACCTGGCGACCATCATCGGTGCGCGATTCTCTCCGAGGATCAACACCGCCTCGCAGCTCTATATCGCCGACAGTTGGTTACGCAAGCACGGCTTCCCGCAAGGTGACTACGCCACGGACCTGGTCGAGTCGGAGTACGTCCAGGTTGAGTCGGTCGAGCCGGTCACCGCTACCGGAACCAAGCCACACACCGTCTACAGCTTCACATGTGACCCATATCCGACATTCCTCGTGAACGGGCACTTAACGCATAACTGTGAACACCACCTGGTGCCATTCCACGGGGTGGCGCACGTCGGGTATATCCCGGACGAACGGGGCCGGGTCACCGGGCTGTCGAAGCTGGCCCGGCTGGTCGACCTCTACGCCAAGCGGCCGCAGGTGCAGGAGCGGCTGACCTCGCAGATCGCCGACGCGCTGGCGCGCAAGCTCATGCCGCGCGGGGTGATCGTCGTCATCGAGGCGGAGCACCTGTGCATGGCGATGCGGGGCATCCGCAAGCCGGGCGCGCGCACCACGACCTCCGCCGTGAGGGGGCTGTTGAAGACGTCGGCCGTGTCCCGTGCCGAGGCGCTCGACCTGATCAGGGCGCGCCGGTGACCTCGGCGATCGGCAGGCCGGGCAGGTGCGTCGTCATGGGCGTACTGAACGTCACGCCGGACTCTTTCTCCGACGGCGGCCGCTATCTTGACCTCGACGACGCGCTGGCGCACGCGCGGCAGATGTCGCGGCTGGGCGCGGATCTCGTCGACGTGGGCGGTGAGTCGACCCGGCCGGGTGCCGAGCGGGTCGCCGCCGATGTCGAGGCGGCCCGGGTGGTGCCGGTGATCAAGGCGCTCGCGGCGGAGGGCATAGCGGTCTCGGTCGACACCACGAGGGCCGCCGTCGCCGCTGCCGCCCTCGAGGCAGGCGCGTCGGTGATCAATGACGTCTCGGGCGGGCTGGCCGATCCCGGCATGGCCAAGGTGGTGGCCGAGGCCGGGGTGCGGTGGATCCTGATGCATTGGCGCGGTCACAGCCGGTCGATGGATTCGCTGGCGAGCTATGACGACGTGGTCGCCGAAGTCCACGACGAGCTGCTGGAGCGCGTGAACGAGGCGTTGGCGGCCGGCGTCTCCGCCGATGCGCTCATACTCGACCCTGGTATCGGCTTCGCGAAAACGGCCGAGCACAACTGGGCGCTGCTCAACCGGCTGAGCGCCCTGATCTCCTTGGGCTTTCCGGTGCTGGTCGGTGCTTCCCGCAAACGTTTCCTCGGTTCGCTACTGGCCGACGCCGATGGCGGGATGCGCCCGCCCGCCGCCCGGGAGGACGCCACGGCGGCGGTGTCGACGCTGGCGGCCGCCAACGGCGCGTGGGGAGTACGCGTACACGACGTCGGCCCTTCGCTTGACGCGGTCCGCGTCGCGGCGGCATGGCGCGACGGGGTCGCCCCGTGAGTCACGGGCGCCCACCCGAGGGCGACCGCATCGCGCTGCGCGGGCTGCAAGTCTTCGGCAGGCACGGGGTGTTCGATCACGAGAAGCACGACGGCCAGGAATTCGTCGTCGACATCGTGGTGTGGACGGACTTCGCCGCCGCGGCCCGGTCCGACTCGCTTGCCGACACGATCGACTACGGCGGGCTGGCGGACCTCGCCGTCGATCTGGTGAGCGGCGAGCCCTCCGATCTGATCGAGACCGTCGCGGCGAAGCTGGCCGACGCCGTCATGGCCGACGACCGCATCGAGGCCGCCGAAGTCACCGTGCACAAGCCGTCCGCACCGATCCCGCATACCTTCGCCGATGTGGCGGTGACCGCTTACCGGGAGCGTCCGGCATGACTCGTGCGGTGCTCTCGCTCGGGTCGAACCTCGGCGACCGGCTGGCCTACCTGCAACTGGCCTTGGATGGGCTCCGCGGGCCGTCCGTTGTGCTCGTCGCCGTTTCGCGGGTGTACGAGACCGAACCGTGGGGCGTGACCGAACAGCCGCGTTTCCTCAACGCGATCTGTGTCGTCGACGACGTCACCGCGAGTCACTGGGACTGGCTGTGGGCCGCCCAGGCGCTGGAGGAGGCCGCCGGTCGCACCCGGGAACAACGCTGGGGGCCGCGGACGCTCGACGTCGACATCGTGACCGTCGACGGCGTCACGTCGGACGCGCCGGACCTGCTCCTGCCTCACCCGGGAACGCCCCAGCGGGCGAGTGTGCTGATCCCGTGGCTCGAGATCGACGCCGAAGCGGTGGTGCCCGGCCACGGTCGCGTGGCGGATCTGCTCGCCGCCCTGCCAGCCGTTGAGCGTGCCGGGGTCCGCCGCAGGGACGATCTCCGGCTCCGGTGAAGAACCCATACCCTGGCGTAGTGCACTTCACGCGGCTCAACGACCTCGCCCTCGCGGCGCTGGCCGGCATCGGTGTGGGTTATGTGACCTTCGACCTCGCCTACGGCGCGATGGCGGGGGTACCGAGGCTGGCAGGCGTGCTGCTGCTGGTCCTCGCGATCGCCGAGGTCGCGTTCGCGGTCTGGATTCGAGACCGGGTCCGGGCAGGCCGGTTGATACAGGCGCTGCTGGTGTCGCGCGCGGTGATCCTGGCCAAGGCGTCGTCGTTGTTCGGCATGCTCATGCTGGGTGCGTGGCTCGGTGCGCTCGTCTTCCTCGCCATGCGGGCCGGTTACCTGGTGGCCGCTCGAGAAGACCTTCCCAGTGCGATCATCGGCGCGTTGTGCGCGGCGGCGCTGGTCGCGGCCGCGTTATGGCTCGAGCACAGCTGCCGTACACCCGAACAAGCGGAGCGTGATCGACTGGGCGGTTCGGACGAACGTCCGTAGATTTCATACCAGCAAGGTATCGAGTCGGTAACCAGCAGGTACCCTCTACGGCATGACTGGCGTGCGAGGCACTTCGCGCGGCCGCGATACGACCCGGCCGTTGCTCATCGCGGGCTTGACCTTCGCCGTCGCCGCCACCGGGTTGCTGGTTTTCACCGAGGACTCTCGCTGGCTTCGCCTCGGCATCATCGCGGGATTGTGGGCCGCGCTGCTGGGCGCCTTTCTCGCCACCGGATACCGCAAGCAGGTCGAGAAGACCCGTGAGTCGATGGCCGAGGCGCAGGCCGTCTACGAGCTCGAGCTCGAACGCGAGGTCGCCGCGCGCAGGGAGTACGAGCTCGAGGTGGAACTCGCGGCCCGCCGCAAGGTCGATCAAGGGGACCAGGGCTTTCAGGAGTTGCGCAACGAGGTCATCGCGCTGCGGGAGAGCTTGCGTCAGCTCATGGGTGGTGAAGTCTTCTACGAGCGCGTCGCGTTGACGGCGCAGTCGACGCGGATGCGGTCGGTGCGTGAAGAGCAAGCGGCATTGCCGCCGGGCGTGGATTCCTCGGCGTTCGGCGATCAGCCGCGCATCGTTTCCGGACAGCAGTTCCACTCGCACGAAGAGATGGCCGGGCAACGTACCGAGCTGATCTCCCGGGTGATCACTTCGGGGTTGCCCGGCGCCCAACCTTTCGCCCGCCAGGAGCCGCCGCAGCGTGCGGAAGGCGTCGCGGAGCTGTTCCAGCCTGCCACGGAGGTTCCGGAGCATGACCCATGGCTGGACCACGGCCGGAGTGCCCGCTGGGAGGACCATCGCGAGCCACGCCAGGAGCAGGCAAGGGAAGAGCCTGCCGGGTTCTCGCCGTTCTCGGACGAACCCCCGGACGAACCCGTGACCAGCGCCTCGCCGCCGCCACCGCCACCACCACCACCACCACCATCATCGCGGCCGCCGCCAAGCCGCGCCGCTCGCCCGCGCCGCAACGGCGCGAGCGAGCCTCTCGATCCCGCCGACAGCGGTACTCTCGCCGCGGTGCTGGATGGGGGCTTGGGAGGCGGTTGGCGCGGTGCGGCCCTGGAGCAGCCCTCGGCGACGCGCCATGAACCGGAGAGCAGCTTCTCGGCGTTCACGCCGCAGACCCCGGTGGCGGACGGTTCCCGCGACAGCGGCAGTCATTCCAGCGGCAGTCATGCCAGCGGCAGTCATTCCAACGGCACTTACGACGACGGCTTCTTCGGCGGCGGCAGCTACGAAAGCGCCTCGTATGGCAACGGCTCATACGGCAACGGCTCATACGGCGACGGCTCATACGGCGACGAGTCTTACGGCGGCAACGGTTTCTATGGCGGCGAATCCTATGGGGGTAACGGCTCCCGAGGCGCGAGTGAGCCGAACCGGACCCTGCCGCCGCAGGCGCGCGACATCCAGCGGCAAGGCAAGCCCGGCGGCCGCAGGCGCAAGCCGGATCCCGAGGACGCCGAGCCCCCGCAGCCGCCCGTCGGCAGGCATTCCCGCCGGCAAGCGCAACCGCCCGAGCCGCCACCGCCCGATCCCGCTGGTTCGCACAGCCAGGGCACGTCGGTGAGCGATCTGCTCGCCGCACATGGTGTAGGTGACAACCCGCGCCGTCGCCGCCGCCGCGATTGAGCGAGTGGAAAGCGCCGGGATAATCCGGCATGGAGAAGGAGATGTGAGAGCTCTGCATCGAAGGAGTAGCGATCCGCGGTGGCCCCGAGTCATGCGTTGGTGTTCCGTGAGGGCGCAGCGAAGCGTTGACAGGGGTGCGTGCAGGCCGGGCTATTGAGCCGCGAAATCATTGAGGTCGGGGTGCCGACGTCGTCACTCGAGGCGGAAGGCAACATCGCTGGTGGCGTTATGCGCGAGTCGTCAGGGGACCCCGCGCGGTCAGAGAACCAGGGCATGTA
>WHSS01000209.1 GCA_009379975.1 Actinophytocola sp.
CAGACACCGCCGCCCCGTTGCTGCGGGCGCTGGCTGACCGGTTCGAGGTCGTCGACATGCGGGACGCCGCGTCGGCCGAACTGCTCGGCACGACGACGGGCGTCGACGACGCGTTTCTGTCCCTTGGCCGGGAGAAGATGACCACCCCGGCGCAGGCATGGCCGGACGAACCCGCACCCGACGTGATGCTCTGCGTGCAGTCGGACATGAACCACGTCGGTGCGGGCGCGCTCGCCGGCGCGGTGCTGTCCACCTTGCGCGAATGGCGGGTGAAGCCGGAGCACGTGTGCGTGGTCGAGGGCATTCCGCGCATCGACCGCGACATCTACGGCTTGTTTGAGCAGCAGTTTCCCGGTGTGCGGTTCTACCCGTTCGCCGACGTCTGGGACAGGGGCCTGCCGGTCTCGGCCGAGCAGACTTGGCTCACGACCCGCTTCCACGTGCACATGGCCGCGGCCGCTGCCGGTGCGAGCGGGGTCGCGTTCTCGATCAGCCCCGACTACTACGCCACGAAGCATCGCTCGCTGATCGAGCTGGGCTCCGAGTGGACGCTGGTCGACAACTTCTCCGAAGTCCCCGAGCGACCGACGGCCGGTGGCTTCGACCAGGAGACGATCGCGTCGTGCGGGCAAGCCAAGCTCGAGCTCGCCAAGGCGGTGTACGCGCCGACGTCGTAGTCGTGCGTGGAAGTGAGTGCCCCCGCAAGCGTCAGCACTCACGACCCACGCGGGTGGTGTCGTGAGTGCTGAGGGCTGCCCCTGCAAGGTGTTTCACGCACGAGCGAAGCTGGTAGCACGAATCGCCGATCCGGCAGGCGACTCCCGGCGGGTTCGGCGATGATCGGGGGCATGACCGAGCGCCCCACGGCACAGCCCACCGCCGAAACCGCATCGGCCGACGCGAAGCAGCGCGACAAGCCCGTGTCGTCGTTCGCGAAGTCGATGTTCGCCGGTGCGCTGCCCGACGAGCTCGTCTTCCCGTTCCCCGCGCTGTCCCGCGATGAGTCGCGCACGGTGCACGAACTGATCTCGTCGGCCCATGAGTTCCTGGACGCCGAGTACGACCCCTGGCAGGTCGAGCGCGACCGATGGGTCGGCGACGACATCATCGCCGGCCTCGGTGAACGCGGGCTGCTCGGGCTCTACGTGTCTGAGGAATACGGCGGCAAGGGGCTTTCGCAGACCGGCTACTGCCGGGTCATGGAGGAGTTCGGCGGCTACGACGCAACGCTCTCGGTGGTGATGGGCGTGCATCAGTCCATCGGGATGAAGCCGATCCACATGTTCGGCGACGACGATCAGAAGGCCCGGTTCCTGCCGGATCTCGCGGCGGGCCGCAAGCTCGCCGCGTTCGGGTTGACCGAACCCAATGCAGGATCGGACGCCTACCACGTCGAGTCCTACGCCGAGCAGCAGGCGGATGGGTCGTTCGTGCTCAACGGGGAGAAGCGCTGGATCGGCAACGGCGGAAAGGACGTCGTGACGGTGTTCGCCAAGTGTGAGAACGGCCACGTCGCGCTGATCTTGGAGAAGGGCATGGACGGGTTCGAGGCGCCGCACCGCTTCGACACGCTCGGCCTGCTCGGCAACGACCTGCGCAAGCTGACGTTCAACAACGTGCGGGTGCCCAAGGAGAACGTGCTCGGCGAGCCGGGCGAGGGCTTCCGCATCGCGATGTCGACGCTGAACAACGGGCGGATGTCGCTGGGCACCGGCGTGGTCGGCGGCACGAAGGTGCTGCTCAAGCAGGCCATCGAGTATACGAACAACCGCGAGCAGTTCGGCATGCCGCTCGCCGAGTTCGAGCTGGTCGAGGACAAGATCGGCTGGATGGTGTCCTACCTCTACGGGCTGGAGTCGCTGGCGTATCTCACGACGGGGCTGGTCGACGCGGGGGTGGATGACTACTCACTGGAGTCCGCGATGTCGAAGGTGTCCGCGACCGAGTTCAACTGGTACGCGGTGAACCGGGTCTTCCAGTTGATGGGCGGCACCGCGTACATGGCGGACTCGCCGATCGCGAAGACGTTGCGGGACACCAGGATCTTCCCGATCTTCGAAGGCGCAAATGACGTGCTGCGGGCGTTCGTCGCGCTGTCGGGGATGAAGGTCGTCGCCGAGGAGTTCGAAGACCTGCGCAAGATCAACCTGGCTGACCCGATCAGGTCGATCGGCACCATCGCGGAGTTCGTGCGGGGCAGGGTCACCCGGACGCTGCGGCCGGCGCAACTGGAAACCGCGCACCCCGAGCTGTCCGAGCAGGCCGGCGCGGTCGCCGGGCAGACGAAGCAGCTACGGGCCGCCGTCGAGCGGCTGCTGCGCGAGCACGGCAAAGACGTCCAGCTCAAACAGCGGCAGCAGAAACGCATCGCCGACGCGGCGTGCGACATCTACGCCCAGGTGGCGACCATCTCCCGCACGACGGCGCTGTTCGAGGACCAGGGCGTGGCGGCTTCGGGCCAGGAGGCGTTCATCGCGACGTCGTTCTGCGACCGCGCGGCGCACCGCGTCACCGGGCAGTTCCGGTTGATCGAGAGCAACGACGACGAGCAGATGCACTCGATCTCCCGGCTCGCCTACCGCCACGGCGGCTACGGCCCGAAGCTGCACTGAGCTGATCGCGCGGCGGGGGTCGCGCGAGTGTGACAACGAGCCGAACCTATTGCCCCGACGTCACACTCGCTCAACCGCGGCGGCGGCGCTCGCTACAGGTACTGGCCGGTGCCGGTGACGCCGTGGTGCTGCTCGCCGCCGAGGGTCATGCCGCCGTGCCCGCTGCCCGCGGGAAGGCCCTTGCGCATCTGCTCCAGCTGCACCCTTGCCGCCATCTGCTGCGCGAACAGGGCGGTCTGGATCCCGTGAAAGAGGCCCTCCAGCCAGCCGACCAGTTGCGCCTGCGCGATACGCAACTCGGCGTCCGACGGCGTGGTGTCATCGGTGAAGGGTGCGATCAGGCGCTCCATCTCCTGCTGTAGCTCGGGCGCCAGCGCCTGTTCGAGCTCCTTGATGGAGGTCTCGTGGATCTCGCGGAGCCGGTTGCGGCTGGCGTCGTCGAGCGGAGCGGCCCTGACCTCCTCGAGGAGCTGCTTGATCATGGTGCCGATGCGCATCACCTTGGCAGGCTCCTCGACCAGGCTGCCGACGCCTTCCTGCTCCTCCGAGTCGGCGTCGGCCGGGATGCGTGCGGTGCCGACCGGGGAGCCGTCGGGGCCGACAACCACCACGTGGTGTGACTGATCCTTCGACTCGTTACCGGTCGTGTCGGAATACGGGCTTCTCGGCTCAGTCATGTGCTCCATCCTGGCGTATGCGCGCGTGAGTGAACGCGGACGGGAATCGATGCTTGCTTCCGAGCGTAGCGGTCGTGCAGCGTCCCGGTCGATTCATGTGTGCCCCCGGCCGTTGCGTGATCGTAACGTCCGTACGGTGTTGTCATGCCGTTCGATATCGCTCGAATTCGGGGACTGTACCCTGCGTTGGGCGACGGCTGGATCCACCTCGACGGTGCTGCCGGCGTGCTGGTTCCAGAGCAGGTCGCCTCCGCGGTCGCGACCGCCATGCGCGCACCGGTGTCAAGTCCGGGCGGGGTGTTCCCGGCGTCTCGCCGCGCGGAAAGCATCGTGGCAGCCGCCCGCAAGGCCATCGCCGATCTGGTGGGGGCCGATCCGGCGGGTGTCGTGCTCGGGCCCAGCTCCGCGGTAATGCTGCAGCGGCTGGCCGATGCGCTCTCGGAGAAATGGACACTCGGCGACGAGGTGGTGGTCTCGCGCCTCGACGAGGTGGGTAACCAGGACCCTTGGCTGCGCGCGATGCGGCGGGTCGGCGGCACCGTCCGCTGGAGCGAGATCGACATCGAAACCTGCGAGCTGCCCGCGTGGCAGTACGAGAGCCTGGTTTCGGCGAGAACGAAGGCCGTCGCGCTCACCGCGGCCGCGGGCTCGGTCGGCACGCGACCCGATGTGCCGACCGTCGCCGAAATCGCCAAGCGGGTCGGCGCGCTGGTCGTGGTCGACGCCTCGTATGTGACGCCGTTCGCCCCGCTCGATATCGCTTCGAGCGGGGCTGATGTGCTCGCGCTCTCGGCGCTGTCGTGGGGCGGGCCGGCGGTCAGTGCGCTGGTGTTCCGCGATCCGAGCCTGCTCGAGAAGCTGCGGCCGGTCTCGCTCGAGAAGAACGCCCGCGGCCCGGCACGCCTCGAACTCGGCAGGCACTCGTACCCTTTGCTCGCCGGGCTGGTGTCTTCGATCGACTTCCTCGCGGGCATGGACGACTCGGCGACGGGGTCCCGCCGGGAGCGGCTGATGACCTCGATCGCCTCGGTCAAGAGTCACACGGGCGGCCTCCTCGGGCGCATGACCTCGGAGTTGCAGGCCCTGCGGCACGTGATGGTGATCGGTGCGGCGATCCGGCGCATCCCGGTGCTCGCGTTCACCGTCTCGGGCGGCAAGGCCGGCGATGTCGTCCAGCATCTGGCTTCGCGCGGGGTATGCGCCTTCGCCGATGACGGCACCGACGGGGTGTTCGCCTCCCTTGGCGTCGGCGAGGTCGGTGGCGCGGTGCGCATCGGGCTCGCGCACTACAGCAACGACTATGACGTCAACCAGCTCATGGCCGCGCTGGACGTGCTGCGCTGACGCCGCGCTCGGCCGTCAGGAGTGGGCGGCGAGCAGGATCTTGCCGAAGATCCCGCCCGCTTCGAGCGCCCGGTGCGCCGCCGCGGCGTCGGGCAGCGGGATGACCTCGTCGACGATGGGCATGACCGAGCCCTGTTCGACCAGGGGCCACAGCCGCTCGCGCACGTCGGCGACGATCGCGGCCTTCTCCTCGATCGGACGGGCGCGCAGGGTGGTCGCCGCGACGCTGGCGCGCTTGCCGAGCAGCTTCGCGAGGTTCAGCTCCGCCTTCCGGCCGCCTTGCAGGCCGATGATGACGAGCCTGCCGCCGGTGGCGAGCGCGTCGACGTTGCGGTCGAGGTAGGACGCGCCCATCACGTCGAGGATCACGTCCGCACCACCGGCCTCGGCCCGGATGACCTCGACGAAGTCCTGCTCGCGGTAGTTGATCGCGATGTCGGCGCCCAGTTGCACGCAGCGTTCCAGCCGCTCGTCGTCGCCCGCGGTCACCGCGACCCGGGCGCCGAGCGCCTTGGCGACCTGGATCGCGTGGGTGCCGATGCCGCCCGCGCCGCCGTGGATGAGGAGCAGTTCGTCCTCGGCGAGCCGAGCGTGCATCACGACGTTGGACCACACCGTGCATGCCACCTCGGGCAGCCCCGCCGCGGCGACCAACTCGACCTCGCCCGGCACAGGGAGCAGCTGACCGGCGGACACGGCGACCTTCTCGGCGTAGCCGCCGCCCGCGAGCAGGGCACACACCTCGTCGCCTTCCTGCCAGCCGTCGACGCCGTCGCCGACGCCGATGACGGTGCCGGAACATTCCAGGCCGGGGTATTCGCTCGCCCCGGGTGGTGGCGGGTAGTGACCTTGCCGTTGCAGCAGGTCGGCGCGGTTGACCGCCGACGCGGCGATGTCGATCAGTACCTCGCCATGGCCGGGTTCGGGGTCGGGCACCTCCGCCCAGGTGAGTACTTCCGGTCCGCCTGGCTCGCTGATGGTGATCGCATGCATGGCTGACAAGGGTAGTCGGCCGGTGGCCGGGCTTCGCGGCCACCGGAAATTACCTACGGATGGCCCCTTGAAGTTGACAGTGATCACTCTAAAGTGAGCGTTCACCGGACGCGTGTCCTCTTTCGAGTGAACTGGGGCCCCCGCGACCGGTGACCTAATCACGAGTCAGGGGAGTTTCTGTATGCCAGCCATCAGGAGAAAGCTCGCGGTCGCGACAGCGGTCGCCGCGAGTGCCGCCTTGGTCCTCACCACGGGATCAGCCGCGGTGGCCGAGTCGAAGACCGACGACAAGTTGGCGAAGGACTTGGTCGGAGCCGTTAGCGCGGAGAAGGTCAACAAGCACCTCATCGCGTTCCAGCGCTTCGCCGACCAGACCGGCGGTAATCGGGCCGCCAGCACCGACGGGCACGCCAAGTCCGCCGAGTACATCGCGACGAAGCTGGAAGGCGCGGGCTACGACGTCACCCGCCAGGAGTTCCCGTTCGTCTACGACGAGACCACCGCGGAGTCACTGACCAGCGGAGGGCAGGACTACGACGTCATCCGGATGAGTTACAGCCCGTCCACCCCCGCCGGTGGTATCACCGCGCCGCTCGCCGCGGTGCCGGTCGACGAAACTCCCGGCTGCGAGGCCTCCGACTACGACGGCGTCGATGTCGCGGGCAAGATCGCGCTGATCAGCCGGGGTGCGTGCACCTTCGCCGACAAGCAGAAGTTCGCGGGCGAGGCGGGCGCGGTCGCCGCGCTGATTTACAACCACATCGACGGGCCGGTCAACGGCACGCTCGGTGACCCCGATGTCGGCATCATCCCCAGCGGCGGAATGACCAACGAGGACGGGCAGGCGCTGGTCGCGCGGGCCGGCGAGGACGCCACCGTCGAGATCACCGGCATCACCGAGGATCGCACCACCTACAACGTCATCGCGGAGACCAAGCGCGGTGCGCGGGACAACGTCGTGATGGCCGGGGCTCACCTGGACAGCGTCGCGGCAGGCCCGGGCATCAACGACAACGGCACCGGCTCCGGTGCCTTGCTGGAGACGGCCCTCGCGCTCGGCGGCAAGCCGAAGGCGAACAACGCGGTGCGCTTCGCCTGGTGGAGCGCCGAGGAGCTGGGCCTGCTCGGGTCGGAGTACTACGTCGAGAACCTCAGCGCCGATGAGCAGCTGGACATCGCGATGTATCTGAACTTCGACATGATCGGCTCGCCGAACGCGGGCTACTTCGTCTACGACGGCGACGACTCGGACGGCATCGGCGCCGGTCCCGGGCCAGAAGGCTCCGGCGCGATCGAGTCGGAGCTCGCGGACTTCATCGAAGGCAACGGCACCGAGACCGAGGGCACCGACTTCACCGGGCGCTCGGACTACGGCCCGTTCATCGCGGTCGGGATTCCTTCGGGCGGGTTGTTCACCGGCGCCGAAGTGAGCAAGACCGAGGCGCAGGCCGCGAAGTGGGGCGGCGAAGCCGGTGTGGCGTATGACGCTTGCTACCACCAGGAGTGCGACACGCTCAGCAACGTCGACCACGTCTCGCTCGACGTGAACGGCGACGCGATGGCGTGGGCGATCGGCATCTACGCGATGAGCACCGAGAGCGTCAACGGTGTGCAGCCGGGTCACAAGAAGCCCAAGAAGCAGGTCGCGGAGCAGCGGTCGGCGGAGAAGGTGCATGACACTCATTCGCACCGCAACCAGCACGGTCACAATCACGACCACGACCTGCCGAAGTAAGTAGCACCGGCGGCGGGCCCGCGCGCTGAACTTGTCACAGCGCGCGGGCTCGCGCGGTCGTCCGATTTGCGTAGCTTTCAGCCGGAACCAAGGTGCCATGGGTGCCTATATGGCACCGAAGGTGACCTTGGGCTCACCGCGGGGTCCCAACACGCGCCTGGGTGCGGCGCCCGTGCTGTCGAACCGGAACGCCGCACCCAGGTTGTGTAGTAGTTATAACGGGCGGTTAGCTGCATGCGGGCCGGCGGCTGGCGCTGCTGGCTTGGGATGACCCGTGCCGACGCAGGCCTGAACACCGTCGATGTGCGCGAGGGACGTGCGGCGCATCAATACGATTCCCGCTTAAGTCAACTGCTCACGATCGCGTCCGGTCCGTCTTATCCCGAACCAGGCGTGGGGTCACAGTTGGCAACCAACCGCGAGAGATCATTCGACACTGAACCACCTGACCTTCCCCGGGAAGGAGGCCCGCCGGTGCGCTGATGGTGCACCTCTAGCGGGTCGGACCACCCGTTCAGAACTTCAGCATGCTCCTCTATACGGCCTCTGACAAGCACCTTCACCATCTCGGTCGGGTCAGCTTTCGATGCACTCGCGGTAGCTCGGAGACCACAAGGTATGCCTGATCGGCGCACCCGCTACCCTCGATCAGGTAAGGAGGCGTGGCAGAGCGGCCTAATGCACTCGCCTTGAAAGCGAGCGTCGGGCAACCGACCGGGGGTTCAAATCCCTCCGCCTCCGC
>WHSS01000007.1 GCA_009379975.1 Actinophytocola sp.
AAGGACGCCCTCGGTGCGTATTCGGCACCCGCGGCGCCCTTGGGCTCACTTCGGGGACAGCAGGACATCTCAACGCAAGCCAGCCACGGACGATCGATGATCATCCGTGGCTGGTTGTGACGGGCGTCCGGCGCCAACGATCTGGCCGGGGAGGCATCCCGGCCCGGCCGCCGACGATCATGACATCGCGGCCTCGGTCTCGGCTTCGTTCTCGCCCTCTGGCTCGGGTTCGGTATCCAGTGCGCTGCCGAGCTTCGCCATGGCCTCCTGCAGCACCGTGTGGCTGGCGGTCAGCCGCTCCGCGACGGCGGCCTGGAACTCCAGGGCTTCCTTGCGCTTGGTGGTGGCCTCGGCGAGCTTCTGCTCGGCATCGGCGATCATCGTGCTGGTGCGCTCGTTGGCGCTTGCCTCCAACTCGGCGACGGCACGCTCGGTGTCGGACCGCTTGGCCGCGATCTCCTCAGCGGCCTCTTTGTCGGCGGCCGTGCGCCGCTCCGCCGCCTCCTTGTCCAGCCGCTCGGTGTCGGACCGCTTGGCCGCGATCTCCTCAGCGGCCTGCTTATCGGCGGCCGCACGGCGCTCCTCAGCCTCCTTGTCGGCGGCCGCGCGCCGCTCAGCGGCTTCGTTGTCCAGCTGCTCGGCTACCTGCTCCGCCTTCTTACGTGTCTTGTCGGCGTAGCCGTCGGCCGCGTCCCGGATCGACGCGGCATCCTGCTCGGCCTTCTCGCGCAGCTCGGCGATCTCTTCCTCGGCGAGCTTCAGCATGGCCTTGACGCGCTCGCTCATCGCCGCAGCGCCCCCCGGGTCTTCGACCATCCGGGCGAGGGCGGTCTTGGCTTCCGCCAGTTCCTGCTGGGCGTAGCCGAGCGACTTCGTCAGCTCCGAGACGGAGGTCGTCGCTTCGTCGCGATGCTTGGTGGCGGTGGACAGCTCGCCCTTGAGCTGCGCGAGGTACTCGTCGACCTTGACCTGGTCATAACCGCGGAACGCGGTGGCGAACTGGGGATCGGAGGTGGGGGTTGGGGGTGTTTCGACATCTGGCATTCGACAACCCTAGTGACTCCGAACGGCCATCACATTCCTCCAAATGGACGCATTACCCGCGCACGGTCCCGGGGACCCCCGCGGCGGCGGGAGCCGAAGGTGGCCTCGGGTGCCATATAGGCACCCCGTGGCACCTTGGTTCCGCCTAGGATCTGCGCAAATAGGACAACAAGGTGGATTTTGTGCAGCGCGGGCCCCGGCTCACCCCCAGGCGCCGGCGACCTGCCGCGTCGTGACGTTGAGGCGGTTGAACACATTGGTCGTCGCGATCGAAAGGATCAACGACGCCAGCGCCTGCTCGTCGTAGTGCCGGGCGGCCTCATCCCAGACCTCGTCCGGCACCGGGTCCGCCCGGTCGGCCAGCCGGGTGACGGACTCGGTGAGTGCCAGCGCCGCACGTTCGGCGTCGCTGAAATACGGCGCCTCCCGCCAGGCCGACACCGCGAACAGCCGCTCATCGGTTTCGCCCGCCCGCTTGGCATGGCGCGAACCCGCGTCGACGCAGGAGCTGCAGCCGTTGATCTGGCTCGCGCGCAGGTGGATCAGCTCGAGAGTGGTCGACGGCACCGGGCCGCTCTTCGAGACTTTGTCGAGCGCCACGATGGTCTGCATGGCCTCGGGAACGAGCATCGCCGGGTTCTTCATCCGCGGTTGCATGACTGGTTTCCTCCAGAGGTGTCACATAGGGGGGATTTCGTCGGTCAGTGCTATGACAGACCGCGACGAAGGAATGTGACAGATGAATGAGCAGCAGTGGCTGGCGGAACGGTTCGAGGCCCATCGCACGCACCTGCGGGCGGTGGCCTACCGGATGCTCGGCTCGCACGCGGAAGCCGAAGACGCGGTGCAGGACGCTTGGGTGCGGTTCAGCCGCGCCGACAGCAGCGACGTGGACGACGTGGGCGGTTGGCTGACCACCATCGTCTCCCGCGTATGCCTGAACATGCTGCAGTCGCGCCGGTCCCGGCGGGAGGAGCCGCTCGACGACCAGGCGCCCGTGCCGAAGGGCGGGATCGACCCGGAACGCGAGGCCGTGCTGGCCGACTCGGTGGGCTCCGCCCTGCTGGTAGTGCTCGAGACGCTGGCTCCCGCGGAGCGGCTCGCGTTCGTGCTGCACGACCTCTTCGCCGTCCCGTTCGACGAGATCGCGGCCGTCATCGAGCGCTCCCCCGCGGCGGCACGGCAACTGGCGAGCCGCGCCCGCCGCCGGGTGCAAGCCGCCCAACCGGCGCTCATCGACGGCGCGGTCGGTGCCGTCTGGGCGCCTGGGGGGAAGCCGAGGGCGGTGTTCCACTTCACGATCAGCGACGGCAAGATCGCCTCGATCGAGATGCAGTCCGACCCGGAGGAGGTGGGCCTGCTCGGGCGGCGGAACATGTTCACCGGTTTCGACGGCGAACATGTGGTGTGGGCCGACGGCAGCCGGGACCCCGTTGACGCGGTGCTGTTCGCGACCGGCTACCGCCCCAGCCTCGACTACCTCCACCCGCTCGGCGTGCTCGCGGACGACGGCACACCGCAGCACGCCGGCGGCATTTCGACCCACCCCGGCCTGGTCTACGTCGGGCTGGAGTTCCAGCGGTCGTTCTCGTCGAACACCTTGCGCGGGGTGTACGCCGACGCCGAGTACGTCATGGCGCCGCTGGCCGCACACGCACATGACGCCGGGCGCATCGTCGTCACGGACGCCGCGACGCTGGGAGAATCGGCAGCGTGACTACCGACGCCGCCGTAGCGCGGCCCACGCTCTCGCGGGCCGCGCTACGGCGCGTCCTTACCACGCTGTGCGCGACCGAGACCGTCAGCTGGGGCGTGCTCTACTACGCGTTTCCGGTGCTGGCGGCGGATATCAGCGCGACGACCGGCTGGTCGACCACGTCGACCACCGCCGCGTTCTCCGCGGGCCTCATCGTGGCCGCCGTACTGGGCATCCCGATCGGGCGCCTGCTCGACCGGCACGGCCCGCGGTGGATCATGACCGCCGGATCGGTGTTGGCCGGCCCCTCCGTGGTTGTCATCGCCCTCGCCCCCAGCTACCCCTTGTTTCTCGCGGGCTGGCTACTGGCAGGCGTGGCCATGGCCGCCGTGCTCTATCCGCCTGCCTTCGCCGCGCTGACCCGCTGGTTCGGTGACGGCCGCGTCAAGGCCCTGACCCTGCTCACGCTGGCCGCGGGCCTGGCCAGCACCGTGTTCGCCCCGCTGACCGCGGGCCTGGCGGGCCAGCTCGGCTGGCGCGACAGCTACCTCGTGCTCGCCGTGCTGCTGACCGTGATCACCGTGCCCGCCCACTGGTGGGGCCTGCGCGGCACCTGGCCGGCACCCGAGCGCGCGGCCAAGACGACGGCGCCATCGGGGAGGTCCGGGACACGATCCGTGCCATCGCAGATCGCCCGCAGCATGCCGTTCATCGGGTTGACGATCGCCCTGAGCCTCGTCGCGCTCACCGCATACGCCGTACTCGTCAACCTGGTCCCGCTGTTCCTCGAACGCGGGCTGGACGTCTCGACCGCCGCGCTGGCACTCGGCATCGGCGGTATCGGGCAGGTAGCGGGCCGGATCGCCTACCCGGCGTTGACGCGATCCTTCGGCGTCCGGACCCGCACCGTCTCGATCCTGCTGGCCACCGCACTGACCACCGCACTGCTGGGGCTCCTGACCTCGGCGGAAGCGCTCATCACCGCCGCCGTCATCGCCGGCGTCGCTCGCGGCCTGCTCACCCTCATCATCGCCACCGCGGTTCAGGAACGCTGGGGCACCGAGCACTACGGCAGGCTCACCGGACTGCTGTCGGCCCCGGTCACCATATGCATGGCGATTTCGCCCTGGGCGGGCGCGGCGGTGGCCACCCTGCTCGGCAGCTTCAGCGCGGCCTTCATCGCGCTGGCGGTACTCGCCGCGATCGGTGCCACCTTCGCGCTGAGCAACCGCCGGTGATGCTCGGCGCCAGGCCTCAACCGTCGTAGTCGATCGTCAGGTCACCCACACCGTCGATGTGCCCCTCCAGGCGATCGCCGGGCTCGACCGGACCGACGCCCTTGGGTGTGCCGGTCATGATGAGGTCCCCCGGCCGCAGTGCGACGAGGGTGCTCAGGTAATTGATCGTCTCGGGGACGTTCCAGATCTGCTGGGCGAGATCGCCCTCCTGGCGAAGCCTGCCGTTGATCCGCAACCAGATGGCGCCGGTAGCCGGGTGGCCGATCGCCGCCGCCGGACGTATCGGGCTGGTCGGGGCGGACTGGTCGAACCCCTTCGCCATGTCCCAGGGGCGGCGGGCCTGCTTGGCCACGGTCTGCAGGTCGCGGCGGGTCATGTCCAGCCCGACGGCGTACCCGAAGACGTGGTCGAGGGCCGTTTCCACCGCGATGTCCCGCCCTCCCTCGGCGAGCGCGACGACCAGCTCGATCTCGTGGTGCAGCTCCGCGGTCCTGGCGGGGAAGGGCAGCCTGCTTCCGGACGGTACGACGGCATCGGCGGGCTTGGTGAAGAAGAAGGGCGGCTCGCGATCCGGATCGTGGCCCATCTCCTCGGCATGCTCGGCATAGTTGCGGCCCACGCAGAACACCCGGGCCACCGGGAACGTCGCATCCGAGCCGTCAACGGCGACGGTCGTAACTACCGGCGCTGCGATGGCGTAGCTCGTCGACTCGTCACCGACTGGAGGCATAGAAGGAAACCTTTCGTTCGAAGTAGGCAACCGCCTCCGAAGCGAGGAAGGCGAAGGTGAACAGCACGATCAGCAGGGCCCAGAACTCCGGCATCAGGAAGTTCCGCGAGTAGAGCTCGAACAGGTAACCGACCCCGACCACCGCGATCAGCAACTGTCCGATGACGACACCCTTCATGCCGCGGATGAGGCCGAGGCGGATTCCGGCCAGCAGCTCCGGCAGCGCCGCCAGCAGCACGATCCGGGTGAAAAGCACGCGTCTGGATGCCCCGAAGGACCGCCCCATCTCGATCAGCGAGGGGTTGACCCGCTCGACGCCGACCTGCGTGTCGAGGGCGATCACCCAGACCGAGAACACGAACACCGTGACGATCATGGTCGGCAACCCGAAGCCGAGCAGCGCCATCAGCGCCGGTACGACGGCGGTCAGGGGCGAGCTCTCGAAGATGTTCACCCACATCCCCATCAGCGAACCGATCGCGCGGTTGCGGCCCATCGCGATGCCAAGGCCGATGCCGACGGCAAAGGACAGCGCCATCCCGATCAGGAAGGCCTGCAGTGTGATCGTCGCGGCCTCGACGAAGTCCTCGGTCGGGACGACCTCGGCGAACGCGCGGAGCACTTCGGTGAACGGCGGGATCAGCGACACCAGCTCGAGCCGGCCGATCACCTCCCACAGGGCGAACCACACGAGCAGCGAGGACGCCATCGGGAGGCGGTAACCACGCAGTTCCATCGTCACGTCTCCAGATAGCCCTGCAGCTCGGCCCAGATCCGCTCGACCCAGTCGAGGTAGGCCGGGCTGCGCCGGATGTGGCCGGAGCCGCCGCTGTGATCGACGCCGGGACGCACGACCTTCGACACCTGAGACGGCCCCCGGGTCATGATGACGATCTGGTCGGATACGTAGACCGCCTCCTCGATGGAGTGCGTCACGAAGATGACGGTCTTGTCCTCCTCACTCAGCAGACGCAGGAGGTCCTCCTGGAACTTGCGGCGGATCTGCTCGTCGACCGACGCGAACGGTTCGTCCATGAGCAGGATCTCGGCGTCGACCGCGAGGGCGCGGGCCAGCCCCACCCGCTGCCGCATGCCGCCGGACAGCTGGTGAGGGTAGGCGTCTTCGAACCGGGACAGGCCGACCTTGGCGACATACTCCCGCGCGGTTGCCTCGCGCTCCTTGCGGGGGACACCGCGTAGCTCCAGGCCGAAGGCCGCGTTACGCAGCACGGTGGCCCAGGGCATGAGGGCGAAGTCCTGGAAGACGAAGGCCCGGTCGGGGCCCGGCCGGGTGACCGGGGTGCCGTTGATCTCGACCTGCCCCGACGTCGCGTCCAGCAAGCCGGCGATGATCTTCAGCGTCGTGGTCTTGCCACACCCGCTGGGTCCGATGATGCTGGTCAGCTCGCCCCTGGGGATGTCGAACGTGACGCCGTCCAGGGCCCGCACCCCGCCGGCGAAGACCTTGGCCAGGTCGACGACGCGAACGGCGGGATCCCCGGGGTTTCGTACCCCGCCGGGCACGGTCGGCTCGGAGGTCGGACTTGTTCGGTTGGTCATGCCGGCCTCATCTCGGGACGGAACAGGCGCTGCTCCAGCCGCTGGAGCAGCGTCACACTGACACTCGCGACCAGGATGATCGACAGGATGGACGCGAACATGCGGGGATAGTCGGCCACCGATCGGTAAAACGTGATCAGATCGCCGACACCGGTCGGGGTGATGAGCAGCTCGGCCAGGACGGCGCCAGTGAAGCCCTGGGCGAGCCCGAGCCGCAGCCCGGCGAAGATCAGCCCGCTGCCCGCCGGGATCACGATCTTGACGATGCGCTTGAAGCGGCCGGCCAGGAAGGCGTCGCCCATCTCCAGCAGGGACCGCGGTGTGTTGGCGATGCCGCGGTACGAGTTGAGCACGATGACCGGTGCACTGAGCAGTACGACGGCGAACACCTTCGCGGTGAACCCGATGCCGTAGATGAACGTGATCAGCGGGATGATCGCGGCCGACGGCGAGGCCTGCAGCACGATGAAGACCGGGAGTCCGAGCCACTCGGTGCGCGAGGAGAGCCCCATGACGAGCCCGGCAAGGACACCGCCGACCGCGGTGAGGCTCACGCCGACGATCAGCGGGCCGGCGGTCTCGGCGTAAGCGCCGGCGAACGTCCCGTCGGTGATCATCCCGGCGAACGCGGCCAGCGTCTCGCTGAACTTGGGAAACGCGATGCTGACCGGGATCGTGCCGCCCCACTCCCACAGCCCGAGAACGAGGGCGATCGAGGCGGCACGCAGCAACCAGGGCCGGTCGACCGCCTTGGCCACCGTACGGCCGCCGCGGACCTGGATCAGTCCCGTCACCCTCAGCCGCCCGATTCCGCGAGCGCGTCCTCGGCCGCCTGCGCCGGGCCGAGATCCCAGAAGTCCTCTACCCGCAACTCCCCCGGCTCGCCCGAGAGCTGGCCTGCTTCGTGGTAGAACTCGAAGTCGTCCCGCGCCGCGGCCTCACTGCCGCAGTCCTGGGTGAACAATCCTTCCTCGGCGCCCTGCTCGTAATAGGGAAGCAACTGCTCCTCGAGCTCCGCCGGCAGGTCGTTGAGCAGGTCGAGCCGCTCCCGCTCCTCCTGGACGAACGCGGGATCGTCGACCATGGAGCGCCATACCGTCAGGATCTCCTCGAGCAGGACCTGGACGGTCTCCTGGTTGGCCGCCAGCCACTCGGTGTTGCCGAAGATCACCTCGTCACTCGCCTTCGTCTCCGGCGTCGGCAGCTCGTGGAACGTGCCCGGCGACTCGGCCATCACGTAGTTCCGGTTCGGGATGTCGAGGACCGTCGCCTTCACGTTGCCGCGGAGCAGCGCGGTCGCGCGCACCTCGGAGCCCTCCACGTAGCTGATCTCCCCGAACTCGATGCCCTCCTCCTGCTCCACGAGCTTCGCCAGCGCCTCGGTCGTGGAGCCGCGCGAGTGCACGGTGAACGTCTCCCCGTTCATGGACTGCCAGTCCGGGTAATCCGCCTTGTCCGCCACGACGAAGAAGCGGGCGGCCTGCAGCTGGCAGAAGATCCGCAGTGGCGCGTCGGATCCCTCGATCAGGGCGTACGGCGCGCCGAGTCCCACGTCGGCCTGGCCACTGACCACGGCCTGATTCGCGAGATCCTCATCGGCGAGCTCGGTCAGGTCGACCTCGACGCCGCGGTCGCGCACCCGATCCAGCGCGATGAACAGCGCGAGCGTCTCCACCGACTCGATGTCGCCGAGGGCCACCCGGACGCTGCCGCCGGACTCGCCGTCACCAGAATCCCCGTCGCCACCGCACGCGGCGAGCAGCAGGACCAGCGCCGTTGCCAGTACCCAGAATCTCGTCATCGTCAGGCTCCAATCAGGCCGGACACCCGGTCCTGACGCCGGCCCTCTGTCGCCGGCTGCCCGGTCACGGGCCGGGCGGGCTGGCCGCCTCAAGCTAGAAACATATCTGATATGAAATCAGGCGTCAACGGCCCCCGCGCACGCCCGCCATTGCCCTGCACCAGGCGGATTCCGGTTCAGCGCCTCGAGATCGTCTTGGCGAATTTCAGTATCTGATATTCTTACCGAGTTTTGGGAGCGCAAGGGAGCAAACCGAAGTGGCCGACCTGAAGTCGCAGACGATCTATCGCGCGCTGCGCGAGCGGATCCTGTCCAACGACATCGAGCCAGGGTCCCGGCTGGTGCTCCGCGACATCGCGCAGCAGTATCAGGCCAGCGACATCCCGGTGCGCGAGGCACTGCGGATGCTGGAACGAGACGGTCTTGTGGAGACAATCCCCTACCGCGGCGCGCGGGTGACCGCCCTGACCACGAGGGAGGTCGAGGAGACCTACTTCATTCGCTCACACCTGGAGAGCATCGCCACCGGTCTCGCGGCGGAGCGCATTTCCGACGACGAACTCGACCACCTCGACGTCATCATGGAGCGCATGCGTGAAGCCGTTGACGCACAGGACGGCCCCGGGTTCTCCGACCTCAACCACGAGTTCCACGAAACCATCGTCGCCGCGTGCGGCAACGAGATGCTCCGCGACCTCACGATGGACATCTGGCAGCGCCACTCCGGGTTCCAACGGGTCTTCCGGATGGTGCCGAAGCGCATCGCGATCTCGCAGGCCGAACACGAGGGGATCATGAACGCGCTTCGGGCTCGGGACACCGAACGTGCCTCAAAGCTGGCGCTATGGCACAAGCGCTCGGTCGGTGAGAGCGTCGGCCAGCTGGTCAACGACTCCGAAGGGCGCGAATCGGCCGGCCGCGCGGAGGGCGTGCGCAAGGCCTCGAGTGGCTGAAAGACGCCTTCAGTCCGTCCAATGGAGCGAAAGACGCTTTCAGTCCGTTCGGCGGACTGAAAGCGTCTTTCAGCGCTCGTGGCCTGCGCGCCCGCCGATGGTCGCGTCGACAGCGCGGGGCGAAAGCACGTCGTCGAGCACCATGATCGCGCAGTTGGCCACGCCCGCCTGGTCCCGCAGCAGGCTGGGCTCGATGCGCAGCGACCGGGTGGCCATGGCGGACGAGCGCCGGTAGATCAGTTCCCGCATGCCCGCCACCAGCGGGTCGAAGGCGTGCACGAAGTCGCCGCCGATGACGATCACGGCCGGGTTGAGCAGGTTGACCGCGCCCGCGACGACTTCGCCGAGGTACCGGCCGGCTGCCCGGACCAGCCGCAACGCGTCCGGATCGCCCGCGAGCACGAACTCCGCGACGCCGAGCGCGTCGGTGGCCGGCTTGCCGAGCTCGGCCAGCTGGCGGGCCAACGCCCAGCCACTGGCTACGGCCTCGAGGCAGTCGACATCGCCACAACGGCACAGCGCGCCCGGCCCGCCGGCCACCTTGATGTGGCCCAGCTCGCCGGAGGCGCCGACGGCACCCCGCTGCAGCCTGCCGCCCGCGATGATCCCGGCACCGATCCCGGTGGACGCCTTGATCACCAGGAGATCATCGACATCCGCGTGCGCCCGATGCTCCGCGAGCGCGAGGACGTTCACGTCGTTGTCCACCCGGACCGGGACCGGGAACCGGCTGCTGAAGTACTTCGGAATCGGCACATCGCCCCAGCCCGGCTGCACCGGCGGGCTCACGCTGCGTCCGGTCTCGACATCGACCGCACCGGGCACGCTCACCCCGATCCCGCGCACCGCCTGCTCGTCATGGCCCGATTCCGTCAGCAGCTCATCCAGGTGTTTGACCGCCGAGTTCAGCACCGCCTCTGGCCCGTCGGCCAGGTCGACGTGCAACCCCGATTCGGCCAGCACCCGGCCCGCCAGGTCGCACACCGCCACCTGTGCCCGGCTGGCGCCGAGCGAGGCGGCCAGCACGATCCCGCCTGCGGCGTTGAACTCCAGCCGGACGGGCGGCCTGCCACCGGTCGAGCCCCCTTCGGCGCGCTCCACCACCAGGCCTCGCTCGAGGAGCTGCTCCACGCGCAGCGTCACGGCCGTACGCGACAGCCCCGTCAGCCTGCCGATGTCGGAACGGGTCTGCGCTTCGGCGTGCCTGATCAGCTCAAACACCTCGCCCGCCGACGCACCGGGCGCCGATATGGGCCGTCCTGTCACCACACACTCCCTGATCTCGCGCCGATCGCAGCAGTTAAGCACGGTTCATCCGAGCGTACCCGACAGTAACGTATTTTAAGTACCGAAGTTTGCTTGATAAAGTACCGAACACACCATAGTGTGGGGCACGTCCCATCCTTTTGATACCCGCCCAGCAGCCCCACCCAGCACTGCCGAGGAGGCCCATCCCGATGGCGGCCACGTCCCCCGTCGCACCCTGCGACATCATTGTGTTCGGCGGCACCGGCGACCTGGCACGGCGCAAGCTGCTCCCGGCGCTCTACCTGCGCGATCGCGACGGCCAGCTCGCCGCCGACTCCCGCATCGTCGCGGTATCGCGGGCCGGTCTCGACGACGCCGGATACCGCGACAAGGTCAGCGCCGAACTGCGGGATCACCTCCCCAGCGGCAGCTACGACGAAGCGGCGGCGAGCCGATTCCTGGCACGGATCCACTACGTGAGCATCGACGTCGCCGAGAAGGGCAGCTGGCTCACGTTGATCGCCTTGTTCAAGGACGCGCCGCAGCGGGTGCGGGTGTTCTATCTGGCTTGCGCCCCGCGGCTGTTCGGGTCGATCTGCTCCGGGCTACGCGCGGGCAGCCTGGTGACAGAGCAGTCCCGGGTGGTGCTGGAGAAGCCGATCGGCCACGACCTGGCCTCGGCCCGCCGCATCAACGAAGAGGTCGGCGCGGTCTTCGCCGAGGAGCAGATCTTCCGGATCGACCACTATCTGGGCAAGGAAACCGTGCAGAACCTGCTGGTGCTGCGCTTCGCCAACGCCATGCTCGAACCGCTGTGGAACTCGGGGTCGATCGACCACGTGCAGATCACCGTCGCCGAAACGGTCGGCGTCGGCGGCCGAGTCGGCTACTACGACAGCTCCGGCGCGTTGCGCGACATGGTGCAGAACCACCTGCTGCAGCTGCTGTGCCTGGTGGCCATGGAACCCCCGAACCGGATGGACGCCGACGCGGTCCGCAACGAGAAGCTGAAGGTGCTGCAAGCGTTGCGCCCGCTGACCGGTGACGAGGTCCACCACCGCACCGTGCGCGGGCAGTACACCCCAGGGCTCGTCGAAGGCAGTCCGGTTCCCGGTTACACCGAGGAGCTCGACGGCGCGGCCAGCACCACCGAGACGTTCGTGGCGCTCAAGGCCGAGGTGCAGAACTGGCGCTGGGCGGGAGTGCCGTTCTACCTGCGGACGGGTAAGCGGCTGGAGCAGCGCGCCTCGGAGATCGTGGTGCAGTTCCGCCCGGTGCCGCACTCCATCTTCCCCGGCATCTCCGACGGGGCCATCGCCACCAACCGCTTGGTGCTGCGGCTGCAGCCGGACGAGGGCATGCGCCTGCACCTGGTCACCAAGGAACCGGGGCCGGGCGGCGTGCGGCTGCGCCAGGTTCCGCTGAACCTCAGCTTCGCCGAAACCTTCAAGTCCCGCCTGCCCGACGCCTATGAGCGACTGCTGATGGATGTCGTCCGCGGTAACCCCACGCTGTTCATGCGCCGCGACGAGGTCGAAGCGGCTTGGGAATGGACCGAACCGATTCACGCCGCCTGGGCCGATTCGCGCCATCGCCCCCAGCGCTACGCGGCGGGCACCAGCGGCCCTACCGCGGCCACCGCCCTGATCGAACGAGACGGCCGTACCTGGCACGAAGAGGAGAGCGCGTGAACGACTTGCACCCCACGATCGCGGCGGTGACCGAACGTGTTGCCGCGCGCAGCGAGACCGGCCGGGCCGCCTATCTGGCCCGCATCGCCGACGCCGCGGCGTCGGGACCGGCACGCGGCGAACTGGGTTGCGCGAACCTGGCGCACGGCTTCGCGGCCTGCGGCCCGGAGGAGAAGCTGAGCCTGCGCCGCGCGGTCAAGCCCAACATCGCCATCGTGTCGGCCTACAACGACATGCTCTCCGCACACCAGCCGCTGGAGACCTTTCCCCGGCTGCTCAAGCGCGCCGTCGCCGACGCTGGTGGCGTCGCGCAGTTCGCAGGCGGGGTGCCCGCGATGTGCGACGGCATCACCCAGGGCCGGGCGGGCATGGAGCTCTCGCTGTTCAGCCGCGATGTGATCGCGATGGCCACCGCGGTGGCGCTGTCGCACGACATGTTCGACGGCGCGCTGATGCTCGGCGTCTGCGACAAGATCGTGCCCGGCCTGGTCATCGGCGCGCTGTCCTTCGGCCATCTGCCGACCATTCTGGTGCCGGCCGGGCCGATGACGTCCGGCCTGCCGAACTCGGAGAAAGGCCGGATCCGGCAGCTGCACGCGGAAGGCAAGGTCGGCCGGGAGGAGCTGCTCGAAGCCGAGTCGAACTCCTACCACGGCCCCGGCACCTGCACCTTCTACGGCACCGCGAACTCCAACCAGCTGCTGATGGAGGTGATGGGGCTCCACCTCCCCGGCGCGAGCTTCGTCAACCCGGGCACGCCACTGCGCGATGCGCTGACCGAGGCCGCGGGCAGCCGGGTGGTCGAACTGACCTCGCTCGCGGGCGACTACACCCCGATCGGCGAGGTGGTCGACGAGCGCGCGGTGGTCAACGGCGTCGTCGCCTTGCTCGCCACCGGCGGCTCGACCAACCACACGCTGCACCTGGTCGCCATGGCCGCGGCCGCGGGCATCGACCTCCGATGGGATGACTTCGCCGAGCTGTCGGCCGTGGTGCCGTCGCTGACCAGGATCTACCCCAATGGCACCGCCGACGTGAACCACTTCCACGCCGCGGGCGGCATGGCCTACCTGATCGGCGAACTCCTCGACGCCGGGATGCTGCACGCCGATGTCCGCACGGCCGCCGGTACCGGCCTGGCCGACGCCTACCGGTCCGAACCGGCGCTCGACGGTGAACGACTCCGCTGGCGCGCCGGGCCCCGGGAAAGCCTCGACAAGAACGTGCTGCGTGCGGTCTCCGACCCGTTCGCCCCGGACGGCGGCTTGCGGATGCTCACCGGGAACCTCGGCAAGGCGGTCACCAAGGTCTCGGCCGTCAAGCCGGAGCACCGGGTGGTGCGAGCTCCCGCCCGCGTCTTCCACGACCAGGGCGAGTTCCTCGACGCGTTCAAGGCGGGCGAACTGGACCACGACCTGGTCGCCGTGCTGCGGTTCCAGGGGCCGAGCGCCAACGGCATGCCGGAGCTGCACAAGCTGACGCCAGGGCTCGGGGTGCTACAGGACCGTGGTCACGCCGTCGCACTGGTCACCGACGGCCGCATGTCCGGCGCGTCCGGCAAGATCCCCGCCGCCATCCACCTCACCCCCGAGGCGGCTTCCGGTGGCCCGATCGCGCGCATCCAAGATGGTGACCTGGTCGAACTCGACTCGGACAACGGGACGCTGGAAGTCCTCGTCGACGCCGGCGAGCTGGCACAACGACCGGCGGCCGAAGCGCCAGTCGCGGCCGCGGGCACCGGGCGCGAACTGTTCGCGCCGCTGCGCGCCGCCGTCGGGTCCGCCGACCGCGGCGCCAGCGTCTTCGGGCTGGGCGCCACACCGTGAGCTACGGCAACGCACCCTCGTCCGAGCTGCCCTGGCTCGTCGCCGATATCGGCGGCACCAACGCCCGCTTCGGGCTGATCACCGAACCGGGCGGCTCGCCGCACGGGATCAAGATTCTCCGCTGTGACCAGTACCCGGACCTGGTCGCCGCGACCGAGGCCTACCTCGAACACGCGGCGGACTTCGCGCGGCCGAGCGCCGCCTGTGTCGCCGTCGCCGGGCCAGTGGGCGGCGACCGGTTCCGCCTGACGAACGCCCATTGGGACTTCTCCATCGCCGAGAGCACGCGGTCGCTCGGGCTGGCCCACCTGGAACTGGTCAACGACTTCTCCGCGCTGGCACTGGCGCTGCCGCGGCTGCCCGCCGACGCGTTCCGGCCCATCGGCAAGGCGGAGCGTGTGCCGGACCAGCCGCTAGCGGTGATCGGCCCGGGGACCGGACTCGGCGTCGCCGGGCTGGTGCCTGCTAGGACGGTCCTGAATAACCCCGCCGGATGGATCCGGCGATCCAGATTTCCGCTCGCAAGGCGAAGGAAGGTCCTCGTACCGGGTCGTACTCGGGCCTTCCGACAACACCGCGAGCGGGAATCTGGGCGGCGGAGGCGCCGGCAGCGGGTTGTTCAGGACCGTCCTGGGGGCGGCTGGCTGCCGATCGCGGGCGAGGGCGGTCACGTGACGGTCCCCGCCGAAACCGAAGGCGAGGCCGAGGTGGTGCGGGTCCTTCGCAGCGAGCACCCCGCCGTCTGCGCGGAGACCGTGCTCTCCGGGCCGGGCCTTGCCCTGCTCTACCGCGCGCTCTGCCTCCGCGACGGCGGCAAGCCCGAGCCGCTCGGCCCGGAGCAGATCTGCGAGCGAGGCAGGCACGGCACCGACCCGATCTGCATGGACACGCTGGCCATGTTCTGCGCGCTGCTCGGCGCGTTCGCGGGCAACGTCGCGCTTACCCTCGGCGCCCGCGGCGGCGTGCTGCTCGGCGGCGGCGTCCTCCCCGGCATCGCCGACGTCCTGGCGGCCAGTGATTTCCGCCGCCGGTTCGAAGCCAAGCCGACCATGGCAGGCTACCTGTCAGGCATCGCCACGGAACTGATCGTGGCGCCGACCCCCGCCTTGCTCGGCGCTGCCGCCTGGCTGGCACAACTGGCACAACAACAAGGAGCGATGAGCGTCGCATGACTGAACAGAGCGTGCTCGAGGTGTCCCCGGTCATTCCGGTCGTGGTGGTGCGCGACGCCGACCACGCCGTCCCACTGGCCCGCGCGCTGGCTTCGGGTGGCATCCGCGTCATCGAGGTGACCCTGCGCTCGGAGGCCGCGCTGCCCGCGATCGAGCGCATCGCCGCCGAGGTGCCGGACATGATGGTCGGCGCGGGCACGCTGACCAGCCACGGGCAGGTCAAGGACGCGGTGGCGGCGGGGGCACGGTTCCTGGTCAGCCCCGGGAGCACCCCGACGCTGCTGGATGCCATGGCGGACACCGGACTGCCCTATCTGCCGGGGGTGTCCACGGTGTCCGAGGTGTTGGGCCTGCTCGAGCGGGGCGTCACCGAGATGAAGTTCTTCCCCGCCGAAGCCGCGGGCGGCCGCGCGTATCTGCGGGCCATCGCCGGGCCGCTGCCGCAGGTGCGGTTCTGCCCCACCGGAGGGATAGACCCACGCAACGCCCCGGAGTATCTCGCGCTGCCCAACGTGGGCTGTGTCGGCGGATCGTGGCTCACCCCCGCGGATGCCGTCGTCGCGGGCGACTGGGCGGGCATCACCCGCCTTGCCGCCGACGCCGCGCTGGGGAGCAGCTCGTGAGCGGCTCGCCCGAGGTCCTTGTCGTCGGCGAGGCCCTGGTCGACCTGCTGATGGGCGAGGACACGCGCCGGCCTTTCGCCTGCCCAGGCGGCAGCCCCGCCAACACGGCGATCGCGCTGACCCGTCTCGGCACTCCCGCAGCGCTGGCCGCGCGGTTCGGCGACGATCACTTCGGCGACCTGCTGCTGAGCAATCTCGCGGCGAACGACGTCGACCTCAGCTACCGCGTCGAGGCCGACGAGCCAGCCAGTTTGGCCGTGGTGAGCCTGGACGCCGACGGATCGGCCTGCTATCGCTTCCACGTCGCGGGCACGGCGGACTGGGCGTGGACGCCCGACGAGCTACCGGCGCGCCTGCCCGGCACGGTGCAGGCGGTCCACACCGGCTCGCTTGCCGTGGCGATGACGCCCGGCGCGGACGTGCTAGGTGAGTGGTTCACCCGCCAGCACGCCGAGCGCACGACGAGCTTCGACCCCAACATCAGGCCCGCGCTGGCCGGCCCGAGGAAGCACTATCTGCCCCGGCTGGAGGCGCTGGTCACCGCGAGCGACATCGTCAAGGTCAGCCACGAGGATCTGGCCTGGGCCTACCCGGAGCAGGACCCGCTGCGGGTAGCGGAGCGCTGGCGCCGCGAGCTGGCGACCACGCTGGTGGTGGTGACTCTCGGCAGCGGTGGCGCATTCGCCCTGCACAACTCCGGCACGGTCCACCGGCCCGCGGTTTCGACGTCCATAGTGGACACTGTCGGTGCGGGCGACACCTTCAGCGCGGGCATGCTGCACTGGCTGGCCCGGCACGACCGGCTGGCACGCCATCGGCTCGTCGGCCTCACCGAGTCCGAGCTCGCGGATGCCGTCGACTACGCCACCGCGGCGGCGGGCGTGACCTGTACTCGCCCCGGTGCGGATCCACCGCATGCAGGCGAAGTCGACCGCGTGCTGGCGAGCGTTCCGGCCTGAGCTGGCCACACCGAGGGCATCTACGCCATCGGCGGGCGGCACAAGACCAAGGACGCACCGAACGGCGTGTACGCGGGCAGGCAACGGATGCAGGGCGCGGCCGAGGTCTTCGGCGCGGCGGGAGTGAAGCTGGCGGGCTCGGTCGAGTGCGCCTGGGAGCCGGAGCACGGTTATGACGGCGTGTCCGACCTGCCGCGGAACGGCCACCGGCCCCGTGCGCTGCTCTGCCTCAACGATCGGCTCGCGCTCGGCGCCTACCAGACGTTGCAGGAGAACGGGCTGCGCATCCCCGGGGACGTCTCCGTGGTGTCCTTCGATGACTCCGAACTGGCCTCCTGGCTACGCCCGAAGCTGACCTCGGTCGCCCTTCCCCACTACGACCTCGGCAGGACCGCGGTCACCCTGCTGCTCGACGGCGACCTCGACCGGCAGGTCGTCCACGTGCCGATGCCTCTGCGGTCACGGGAGTCCATAGCCCGGGTGAGCTGACGCCGGGTTGCGGGGTGCGTGTGCCGACCCGCACGGGGTTGGGTGGGTGTGACACTCGGCCGAACCTATCGTCTCGACGTCACACTCGCTCAGCTGGGTTGTGACAAACTTGCCTCAAACGACCGCTTGCGCGATTGAGGCAAGTTGTATTTTGAGGCAAGTTTTATTGACGGAGGCACTAACGCGTGTCAGACTTGTCAGGTGCAAAGTGCGGTCGAAACCCTCGATAAGGTGCTTGACCAGGGCATTCAGGCCTTGCGCGAGCTCCTGGGGCCGGGCTGGACCATCACCGCGGTCGAACTTCCGACCGACCCGGCTCCACGAGGGGATTCTGGGGTCGATGCACGAGTTCAGGTGATGGCGCCCGAGCAGAATGGAGCTGCGGAACTCTTGATCGCAGTTCGTCCCACGGTGACTCCACGAGATGTGGAAGAACGCATCGTTCCCATCGCCAGCATTCTTCGGCACTCGCAAGCCAGTCACGCGCTGTTGGTCATGGCGCCGTGGATCGCTCCACGGGCTCAGCAGCAGCTTCGTGACCGCGGCATCGGATATCTGGATCTGACCGGGAACGTCTCAGTATCGGTTCCCGCACCGGCGATCAGGCTGTCCTTGCATGGCGCCTTGCGCTCACCTTATTCGCAGGAGTCGACAGAGCGAACTGTGACGTTGGCGGGTCCGCGGGCGGGGCGGATCGTGCGTTTCCTCGCGGACTTTGTGCCGCCGTACCGGGCCGGGCAGATTGCGGATGCTTGCGATGTCAGCCTCCCGTGGGTGTCGCGCCTGCTACGGCAACTGGAGGACCAACTGCTGATCCGTCGTGAAGGTCGTGTGATTACGGAGGTGCGGTGGGCCGAACTGCTGCGTGCTCGCGCGGAAACCTGCAACCTGCTACGGAACAACGCCCCCGAGAGCATGCTCGCTCCAGAAGGAATCACCACGGTGCTCGACGCGCTGAAGACTCGGCCTCTTTCTGGCCGAGACTCGCCGAAAATTGTCGTGACGGGACCGTATGCTGCGCGCGAGGTAGCACCGTTGACGGTCGGTGGCCAGCTGATGCTCTACGTCGATCCCGAATCTGATGCTCCGGAGGCCGTAGGTCACCAGCTCGGGTTGCTTCGCGTCGATCAAGGAGCGGACGTACTCCTGTTGCGGGCGCAAGATCGAGTGGTCTTCGCCCGGCCGAGGACGGTTGACGGTATCGCCCATGTAGCACTGAGCCAGCTGGTTCTTGACGGATTGGCCGGGCCAGGTCGGATGCCCGCGGAGGCCGAGGGTGTGCTGGCTTACATGGCCGAGGACGAAACACGCTGGCGCCGGCCATGGGTTGGCGGTGAATAACGAAACCATTGACGTGCTCGGCTGGGGCCGAGCATTCGCCGGGCCTGCCGCTCTACTCGTGTCGAAAGCGTTCAAGATCAAGGAGCGGTGGGATGACCGAGCCCGCAGGCCACACCGCCTCGCGCACAAGGACGCCGGTGACGTGTACCGGATCATGTCGGCTACCGCGGCCGCGGAAGTCGCGGCTTCCTTCACCTCATTGATCATCGATCCTCGTGTCGGCAGGACGACCGACATGGGACTTCGTTACCTGCGGGAGCTGTTCGGTGGTGCCGACACACCAGGCGTGCGTATGGCAGTCGAGTCTATGGCTGGAGACGTACCCCCATCTCGGATCAGGGCGCTGGCGCCCGCATTCACCAACCGCCTCCCCCGGCCCAACTCCCTCGACAAGCTGTGACCGCGGCGGGTTGCGTGTGCCGACCCGCGCGCTGAAAGCCACCTTCAGTCCACTGGGTGGAGCGAAAGACGCTTTCAGTCCGTTGAACGGACTGAAAGCGTCTTTCAGCGCTCTACCAGCTCACGGGTTGTACTGGAAAACGTAGATGCCGAAGTCGCGGTCGCTGGCGAGCACGTAGGTCTCGCCGTCGCGCTTGTAAAGCTCGACACCCCAGAAGTTGTTGCCGCCTTCGTCGATGAAGGCACCTACCTCCTGCAGGCCGGTGTGTCCGTACTTCACGACGCGCAGGCCGCCCGCGTAGTAGGACAGGTACGCGGTCTTGCCGTCGGTATCCATGGCTACCTCGTGGACCGAGAGGTCCCCGAAGCCGGTCGCGTAGTTCTCGTCCTGCGACTCCTCGATGGCGTAGGTGTCGATCTGCCGGATCGAGCCCGTACCGCTGGTCTTGGGGATTTCCGTGCCGAACAGCCGCACGTAGCCCCAGCCGTCGAAGATCGCTTCGATGGTGGTTTCCGCGACTTCACTTCCCGCGGCAGGCGTGGCTGCCGAGCAGGACAGGTCGTCCTGGCCGAGCAGTTGCAGGCCCGCCGTGCGGGTGGTGAAGACGAACGGGATGTCGCCGGCGGCGAGCATCGTCACTTGCGCGTCACAGCCCGCGTCGTTGTTGAACACGATGCCCGCCGCGTAGCCGGCGTTCTCGATGTTGTCCAACTTGTCCTGGAACGCGCACACACCGCGCTCGATCAAGGCCACCCCGCTGCCCGCCTCGATCGGCTCACAGGCGAGTCCGACGAAGGTCGGGGCACCGCTGATCGTGGTGTCGGCATCGATCGGCGGCGTGTCTCCTGCCGATGTGGCGGAGTACTCGGTGCCCGCGTACGGGCCCGAGTCGATGCTGGCCATGACGCGGTACGGGTTGAAGTCCTCATCGGTCGCGATCATGAACCGCTTGCTTGGCGAGAGCTCGTTCTGGTGAGCGTTGCCCTCCGGGGAGATCTCGTGCCCGCGCTTGAGCCGCTCCTCGTCCAGTTCTGCGTAGTCGGACTCGGCGATGAGCGAGACGTTGCCCGGCGTGGGGTCGGTGACGTCGAGCAGCACGTAGCCGCCGTCCCAGTAGCTCATCGTCATGACGTAGCGCTTGCCGACCTTGTAGACCATCATGTCGTGGCTGAAGATCGACCGGAGGTTGTCCGGCGACTCCTGGTCGACGCCGAACAGCTCAACGAGGTCGAGGGTGTCGTTGACCATGACCGGGTTGGCCGGATCGGTGATGTCCATGATGTCGACGTCTTCGAGCTCTTCGTTGTCGACGAGCACGACGTAGCTGCGCCCGTCGAAGACGTTGGTCCAGGCGTACATCGAGTGCACCGTGTTCGCACTCGGCCGGTCGTCGTAGTCGCCCGCGTGCAGGCTGAGCGGCTGCGGGCCGGCCGGGTCGGTGACGTCCCACAACGAGACGCCGCCGACCTTGCCTTCCTCGGCGAGTTCGGCGTCGCAGGTCTCGTTCTGGTGGATCAGCACATCGCGCTCGCCGATCGTGATGACCTGGATGCCCTCGCCCGCGTACGAGCCGGGGCTGGTCGGGATGAACGCGTCGGCGACTTCCGCCGGTGCGGTCAGGTCGCTGATGTCCATCACGTGCACACCGCCGTCCTCGCAGGTCGGCTCGCGGAACGCGGTCAAGTAGGCGTAGTCGCCATGGGCGAAGACGTCGGCGACGCGGCCGGTGTTGCCCGCGCCGCTGGGGTTCGTGACCTCACCCTTGCCGACCAGATCGACGTTCTCTTGCTTCGCGGGCAGGTGCCCGTCTTCGCCGTCATGCTGCTTGTCGTAGACGATCCCTTCCCCGGGGAACTGCTCCTGGAAGCTCCCCGACCCGCGGTCATGCTCCGGATGGGCCACCGCGGACCCGGGTACCACAAGCGCCAGCGCGGCCATGATCACTATGGCGTTGCGAGCATTATGACGTTTGCGCATTACGCGATCTCCCTTGGGATTCGGGGGTTGGACGCCGGACCCGCTCCGCGAGCGAGTCTCGACGCGGAACGCACCCCGGACGCGAAACGGGTGACATGAGAGAACCGTTAGCAGGACGCGACAAACCAGGCTAGCCGGGTCATCATTTTCCTACCGGACATCCCGGCATCTCTCACTCGATCGGTTAACCGATCGATTCCAGCTCCGGTTCGTCCGAATCGCTGCCCGAACGCAGTGACGTGCGGAATCGGGCCAGTTCGCGCTTGACCACCGGCGCGAGCAGGTACAGCCCGATGATGTTGATCAGGGCGAGCAGGAACAGCACCGCGTCGGTGAAGTCCAGCACGCTGCCGAAGGTCAGCACCGAGCCGATGACGATGAACAGGCAGAAGATCGTCTGGTAGATCCGCTCGCTGAGCAGGCTCTTGCCGAACAGGTACGTCCACGCCTTCTGGCCGTAGTAGGCCCAGGTGATCATGGTGGAGATCGCGAAGAGCACTACCGCCACGGTCAGGATCACCGGGAACCACGGCAGCGCGGTCTCGAATGCGGACGAGGTGACGGTGACGCCGTCGGCCTTGTCGCCGTTGAGGACGTACTCCGCCTTCGCGTCGACCCAGAACTGGCTGTTCGCGATGACGATGGTCAACGCGGTCATGGTGCAGATGACGACCGTGTCGATGAACGGCTCGAGCAACGCGACCAGTCCCTCGGTCGCCGGATACCGGGTCTTCACCGCGGAGTGTGCGATCGGGGCGGAGCCGAGGCCCGCCTCGTTGGAGAACGCCGCGCGGGTGAAGCCGACGATCAGCGCGCCGATGACACCGCCGACGACGCCCTCACCGGTGAAAGCGCCACCGATGATCTCGCCGAACGCGGCAGGAACCTGGGTGATGTTGACCAAAATGACCACCAAGCAGGCGGTGACGTAGACGATCGCCATGCTCGGCACCAGCCGGGAGGTCACCCTGCCGATCGACTTGATGCCCCCGATGATCACCGCGCCGACGACCACGGCCAGGACGATGCCGAGCAGCAACGCCGAGCCGTTGCCCGCGAACGGGCCGTCATCGGCGCCGGTGACGTTCCGGATCTGCGAGACGGTCTGGTTGGCCTGGAACATGTTGCCGCCGCCAATACCGAACAGCAAGATCATGATCGCGGCGAGCACGGCGAGAACCTTGCCGGCGAACCGCCCGCCAGCTCCTGGCCGCAACTCCGCGATCCCCTTGCTCAGATACTGCATGGGGCCACCCGACACCGTGCCGTCCGGATGGTGATCGCGATAGCGCACGCCGAGCGTGCACTCGACGAACTTCGAGCACATGCCGAGCAGCCCGCAGAGGATCATCCAGAACGTGGCACCGGCACCGCCGATGGTGACCGCGACGCCGACTCCCGCGATGTTGCCGAGGCCAACGGTCCCCGATACCGCCGACGTCAACGCCTGGAAATGGGTGATCTCGCCCGGGTCACTGTCCGTGGTGTGCTTGCCCCGCACCACCTGCAGCGCCAGTTTGAGGCCGCGGAACTGAATGAAACCGAAGTAGACGGTGAAGATCGCACCGGCAAGCACCAGCCACGCCACGATCCACGGGAAGCTGATCCCGAAGAGCGAAACCTCCCCGAACACGAAGTCACCGAGCCCGTCGGCAATCGGCTTGAACCAGCCGTTGATCTTGTCTTCTACCTGACCGAGGGTGCTCTCCTCAGAGGCTGCCTGAGCGCGGAACGGGACACGCTGCGCTACCGCGTGCAGGGCGGATTGCTGATCCATCGCGATGGTTTCCTTCGTTATTCACCGTGGGCGCTGGCCATACGGCGAGGCGGCTGTTCGCTTATTCGCAGAACCGTAAGTGAGGTAGCACACGTCAGTTATTGTGCGATCGGACAAGGTCTTCGCGGGATCATTGGCGAACTGGCTCAGGACAGCGCGGCACGCCGGACTCACGGCAGGGACGCAACCCGGGCGCGCCAGGGTTCACCCACGGTGGCGAAGAAACCCACCGAGACGGGTCAAAAATCGAGCTTCGGTCCGTGTCCTCAAGCGCAACTCGGTAACGCGGCAAAGGATGCGAGCGTGCTGTCCAATTGAACATCGCCATCCCCCGAATTTGGACGCCTTCAGTTCACTGGGCGGAGTGAAAGGCGCTTTCAGTCCGTTGAACGGACTGAAAGCGCCTTTCAGCGCGTTTCGGCCACCAGCCACGCCAGGTACTCAGCGCTGCCGCCCTCGATGGGGGTGGCGATGATCTCCGGGACGTCGTAGGTGTGGTTCGCCTGGATGTGCCCGGTCAGCGCGGCGACCTGATCCGCGGCGGTCTTGATCTCCACCCGCCACTCCGCGTCCGCATGCACCGAACCTTCCCACCGGTAGACGCTGGTGATGGGGCCGACGATCTGGGCGCAGGCACCCAGCCTGGCCTCGATCGCACCGCCGGCCAAGGCTCGGGCGGCCGCTTCGCTGTCCGTTGTCGACGAAACAATGACGTGGTCAGAGGGCATGCGTCGAGCGTAGTGGTTGGTCCAGCCGTCAGGTCGCGAGCGGGATGCCCAGCTCGCCGTACTCGAAATACGCCGCGGGTTCGTCCCTCATGGCGGCGCGCACTCGCCGGGCGAGGCGGGCGACGGTGTAGGACTCAAGCTCGCCGGCGGGCACGTAACGCGCCTCGGTGACCCCGCCGTCCGTGAAAGGGAAGGCGGTATCGGCGGGCAGCCGCGAGCCCTCGAACAAGAACAGCAGCTTGTCGCCCTCGGCGTCACCCGGCTCCCAGTCGACGCCGAGCATCCGGCCCACCGGCACGTCGACACCCAGCTTCTCCCGCACTTCGCGCCACGCGGCGGCGTAGGGAGACTCCCCTGGCTTGACGTCGCCACCAGGGATCTCCCAGTAGATCTGGTAGGCGGTACGCAGCATCAGGATCCGCGACTGGTCGTCGCTGAAGATCACTCCCGACGAAACGCGTGGCGTCGCTACAGCGAACTCCTGATCGGCCACCGCAACAGGATACCGCTCGCGCGTGCGCGGTCGTCCCGGGCCGCCAGTTCCCCGGGGGGTCGTGCGTGGTTATCGTTGCCCCAGCACTGACTTTCACGCACGAGCGCGCAGGTAGCCGGTGGGTGTGACGCCTTTCCAGCGCTTGAACGCGTAGATGAAGCTGGTGGCTTCGGCGTAGCCGAGCCGGATCGCGACGTCGGAGACCGACAGCGCACCGGTGGCCAGCAGTTCCTCCGCGAGCGCCTCGCGGACCTCGTCCACCAGCGCGCGGTAGCTGGTGCCCGCCTCCTCGAGCCTGCGTCGCAGCGTGCGGGTGCTCATGTTCAGGTCGTTCGCGACGGCGTCCATCCCGGTGTCCGCCCCGCCGAGCCGGATCAGCCGCTCGCGCACGTCGTGCGAGATGCCGCTGCGCGCCCTGCGGCGAGTCACCAGCTCCCGGCACTGCGCCTCGCACATGGCCACCGTCTGTTCGTTGGCCTGCGGCAGCGGTTGATCCAGCAAGGCGACGTCGAAACCGGAGCGGTTGGCGGCGGCATCGAAGCTGGGACGAATACCGAAGAGGTCGGCGTAGGAATCCGCATAGGACGGCTCGGGGAACCGGAACTCCATGTAGCGCACCGGAATCGCGACCGGCAACAGGGCGTTCATGATGCGGTACATGGCCGAGACGTCGCGCTCGACGAGAAACCGGCGCACCTCCTCCGGCACCCGCGCGTCGTACAGTTCGATCCGGACCTCATCGTCGGTGATCTCGACCTCGGGTATGCCGAAGGCGAAGCTGAGGTCCCAATAGCGCAGCGCGAACGAGATCACGTCGCGCAGCGTCGGGCTGCTCACGCAGGCGAACCCGAAGATGCCGAACGTCGTCACCTGGTAGCGGCTGCCGACCAGCAGGCCGAGCGCGGGCAGTTCGCCGAGCCGCCGGACGAGGTTGCGGACCACCGCGAGCTCCTGGTGGGCGTCGATCTGCGTGTCCGGATGCCTCGCGGCCGCCAGCGACAGAGAGGACCCGCGCAGCGTGTCGGCGGGCGGCACACCGTGTTCTTCGGCGAAGCCGACCATCAGCAGCACACTCGCCGCGCTGCGCGGGAAGTCCCACTCCCCGACCGCGGGCGTCGCCAAGTGCGTCATGGCCGAAAGTATGGATTATCCGGCCGGAGTTCGCTGCGTCAGAACCGGTGAGCAGGCCTAACGTTGAGGTCTGAGAGATCGAGCACAAGGAGCCGCCATGACTGACCCTGCCGAGCGCCACTCGCCCCACGTGGTCATCGTCGGCACCGGGTTCGGCGGCATCGGGATGGCCTGCGAGCTCCAACGGGCCGGGCACGAGCACTTCACCATCCTGGAAAAGGGTGACGAGGTAGGCGGCGTCTGGCGGGAGAACACCTACCCCGGCGCGGCCTGCGACATCCCGTCGCCGTACTACTCGTTCTCCTACGAGCCCAACCCGGACTGGTCGTCGCGGTTCTCGCCGCAGGAGGAGATCCGGCGCTACATGCTGCGCGTCGTCGACAAGCATGACCTGCGCCGGCGCATCCGCTTCGGTACCGAGGTCACCGCGGCGACCTTCGACGAGCCGTCCGGGCAGTGGCACATCGACACCAGCACAGGTGAGCGGCTGACCGCCGACGTCTTCGTGCCCGCCACCGGTCAGCTGTCCCGCCCCGCGCTGCCCGGCATTCCCGGGATCGAGACGTTCGACGGCCCGGCGTTTCACTCCGCGACCTGGGATCACTCCGTCGACCTGACCGGCAAACGCGTCGCGGTGATCGGGACCGGCGCCAGCGCGGTGCAGTTCGTGCCCGCGATCCAGCCGAAGGTCTCGCGCATGACCGTCTTCCAGCGTTCGGCGCCGTGGATCCTCCCCCGGCCCGAGGTGGTCTACCGGCCATGGCACCACACCATGTTCCGGCGACTGCCCTTCACCCGGCTCGCCGAACGATTCGGGTTCTGGTTGCTGTGCGAGGTGCTTTCGCTCGGCCTGGTCGACGCACCGTGGATGCGCCCGCTGATCTCGGCGATCTCCACCCGCAAGCTGCGCAAGGAGGTCCCCGACCGGCGACTTCGCGCGAAGGTGACCCCGGATTACCCGGCTGGCTGCAAGCGCGGCCTGTTCTCCAACGACTACTACCCCGCGCTCGGCCAGTCCAACGTCGAGGTGGAGACCACCGCCATCAGCGAGATCATCCCGAACGGCGTCCGCACCGACGACGGCAAGCTGCACGAAGCCGACGTCATCATCTACGGGACCGGGTTCAAGACCACCGAGTTCCTCGGCCCCATGGCGGTGCACGGGCGGGACGGGCGGAAGCTCGCCGACGTGTGGCACGAGGGCGCGCATGCCTATCTGGGCATGACGGTGCCCGGCTTCCCGAACCTGTTCCTGATGTATGGCCCCAACACCAACCTCGGCGTCGGGTCGATCATCTACATGCTGGAGTCGCAGGCCCGCTACATCACGCAGGCCGTGCGGCATCTCACCGAGACGGGCCCGGCCGTGCTGGACGTCAAACCCGAAGTGGCGCGGGCCTACGACGAGAAGCTGCAGGCCAGGCTCGACCGTTCAGTGTGGACACTGTGCTCGAGCTGGTACCGCAACGAATCGGGCCGCATCACCAACAACTGGCCGGGCACCGTCAGCTCCTACCGGCTGGCCACCCGCACACTGGCGCGCCCCGACTACGAGCTCCGCACCGTGCGAAACAGCACGGCAGCGTAAGCCGCAGCCGGGGCAGCGCGCGTCAGGCTTCCTGCCGCAGGACCATGACCGGACACCCGGCATGCTGGACGAGCGCCTGGCTCGTCGAGCCGAGAAGCAGCCCGGCGAAGCCACCGCGTCCCCTGCTACCCACCACGATCAACTGCGCGCTCTGGCTCAGCTCGAGCAGCGTGCGACGCGGCTTGTCCCGCTTGACGACCCGCCGCACCAGCACATCGGGGTACTTCTCGCTCCACCCCGCGATGCGCTCGGCGAGCACCACCTGCTCGATCTCCGCCGCCGTGATCGCGGTGCCGTACCTCGCCACGTCAATCACGTCAACGATGGCCTCGGTGTCATACCAGGCATGCACCGCCAGCAACGGCGCTTCCCGCTGGTCTGCCTCCTCGAAGGCGATACCCAGCGCGGCTTCCGACAGCGGGCTGCCGTCGACACCGACCACCACCGGCGCCTGCGGCGATGGCGGGAGGTCGTCCTGACCGCGCACCACCACGACCGGGCAGTGCGCGTGAGCCGTGGTCTGTACCGCGGTAGAGCCGAGGGCGAGCCCGACCAGGAACCCGTCGTGCCCGGATACACCCAGCACCACCATGCCCGCGGTGCGCGAGGCCTCGATGAGTGCCTCGGGCGGGTTTTCCTTGACCAGCCGGGTTTCCACCCGCACCGCACCTGCCTCCACCGCTGCGTCCCTAGCCGCGATCAGTGCCGCTTCGCCGCGCTCGGTCAGCTTCGCTCGTAGCTCATGCGAGGGCGGCCACGCGCCGACGTAATGGCGCGGATACCCCAGCGCATGCAGCAACACGAGCGAGGAATGCCGCCGGGCGGCCTCGGCCGCACCCCACAGCACGGCCCGCAGCGCGTGTTCCGATCCGTCGATACCGACCACGATCGCATCGTGGTTCATGTTCTGGGCCATGTGTCCTCCCGCGCTCTGATGACTTCGCAAGGGACGCTACGAGCGGGCAACCCGCCCATACCGCTGCTGTTGGTCACCGATCGGAGGGACTTCGGTCTCAGATCATTCGTTGTCGCAATGCGTCGAGCTCGTCGGTCAGCGCGGCGGGCAGCTTGTCACCGAACTTCGCCAGCCACTCCTCGATCATGTCCAACTCGACGCGCCACTCGTCGGGCCGGAAGGCCAGCGCCTGCTCGATGTCTTCCACTGCGACATCGAGCCCGTTCAGGTCGAGATCGGCCACGGTGGGCACCAGCCCGATCGGCGTCTCCCGCGCGCTCGCCGTGCCCCGCACCCGCTCGACGACCCACTTGAGCACCCGGGAGTTCTCCCGGAACCCCGGCCACAGGAAGTGGCCGTCTTCGCCGCGGCGGAACCAGTTGACCTGGAAGATCTTGGGCAGTTTGACGTCGTCGGCGTTCTTGCCGATGGTGAGCCAGTGGGCGAAATAGTCGGCGGCGTGGTAGCCCATGAAGGGCAGCATCGCCATCGGATCACGGCGCACTACGCCGACCGCCCCGGTCGCCGCGGCGGTGGTCTCCGAGGACAGCGTGGCGCCCATGAATACGCCGTGCTGCCAGCTGCGGGACTCGGTCACCAGCGGGATGGCGTTCGCGCGCCTGCCGCCGAAGAGGATCGCCGAGATCGGCACCCCCTTGGGGTCGTCCCACTCGTCGGCGATGATCGGGCATTGGCTGATCGGCGTGCAGAACCGTGAATTGGGGTGCGCGGCAGGCTCATCGGAACCTGGCTGCCAGTCGCGGCGCCGCCAGTCGGTGAGGTGGCTCGGCGGCTCGTCGGTCATGCCCTCCCACCACACGTCGCCGTCGTCGGTGAGCGCGACGTTGGTGAAAACCGAGTTGCCCGGTTCGATGGTGCGCATCGCGACCGGGTTGGTGCCGTAGCCGGTGCCCGGCGCGACCCCGAAGAAGCCGTACTCGGGATTGACCGCATAGAGCCTGCCGTCCTCACCGAACCGCATCCACGCGATGTCGTCGCCGAGCGTCTCGGCCCGCCAGCCCTCGATCGTGGGCATCAGCATCGCGAGGTTGGTCTTGCCGCACGCGCTGGGGAACGCCGCGGCGATGTAGTGGACCGCGTCATCGGGCGAGGTCAGCTTGAGGATGAGCATGTGCTCGGCGAGCCAGCCCTCGTCGCGCGCCATCGCCGACGCGATGCGCAACGAATAGCACTTCTTGCCCAGCAGCGAGTTACCGCCGTAGCCGGAGCCGTAGCTCCAGATCGCCCGTTCCTCGGGGAAGTGGCTGATGTACTTCGTGTCGTTGCACGGCCACGGCACGTCCTCCTGGCCGGGCGCCAGCGGCGCGCCGACCGAGTGCAGCGCCTGGACGAACGCGGCATCAGTTCCGTCGGCCCTGACGAACTTGTCCAATGCTTGCGAACCCATGCGGGTCATCACGCGCATCGAGATGACCACGTAGGCGGAGTCGGTGATCTCCACGCCCAGCTTCGGGTGATCGTCGCCGAGCGGCCCCATGCAGAACGGGATGACGTACATCGTCCTGCCACGCATGCACCCCCGGTAGAGCCCGGTCATGGTCGCCTTCATCTCGTCCGGGTCCAGCCAGTTGTTCGTCGGACCCGCGTCGCGGGTCACCCTAGAGCAGATGAAGGTCCGATCCTCGACTCGCGCCACGTCGCTCGGGTCGGACGCCGCCCAGAACGAGTTCGGCTTCTGCCGCAACCGCACGAGCGTGCCGGCCTCGACCAGTTCGCCGGTCAGCGCGCGCCACTCCTCCTCCGAACCGTCGCACCAATGCACGCGGTCCGGGGTGGTGAGCTCGGCGACCTCGCGTACCCAGCGCAGCAGGTCCTGGTGAGTTGTGGGCACCTCATCGAGGCCAGGAATGGTACTGGTCATTCGTCGCCCTCCTCGTCGTGCGGCGAGCACAGCCCTGCTGGTCAGCGGACGGCCACCGACCGATGGACCGCCGCTGAGCTTCGAACGAGCTGAGTTGGTCGAGCTGTGACTCATCGTAACGCCAGGTGGCCGGCCCCACAGACGACGAACTCACCCAGGAGTGCACGGAGCATGACGGGACGGACTCCTGATGGGGCACCACTTCGAACGGCATGAAGCGGCGGGAAGGCACAGCCCATCGCGCCGGTGTTCAAGGAATTCTTCTCCTAGGAGCACCCGTTCACCATCGTCGTGCGTGAAAGTTGTTGCTCCCGCACGCTTCATCACTCACGACCCCCGCCGGATGGTCGTGAGTGATGAAGCGTGCTGGGGCAAGGTGTTTCACTCACGAGCGAAGCTGGGGGTCAGTGCCTTGGAACCGCCGCCCTCAACGACGACCCGCCCTTCTGACGCTGCGAATAACGTTGCGGCGTCGGCAGGCTGCGGCGAAGCTGGTGTCATGTTCATCAGAGAGGCCACAGCAGACGACTGGGCGGCGATCTGGCCGTTCCTGCGGCAGATCGTGGCCGAGGGCATGACCTTCACCTGGGACCCCGACGTCACCGAAGCTCGCGCCAGGGCGACCTGGATGCACGAGCCGCCAGGACGCACGCTCGTCGCGGTCGACGGCGAGACCGTGCTCGGCACCGCCGAGATCCATCGCAACCAGGCAGGCCCGGGTGCGCACGTCGCCAACGCAGGCTTCATGGTCGACCCGGCGCATGCCGGTAAGGGCGTCGGCCGCGCGCTCGGCGAAGCCGCACTGGCCACGGCGCGTTCCGACGGCTACCGGGCCATGCAGTTCAATGCCGTGGTCGAGACCAACACCGGCGCGATCGCGCTCTGGCAGTCGCTCGGCTTCGAGATCCTCACCACGGTGCCGGAAGCCTTCCACCACCCCGACAAGGGATACGTCGGGCTGCACGTGATGTATCAACGCCTGTAGTGCACGCCAAGCCCGGTCTCGCCGGGCGCGAGCTCGGGCCGTAGCACCAGCCCCTCGTCGTAGTCCGGGCCGTGCTCCGGCCGGTACGGCAGCGGCCGCTCGCTGTCCAACGCGCCCAGGCGCTTGCACAGATCGTCGGCGAACTCGCGGTAGCCGGTCTCCGTGAGCCGGTCCGCGCCATAAAGCACGAGCGGCGCCAGCGGAGAAATCCCGGAGTAGAAGAACGTGCCGTGCAACACCGGGAACAGCACCTCGTCGATGTGGCCGTGAATCCCGCGCGGACCGAAGCTGCTCTCCCGGGCGCCGACCGAGGTGATCAGCAGCGCACGCTTGCCCGCGAGGCCACCGTCGCCGTAACGGCGGGTGCGGCCGTCGGCGCCCTTGATGCCGAACGCGAAACCCTGCACGAATACCCGGTCGAACCAGCCTTTCAGGATCGCGGGCGGGCCGAACCACCACAGCGGGAAGTGCACGACCAGCGCATCGGCCCAGGCGACCTTCTCCTGCTCAGCGCGAATGTCTTCGCTCAAGGTCTGCTGGGTGTAGCCACGTTCCTGCTCGGCGCCGACCCGAAGCCGCTCCGGTAACGGCTGTTCGAAGTCGCCGGGACCGACCACCGGGTTGAAACCCATGGCATACAGGTCGGACTCGCGGGTTTCGTGCCCGAACTCGTGCAGTATCCGCAGCCCTTCGTCGCGCACCGCCGCGTTGAGCGAGCGCTGCTCCGGGTGGGCAAAGACCCACAACACCTTCATATCGGCTCCCTTCGCTGGTGTCCTATTCCTCGATCTTGCACATCAAGAACATCCGCTACGAGTGGCCTGATGGACAGCATGTGAAAGAATCAGGCCATGAGTCCCGATAAGCATCAAGTGGTGGTGCTGGCCCGGCACGGCATCATGCCGCTCGAACTGGGCATCGTGCACCAGCTGTTCGGCCAGGCACGCGGTAGCGACGGCGAGCCGTTGTATGCGGTCAGCACGTGCGCGGTCGTCCCCGGTCAGATCTCGACCGACGCCGACTTCACGATCACCGTCGAGCACGGCATCGAACACCTGGCGCGCGCCGACACCGTGGTCATTCCCGGGTCGCACGATCCATGCGCGACCGACACCACCGGCGTACTCGACGAGGTCCTCGCGGCCGCACTCGGTCGCATCCGGCCAGGCACCCGCGTCATGTCGATCTGCACCGGGGCATTCGTGCTGGCCGCCGCCGGGCTCCTCGACGGCAAGCGCGCGACGACACACTGGAAGTCGGCGGCCCAGTTCCGGCAGCTGTACCCCAGGGTCAAGCTCGACCCGGACGTGCTCTACACCGACGCGGGCGACGTGCTGACCTCCGCGGGCGAAGCCGCGGGCATCGACCTGTGCCTGCATCTGATCCGCCGCGATCACGGCGCGGCCGTGGCGAACGCCGTGGCCAGAAGCACCGTGGTGCCGCCGCACCGGGAAGGCGGCCAGGCGCAGTTCATCGAGCGGCCGGTGCCCGAGCCAAGGATCAGCTCCACCACCGCCGCCCGCGCCTGGGCGCTCGAACACCTCGACCGGCCGCTGTCGCTGCGGGAACTCGCCGCACGGGAGTCGATGAGTGTGCGGACGTTCACCCGCCGCTTCCGGGACGAGGTCGGCATGGCGCCGGTGCGGTGGCTGACCCAGCAGCGCATCGAGCGTGCCCGGAACCTGCTGGAAACGACCGACCTGCCGGTAGACCGGGTCGCCGAGCGCGCCGGGTTCGGCACCGCGACATCGCTGCGGCAGCACCTGCAGGCCGCGATCGGCGTCTCCCCCAGCGCCTACCGAGCCACGTTCCGGGCGGCCTGAGCGATCAGCTGGTCTCGAGTGCCGTGCCGAGTACGCGGTAACGTCGGGGCATGGTCTCTGTGCAATCCACCATGCTGCCTCTGACAACCCCGGCGCCGGATTTCGCGTTGCCCGATCCGGCAGGCACGGTGCACTCGCTCGACGAGGTCGCGGGCGAGCGCGGGACGCTGGTCGCCTTCGTGTGCAACCACTGCCCCTACGTCCGTCACATCGCCGTCGACTTCGGCGCGGCCGCCACGCGCTGGATCGAGGCCGGTGTCGCCGTCGTCGGGATCAACAGCAACGACAGCGACTCCTATCCCGACGACCGGCCGGAGAAGATGGCCGGGCAGGCGGCGGAATGGGGCTGGCAGTTCCCTTACCTCACCGACGCCGAGCAGGCCGTCGCCCATGCCTATCGTGCCGCATGCACGCCGGACTTCTTCCTGTTCGACGCCGGCCGACGGCTGGTCTATCGAGGCCGGTTCGACGGTTCGACACCCGGCAACAACGTGCCAATCACCGGCGACGAGCTCGGTGCCGCCGTCGACACGATGCTCGCGGGCGAGCCGGTCACCGAGGACCAGGTGCCCAGCATCGGCTGCAACATCAAATGGCGACCGGGCAACGAACCACCCCGGTTCGGCTGAGCGTCACCGCAGTAGCACCCGCAGCTGGTCGAACCGCTCGTCATTGACCGAGTACCAGACCCAGCTCCCGCGCCGTTCCCTGTGCAGCAAACCCGCGTCGGACAGCACCTTGAGGTGATGGCTCACCGTCGGCTGCGACAGCTCGAGGGCGGCCACCAGGTCGGCGACACACACCTCGCCGCCCGGCGCAGCCAAAATCAGCGAAAGCAGCCGCAGCCGTGCGGGTTCCGCGACCGCGCGCAACAACGCGGCGAGCTCGTTGGCGCCCGCCCGGTCCAGCACCGCATCGCGCAGCGGCGTGCAGCACAACGGATCGGTGGCGCAGTCGGGGTCGGTCGGCGCCTTGCTCCTGCGGCCGCGCTCAGCGAGTGTCATACCTCGCACGGTAGCCGAAACCTCGACGAACACCGCCGGACATATTGACAGCCGTCGATATTACTGCTGCAATCGCGACATTGACCGCCATCGATATCGGTGGCTGCCCCTTCGTATCGCAAGGAGCGCGCTTGATCCGCCCCCTCGTCGCCGAAGCGCTCGGCGCCTGCCTGCTGGTCGCGACCGTCGTCGGGTCCGGCGTGATGGCACAGGAACTGGCACCGGAGCAGGTACTGCTGCAACTACTGTGTAATGCGCTCGCCACGGTCGCCGTGCTCGGCGTGCTGATCGCGATGCTGGCCCCGATCTGCGGCGCGCATTTCAACCCCGCGGTCACCGTCGCGGACGCGATACGGGGCGGGACCCGCTGGTCAACGGCCTGCGGCTACATCGCGGCACAGGTCGCAGGGGGTTGCGCGGGCACCGTGCTGGCCCATGCCATGTTCGGTCAGCGGCTGGTGCAGTGGACGGGGCAGGTACGCGACGGCGCCGGAGTCTGGCTCGGCGAGGTCGTCGCGACCGCCGGTCTGGTACTGGTGATCATCGTCCTGGCGCAGACCCGCCGGGCGCCGCTGGTGGCGGCCGCGGTGCCTGCCTGGATCCTCGCCGCCTACTTCTTCACCTCGTCGACGTCCTTCGCGAACCCGGCCGTAACGATCGGACGCGCCCTGACCGGCTCCTTCGCCGGCATCGCACCGGCCTCGGTCCCCGCGTTCGTGCTCGCCGAGTTCGCCGGCTCCGCGGTCGCGATCGGTCTGGCGCGCGTGCTGCTCGGCAAGCCGCCGCGCGGCGAGCCGAAGGGGTCCGCCGGTGCCGTATAGGCTGGACTGAGGGGCGGGGCCCCGGGAGTTCGGTTGGCTCAGCCGACTCCGGTTGGACACCCGGAACGCGCTAACGTACAATATTCTGTACGTAAGGGAGGTAGACATGCGGACCATGAGCTACTCGGAGTCACGCGCGAGGTACGCCGAGACACTCGACTCGGTCGTCAACGACCGCGAGGAAGTCGTGATCACCCGGGCTGGCCACGAGCCTGTCGTGATGGTCTCACTCGACGACTATGAGTCTCTGAAGGAGACCGCTTACCTCCTTCGCAGCCCGGAGAACGCTCGCCGCCTGATCGCGTCGATCGAGCGGCTGGAGGCCGGTGACGGCGAGCTGCACAACCTCGCCGAATGAAGCTCCTCTGGGACTCCTCTGCGTGGGAGGACTACGTTTGGTGGCAGAGCCAGGACCGTAAGGTCCTCAAACGAATCAACGCCTTGCTCCGGGATATCGCCCGCAATGGGAACGAGGGCATCGGTAAGCCAGAGGCGCTCAAGCATGGTTTTCACGGGTATTGGTCCCGGCGAATCACCGACGAGCACCGGCTGGTCTACAAGATCGCGGACGACGAAATTCGCATCGCAGCCTGCCGTTACCACTACGGCAAGTGACACACCGGGGTCTTATTCATAAGTCGGGCTATTCACATCGGGCAGGTCACCTCGATCTTGCTTCTCACCTGCAGTCACTCGTCACGAGCCACCCTCCGGGCGGCCCCCGCCGAATGACTTGTGAATAGCCCTCCGGGCCGGAATCCACCCTCATTTACTCCTGGCGCAGCTCCGGGACCAGCACCACGCCGTCGGCCTGGTCGTCGCGAGCACCCTCGAAGAACGGTGCGAGCCGCGCATCGGGCACGCCGAGCATGGCGAGGCCCGCCGCCGTGACCGGCGTCCGCGCCCGGCCGGAGCCGTCCGCGATCTTGACGGCGACGACCGAACGGTCCGGCATGGCGGCGACCATGACGCCCTCATAACCGTCCTTCGCGATCAGTTCGGGAACCGCACGGATCAGTTCGGTCACCGGCCGGTTGCTGCCGCCGAGCATGTTCGGGTGGGCGCGAATGGCCTCGGCCACCGCGTGCTCGGCGCTGCCCTCGGCACCGGCCGCGATGCGCGCGACCGCCCGAGCGAGCCCGGTCAGCGACAGCGCGAACAGCGGCGCGCCGCAGCCGTCGACCGCGACATGGGCCACCGGCTCGCCCGAGAGATCCTCGGCGGTACGGGCGATCTCCTTCTGCAGCGGGTGATCCGGCTCCAGGTAGTCCGAAAGGGACCACCCATTGCCGCGAACGGTCGCCAGCATCGCCGCGTGCTTGCCGGAGCAGTTCTGCGCCACCCGTGACCCGGCCCTGCCCGCGGCGATCCATTCGTCACGCACTTCGGGATCGAGCGGCATGCTGACCGGATTGCGCAGGTCATCCTCGCTCAGCCCATGCCGGACGAGGATCTTCCGCGCGCCGTCGAGGTGGTACCGCTCCCCCGAATGGCTCGACGCCGCCAGCGCGAGCAGGTCCGCGGGGAGATCGAGTCCCAGCCTGGTCATCGCCGTCGCCTGCACCGGCTTCATCGACGACCTCGGATACATCACCGAGCCGGGATCACCGAGCTCATAACGCACCGACCCGTCCGGCGCGAGCACCACCATCGAGCCGTGGTGAACGCTCTCGACAAGTCCGGACCGCATCACGTAGGCCAGCGGGACGTGCCGCGGCGCGCGCGGTTCGGGCATGGTCATCGGCAGGTACTCCTTTGATGCGGACGCGGGTGAGCGACTCCTTGGGTACACCATAAGCACCGGCGGGCTCCGTGGGCTCGCCACCGCCACGCGGGGTTCAGCGCGCCATGACGACGACCGAGCTCTCGTGCAGGCTGCCGAAGTAGAGCACACCGTCGCGCTCGCGGACCCCGGTGAGCATCTGGAAGCCGTCGATCTCACCGTCATAGGAGTGCACGATCTCGCCCGCTTCGTTCACCGCGATCGTTCCCACCGTGCGGGCGGGGGCGGGTTGCACGAACTTCGGCAACTGCAGCACGGTCGAACGCAGGAGCGCAGGCATCCGCTGCACCACGTCCAGTGCGGCGACCTTACGGCTCGCCAGCGCGATCCAGATCAACCCGTCGCTGCCGGTGGAGCTGTTGTCGGGATAGAAGTCGAGGTCAGCGAGGAAGACTTCGCTGGTGCCGGCGTGCGGCCCGGTAAACCACACCCGCCGCACCTGGCAGCCTCCCGATTCCGCCACGGTCACAAACGACTCGTCCGCCGCGAGCGCGACACCGTTGGCGAAGTGCAAGCCGCCGAGCAACTCGTCGACGGTGCCGTCGGTATTGAGGCGCAGCAAGCGGCCGGTCCGCGTCTGCTCGACGATGTCCCGCCGCCACTCCGGAATGGGAAACCGGCGCGACGAATCACTGAAGTACACCGTGCCGTCGGCCGCGACCGCCGCGTTGTTGCAGGCGATGATCGGTGCGTCGAAGGCCTTGTCGGCCAGCGTGCGCACGGTGCCGTCCGCGATCGACATCGCCAGCAGCCCCGCGTCGGAGGCGCACACCACCAGCTCGTCATCGCCGTAGAACTCCAGCCCCAACGGCCGCCCCGGGCAGCGCCCGATGGTTTCGATCACCCGGCCTTCGTCGCTGACCCGCACGATCCTGCCGTCCAAGAGCCCGGTGTAGATGCGGCCGTCCTTGTCGACCAGTACGTCCTCGGTGCTCTCGCCGTTGACCGGTATGACGGTGGCTGCTGCGAAGTCCATGCCAGGCGCTCCTAACGATAGGTGAGCAGGGTGCGCGCGTCCCCTTCAAAGTGACCGTGTTCGTTAAAGGCCACCAGAGTAATGCCCGCTCGTCCAGTCACCAGTTTCGTCACGCCCGCGTTGCAGGTGACACGGTTCAGCGCGAAGAACGCCGTGTCGGCCGCGCCGATACAGCGGGCGGCGATCGCACCGATCACACCGCCGGAGGTGAAGACCAGCGCATTCTCACCCTTACCGAGGGAGGCGACGAGCTCGTCGAGCGCCGCGTGGACCCGGCCCGAGAACGCCGCCCAACCCTCCCCGGGCGCGCTGCCTTCGTCGGCCGCCACCCAGGCCACCAGCGCTTCGTCGAGCGCGGCCTGGAAACCCCGCGGGTCGCTCGGCGCCGGATCGGCAGGCGGGTGAGCACGCAACACGTCGAGAAAGTCGTACTCGTTCCATCGCTCGTCCTCGACGACGTCGAATCCGGCGGCGAGCGCGGTATCGCGCTGCCGGAGCATGGTTCCGCTGTACGCCTTCGCGAAGCGCACTCCCCTGCGCCGCAGCTCCCCACCGACGACCGCGGCCTGCTCGGCGCCCAGTTCGGACAGCTTGTCGTAGTCTGCGGCGCCGAAGGAAGCTTGACCGTGCCGGAGGAGGTAAACCGCACCCACTAGGCCGTACCGCCTTTCGCGATGATCTGTTGGCAGCGCCATTCCAGGTAACCGACGAACATCCAGTAATCGGCGTAGATCGGGTTGTGCGTGCCGCCGTCGTGATACCTGCGGTAGAGCTGCTGAATGATGACGGCGACCCGGAACAGGCCATACACCTCGTAGAAGGTCCAGTTGTCCACCGGCAAACCGGTCTTCGCCGAGTAGTACGCCACGACCTCGGCGCGGGTGAGCATCCCCGGCAGATCTGTGGGCTGCCGCTTGCTGCGCTTGATCACGTCGTCGTCATCGGCCTGCACCCAATACGCCAGCGTCGCGCCGAGTTCCATCAACGGATCGCCCAGCGTCGCCATCTCCCAGTCGAGGATGCCGATGACTCGCATGGTCTCCGGCGCGTCGAAGACCACGTTGTCGAACCGGAAGTCGTTGTGGATCAGGCAGGTCGCCACGTCTTCCTGCTGGTGGGCGGCGAGCCAGTCCATCACTTCGGTGAACGCGGGCACGTTGTCGGTGCGGGCCTTGCGGTAGCGATCGGACCAGCCCGCGATCTGCCTGCCGACGTAGCCCGCGCCCTTGCCGAGGTCATCGAGGCCGGCGGCGTGCACATCGACCTGGTGCAGCTCGATCAGCCGGTCGATCATGCCGGTGCACAGCTCCCTGGTGCGCGTTGGCGTCAGCGTCAGGCCTTCGGGCAGCTCACTGCGCAGGATGATGCCGTCGATCTTCGACATCACGTAGAACTCGGCGCCGATCACCGACTCGTCGTCGCAGAACGCGATCATCTTGGGCACATAGGGAAAGACCGGCTCGAGCCCCGCCTGCACCCGGTACTCGCGGGACATGTCGTGTGCGGAGGCGGCGCGATGCCCGCGCGGCGGCCGCCGCAGGATCAGGTCCCGGTCCGGATAGGACAACTGGTAGGTCAGGTTGGACGCCCCGCCTGGGAACTGCCGCAGGACCGGGACCCCGTCGAGGCCGTCCACCCGCGCCGCGAGCCACTCGTGCGCGGCGGCGACGTCGAAAGTGTCCTCCTCCCGCGGTTCCACCGGGGTGTTGACGAGCCCGCTCAAGAGAATTTCCTCACCACGCTCAGCGGGGCGAAGCGAAGCACCGGTGCGAGCAACCGCCACGGCCATCCGGGCACGTAAGCCTTGACAGGCTCGCGCTCGATCGCCCCCACCAGGGCTTGCGCGCCCTTCTCGGCCGTGGCCATCAGCGGCGTCTTCGACGCCTTGCCGGTCATCTCCGACTCGATATAGCCGGGCAGGATCGCCGACACCGCGATCGGGCCGCGAATGTGTTGCGAGCGAATGCCTTCGGCCAGCGAGGCAGCCGCGGCCTTGGACGCCGCATACGTCGTGACATTGCCGCGCAGCCCGCGCACCGCGCTGACCGAGGAGATCACCACCAGGTGCCCGGATTTCTGCGCGATGAAGATCTCCATCGCCGCCTCGCATTGCGCGAGCAGGCCGATGAAGTTGGTCTGCGCGGTCTGCTTGTTCGCCTCGAAGTAGCCGGTGCCGATCGGCTGCCCCTTACCGAGCCCGGCGTTGGCGATCACGCGGTCGATCGTGCCCAGCTCGTCGCGGAACTCGCCGAAGACCTTGAACACCGCGTCGTGATCGTTCACGTCGAGCGCCTTGGTCACCACCGTGATGCCAGGGTGCTTCCCGCGCAGTTCCTTGGCCAGCTCATCCAGCCGGTCGGTGCGCCGCGCGCACAGCGCGAGGTTGCGGCCCATCGCCGCGAACTCGCGCGCCATGCCCTCGCCCAGCCCCGAACTCGCACCCGTGATGAGGATGTTCTTCCGTTCGCTGCTCATGCCTGCCTCTCGTGATGGCCATTGTGGTCAGCCCCCTGCTTGTACGGTGCCAGTTCGATGCGAGCCACCACACCAAGGTGGACCTCGTCCGGCCCGTCTACCAGCCGGAGCGATCTCGCCCCGGTAAAGGCGCCCGCCAGCGGGAAGTCGTCGGTGAGGCCACCCGCACCGTGCAGCTGGATCGCCAGGTCGATCACGCTCTCGGCCATGGCGGGCACCACCGCTTTGATCTGCGACAGCTCGGACAGCGCACCGAAGGCGCCGTGTGTGTCGAGCAGCCACGCGGTGTGGTGCACCAACAGCCGCGCCTGGTTGATGGCGATGCGAGCACGCGCGATGCGCTCCCGGTTACCACCGAGGTTGACCAGCGGCTTGCCGAACGCGCTGCGTCCCATCCCCCGCTCGATGCCGAGTTCCAGCGCTCGTTCGGCCAGCCCGATCAGCCGCATGCAATGGTGAATGCGGCCAGGGCCCAACCTGCCCTGCGCGATCTCGAAACCCCGGCCCAGTCCAGCGATCACGTTCTCCTTGGGCACCCGCACGTTGTCGAAGGTGACTTCGCCGTGCCCGAAAGGCTCGTCGTGGAAGCCGAACACCGGCAGCATCCGCTCGACGGTGAAGCCAGGGGTGCCGATCGGCACGATGACCATCGAATGCCGCGCGTGGCGATGCGCCTCCGGGTCGGTCAGCCCCATGAAGATGACGAACTCGCAGTTCGGGTGGCCTACCCCGGTCGAGAACCACTTGCGGCCGTTGACCACGACTTCGTCGCCGTCGAGCACCGCGGTCGCTGCCATGTTGGTGGCGTCCGATGACGCGACCTCCGGTTCCGTCATGCAGAACGCGGAGCGGATCTCGCCTGCCAGCAGCGGTTCGAGCCATTGCCGCTGCTGGGCCTCGCTGCCGTAATGCACCAGGACCTCGGCGTTGCCGGTGTCAGGCGCGTTGCAATTGAAGACCTCGGGCGCGATGAAGTGCCGGCCCATCAGTTCGGCGAGCGGCGCGTAGTCCACGTTGCTCATGCCGGCACCGTGGCCGCTGGCTTCCGAGAACGCCTTGGGCAGGAAGAAGTTCCACAGGCCCTGCTCCCGTGCCTTGGCCTTGAGTTCCTCGATGACCGGCAGCACCACCCACGGATCGTCGAGGCTGCGCAGTGTCCGCAGGTAGTCCGCCTCGACGGGCTCGATTTCCTTCGCGATGAAGTCCGCGACCTTGCTCCGGTACTCGCTCGAGATCGCCGACGGGGTGAAGTCCATGACATCGCACGCTACACTGCCTATCGAGCAATGCTCAATAGTGCGGCCGTGGTTGGGCCAGAGATCGGTGGGACGACCGGAGGAGGTGTTGTGGCCGAGAGTCAGACCCGGCGGGGCAGGCAGAGTCCCGAGCAGCGCCGCTCACAGCTCATCGGCATCGGCCTGGACATGCTCACCCGGCGGCCGTTGCACCAGGTCACCATCGACGAAGTCGCCGCGAAGGCGGGCATCTCCCGCAGCCTGCTCTTTCACTACTTCCCCACGAAGCGCGATTACTACGCCGAAGTGGTGCGCGCGGCGAGCAGGCGGCTCCTGCGCGCCACCAGGGCGGAGACCGGCGAGCAGAACACCGTCGAAGGCGTAGTCGCCGGCTACCTGAGCTTCATCGAACGGCGCCACGAGCCCTATATCGCCCTCTTCCGCAGCGCGGGGACCGACGACTGGGTGCGCGAGATCTTCGTGGAGACCCGCGCCGCGCTGGTCGACGAGTTGCTGACCGCGCTCCGGCTGGTCGAGCCCACCGAACTGGTGCGAGCGGCCGTCGGCGCCTGGCTCTCGTTCGCCGAAGAACTCTCGCTGGAGTGGGCGCAGCACCGGGTCGGGACGCGCGAGGAGGTCCTCGCCCTGCTCATCGGCGCGCTGCGCAGCGTCGTGCCGGCGGAACCGCACGGCTCATGACGGGTAGTCGCGGAGCACCGGAACGATGCGGCTGCTGGTTTCGTGCCCGTCGAGATCGCTGACGCTGGAGCGATCGCGCTGCAGTTCCTTGCCCAACTCCACCGAGAACCACCTCGTCTCGGTGTAGCTGTTCCGGAACGTGTGCTCGCCGTCTGCGGAGGTCGTCGCGACCGTCATCCGGGTAACCATCCGTGCGACCCGCCAGCTGCGACCGAGCATCTTGAGGTCGACGAACTCCGCCACCCTGGTATGAATGGCGCCAGAACATTGATCGTTGCGCCACTGCCGCAACGGATACCGCTCAGGTTTCAACGGGAATCGCACCAGTTCCACCTGGACGTCGACGGGGCAATCGAAGACGAGGCCATCGCCGATGGTGACGTTGGTGGCTTCGAGCAGCACCCGATCGGACTGCCAGCGCAGCACGGTGTGCGCCGTGGCGGAACTGCGGCTCGACCGGGAATCGATGATGATCCGATGTCCGCCCGGCACCCGCCGCGTTCGCACCCGGTCGGTGAACGTCTCGCTCGGGTCCGACCGGTTGACCGAATACACATAGGACCCCGGCCGGGGTGGCGATGCCGTGACCTCACCATCTGCCGGCTTGCCGGTGCGGTGACCGTCAGGCTTGACGGCGGGGTTCTCCGTAGTCGTCGCCGCGCGGCTGCCGCCGGGCTCGCGTGCCGCGGTCGGCTTGCTCGCCGCTGGGCGGGCGCTGTCCGTCGTGGGCGTGGTGGCCCCCTGGGCAGGCTGGGATTCCGGCGCGTCGGATGTCGCCGCGTCGCCACCGGAACACGCGGCGACGGCAAGCAACACAGCCACCGCGCACGCGATGGTGCCGCGCGCCTGCCGTACCGCGCGCCGGTCGTGCGATGCGGGGCACGCGGCGAGCACCGCGTGCCCCGCATCCGCTGAGGCAGCCATCAAGCGCTGTCGGCTACAGACCGGTCGCGTCGTGCAGTCCGCAAGCCAGCTGCGTCAGTCCGTCAGAGACCTCCGACGGACCGCCGCCGGCTTCGAACTCCTCCGCGATCGTGACGATGACACCGGTCACCGGTCCTGCCGGCGGACAACCTTCTTCGCCGTTGCCACCGTTGCCGTTCTCGTCTTCACACTTCGGATTGTGATCCCCGGCGGGCGTATCGCACGGCGGGTCCAATGGTGGCGGGCCATCCGGGCACATCGGGTTGTGCTCGCCTGCCGGGGTCGAACACGGTGGATCGTCCGGCGGCTGAGCCTGCGCCACCCCCGCGGTATACGCCGCAGCGAGCAACATGGCCGAAACTATCAGCAAAAATCTTCGCATAAGCCCTCCCGTCGAGCAGGCATCCCATCAGGGACAGCCACACCAGGGCGGGCGTCATGGGAAACACGGCGTCCGTCGGTGCAAATACGTGCGAATACGTGCAAATCGCCGGTCGACCGAGAGGTAAGGCTACTCCCATCGATGCTGGACGACTAGGCCAAACGGCCTAGAAGCTAACGGTAATCGTTTTCCATCTCAGATGCGACCAACAGTGCACTATTCGATCAATCCTTCGGATCGGAGAGCTGCGCACGCAGCAGTTTCCCGGTCGGGTTGCGCGGCAATTCGTCGAGGAACTCCACCTCGCGCGGCGTCTTGTAACGGGCGAGGTTCGACTTCACATACGCCTTGAGCTCCTCGGCATCGGTCGTCGCCCCGGACGCCAGCACCACGAAGGCCTTCAACCGCTGGCCGAACTCCTCGTCCGGCACCCCGATCACCGCCGCCTCCAGCACGTCCTCGCGGTCGGAGAGCAGGTTCTCCACCTCGAGCGGGTACACGTTCTCGCCACCGGAGACGATCATGTCGTCGTCCCGGCCATCGACGAAGAGCAGGCCGTTTTCGTCGAAGTGGCCGACGTCGCCGCTGGAGAGCAGCCCGTCGATGACTTCCTTGTTCCTGCCGTCGGTGTAGCCCTGAAACGCCAGCCCGCTGCCGACGAAGATCCGGCCGATCTCTCCGGGCTCGGTGACCTGCTGTCCGTCGGCGTCGAACAGCTTCACCGTGCAGCCGACCGGTGGTTTGCCCGCGGTGTTCGGCGCGATACGCAGGTCCTCCGGCATAGCGACCGTGGCGACGGCGACCTCGGTCGAGCCGTAGAGGTTGTAGAGCACGTCACCGAAGATGTCCATCGAGCGGGTCACCACGTCCGGCGGGATCGCGGAGCCTGCCGCGAAAATGATGCGCAGCGACGACGTGTCGTACTTGTCGAGGATCTCCGGCCCGAGGTCGATGATCCGCTGCAACATGGTCGGCACCACGACCAGCACGTTGCAGCGATGCTCCGCGACACCCCGCAACGTCTGCTCCGGATGGAACCTGCGGTTCATCACGACCTTGTTGCCGAGCGCGAAGGCGAGCAGGGCCTGGGCCAAGCCGGTGCCGTGGAAGATGGGAGCGGCCATGAACGTGACTTCGCCGGCCGTCAGCGGGATGCGGTCGAGCAACTGGGCGGTCGACAGTGGCGAGGTCTTCTCCCGGGGCGCACCCTTCGGCGTGCCCGTGGTGCCGCTGGTCAGCAGGATGAAGCTGCCCGGCCTGTCGGGTGTCGGAACCGGTCGATCGTCGGTAGCGGCCACCAGCTCCTCGAGCACCGGGACGGACTCATCCGCCCGTTCGCCACCGGGCTCGACCCAGGCCAGGTAGCGCTCGACCCGCGGGCCGATGGCGTCGAGCAGTCCGGCGAACTCCTCGTCGTAGACCAGGTGCGTGACGCCCTCTCGCTGCGTGACGTCGGCCAGCTGCGGCTTCCCGAAACCGGTGTTGAGCAGCAGCAACTTCGCGCCGACCTTGCCCGATGCCGCCATCGTGGTGATCAGGCCGCGGTGGTCACGGCACAGTGCGGCGATCACCGTGCCGGAGCGGACTCCGCGTTGCGACCAAGCCCGCGCCAGCGCGTTGGAGCGCTGCTCCAACTGCTGGTAGGTGAGTTCGCCGAGCTCATCGGCAAGGGCGACGGCACCGGGGTCCTTCTTCGCGCCGATCGCCAGCACGCCGGCAAAGGGGCCGTACTTGTGCACGGCCAGCAGCGACCTGATCCCCTCGTCCGGCCTGCCGGCCAGCCCCGCGCGCCGCATCACCGCCACGCTCTTCGCGGTGACGGTGACCTTGGAGACGACATTCTTCGCATGGGACAGCAGCATCTCCGCCGCACCTCCGCTGCTACCGCTGAGTAGGGCACTCTGACGATAACGACTCCACGCGGTTGCGGCTACGTGACCACCGCCATCACCGTCGTGCGTGAAAGTCCTTGCCCCCGCACACCTGATCACTCACGACCCCGGCACGTTGGGTCGTGAGTGATCAAGCGTGCCCATGCAAGGTGTTTCACGCACGAGCGAAGCCGGGGGCCGGCACATTTCGCAGCTCACTGCTCCCCGGCGGCCACCTCGTCCAGCTCCCGCAGCACGCGCTTCTCGGAGATCGGGTAGGCGGTGCCGAGGGTTTGCGCGAACATGCTCACCCGGAGCTCCTCGATCATCCAGCGGATCTCGCTCAGCCGGGCGCCGGGATCGTGCCCGCCGGGCACCTCGGCCAGCAGTGCCCGGTACTCCTCGGTCAGCGCGGCGATGGTGCGCATGCGCTGGGTGTCCCGGTCGAGGTCCCGCGGCAGCTTCTCCAGCCGCCGCTCGATGGCCCGCAGGTAGCGGGCCAGGTCCGGCAGCCGCGCCCACCCGGCATCGGTGATGAATCCGTCGTAGACCAGCGCCCGCAGCTGCTCGGCCGTGTCCTGCAGGGCAGGCGCGAAGCCGGGGCCGTCGGTGCGCTGGTGCATCGCCTCCGCCGCACGCCACGCGCCGAGTACCGTTCGGACGCGCTGCATGGTGTCGAGCACCATCGGCACGAGTCCGGCACGCACCGCGTCGACCAGCCGCGCGAAGCCGCCAGCATCCCAAGCGGGCCCACCGGCGTCGGCGATCAACTTGTCCGCGGCGCAGGCCACGCAGTCGTCGAGCAAACCGGAGACGCCGCCGTGCGGGTTCTGCGCCAGTTCGAGCTTCGCGGCGATGGACAGCTCGCGCCGCAAGGCCTTCCGTGGCGAGCCGACATTGAGCAGCACCAGCTTGCGGGTGCCTTCCCACATGGCCCGCCGCTGCTCGGCTTCGGTGGCGAACACCCGGACGTCGACCGAGTCACCCGCGTCGGCCAGGGCCGGATAGCCCCTGACCGGCTTCCCTTGTGCGGCCTCGCCCTCGAAGGCCGATGGCAGCTCGCCGATGGTCCACTCCCGCAGGCCCGCCCGCTCGACTCCCGCCGCGGCGCGGGAAAGCTCGCTGCGCAGGTCTGGGGCGAGCTGCCGCTTGAGCGCTTCGAGGTCTTTGCTCTCGCCCAGCCGCTTCCCGTCCTCGTCGACGACCCGGAAGGTGATCCGGAGGTGATCGGGCACCTTGTCGAGGTCCCAGGCGCCCGGCGGCACGTCCACGCCGCGCGTGGTGTACAGCTCCCGCTCCATGGCTACCGGCATGGGCTCGGGAGACGGCGTCAGCCGAACCAGCACCGCCCTCGCGGTGTCGGGCGCGGGCACGAGTTCGCGCCGCACCGGCTTGGGCAGTGACTTGATCAGCGCGGTCACCAGCTCCTCGCGCAAGCCCGGTACCTGCCAGTCGAAACCCGCCTCGCTGACCTGGTTCAGCACGGAAAGCGGGATGTGCACGGTCACACCGTCGGCCGCCGCTGTCTCGCCTGGCTGCGATGCACCCGGTTCGAACTGGTAAGTCAGCGGCAGCTCGATGTCGCCTTGCCGCCACCGACCCGGGTAGTCGGCCTCGTTGACCTCGTCGACGCCTTCGTTGATCAGCATCGCGGTGGAGAAGTCGAGCAGCTCGGGCTGATCACGCCGCACGCGCTTCCACCACGAGTCGAAATGCCGCACGGAGACGACCTCGGCACCGATACGCTGGTCGTAGAACTCGAAGAGGGTCTCGTCGTCGACCAGGATGTCGCGGCGGCGTGCCCGGTGTTCGAGCTCCTCGACCTCAGCGAGCAGCTTCCGGTTGGCGTGGAAGAACCGATGGTTGGTGTGCCAATCGCCCTCGACGAGGGCGTGCCGGATGAAAAGCTCCCGGCACAGCTCCTGCTCGATCTTGCTGTAGTTGACCTTGCGGCTCGCCACGATCGGCACGCCGTAGAGCGTCACCTTCTCGTAGGCCATAACCGCGCCTTGCTTACGCTCCCAGTGCGGCTCGGAGTAGTTCCGCTTGAGGAGGTGACCCGCGAGCTTTTCCACCCAGTCCGGCTCGATGCGCGCGACCACCCGCCCCCACAGCCGGGAGGTCTCGACCAGTTCGGCGGCCATGATCCACTGGGGTGTCTTGCGAAACAGCGCCGAGCCGGGGAACACCGAAAACCGGGCTCCCCGCGCGCCGAGAAAGTCACGCTGTATTTTTCCCGCCCCCCTCTCCGAGGGCCCACCCCCCGTTCGGTCAGCATCTTTGAGCCCGATGTGCGAGAGCATGCCCGCGAGCAGGCTCTGGTGGATGCGGTGATAGTCGGCGCCCGCGAAGTCCGCGGTGCCGGACGATCGCTGGCCGTCGGTGATGCCCGCCGACTTCGACGTTTCGCGCAACTGGTTGTAGACGTCTTGCCATTCCCGCACGCGCAGGAAGTTGAGGAACTCCGCCTTACACATCCGGCGGAAACGGCTCGACGAGAGCTCCCGTTGCCGCTGCCGCAGGTACTCCCACAGGTTGAGGAAGGCGAGGAAGTCCGAGTTCGGGTCGGCGAACCGGTTGTGCTGGGTGTCGGCGGCCTTCTGCTGCTCGGCCGGCCGCTCCCGCGGGTCCTGAATGGACAACGCGGCAGCGATGACCACGACCTCGCGCAGGCATCCGTTGCGTTCGGCCTCGACGACCATGCGCGCCATCCTCGGGTCGACCGGTAGCTGCGCCAGCGTCCGCCCGATGGAGGTCAGGCGATACGACGACTGCTGTTTAGCGCCCGCGTTGCCGGCCGGTTCGAGCGCGCCGAGCTCGCGCAGCAGGTTCACGCCGTCGGCGATCTGGCGCCGGTCGGGTGGCTCGAGGAACGGGAAGTCCGCCATGTCACCTAGATCGGAGGCCGTCATCTGCAGGATCACCGATGCCAGGTTCGTTCGCAGGATCTCCGGGTCGGTGAACTCCGGCCGGGACTCGAAGTCCTGTTCGGAGTACAGCCGGATGCAGATACCGTCGGAGACCCGGCCGCAGCGGCCCTTGCGCTGGTTGGCCGAGGCCTGCGAGATCGGTTCGATTGGCAGCCGCTGCACCTTGAGGCGGTGGCTGTAGCGGGAGATGCGGGCGGCGCCGGGGTCGATGACGTACTTGATGCCCGGCACCGTCAGCGACGTCTCAGCGACATTGGTGGCGAGCACGATCCGGCGGCCGCGATGCGCCTGGAACACCCGGTGTTGCTCGGCAGAGGACAGCCGCGCATACAGCGGCAGGATTTCGGTGTCGCGAATGTCCATTGCGGACAGCGCGTCGGCGGCGTCCCGGATTTCCCGTTCCCCGGAAAGGAAAACCAGGATGTCGCCACTAGTTTCCCCGCCCAACTCGACGACCGCATCGCAGATCGCCTGCACCTGGTCGCGTTCCTGCGTGCCGAAAGCTTCCGCGGTGTCCCCGGTGCCGTCGGTGTCGGCTACCAGCGGGCGGTAACGCACCTCGACCGGGAAAGTACGGCCGGACACCTCGACGATCGGCGCGTCATCGAAGTGTCGCGCGAACCGCTCCGGGTCGATCGTCGCCGATGTGATGATCACCTTGAGGTCGGGCCTGCGGGGGAGCAGCCGCTTGACGTAGCCGAGCAGGAAGTCGATGTTGAGGCTGCGCTCATGGGCCTCGTCGATGATCAGCGTGTCGTAGGCCCGCAGCAGCCGGTCGTGCTGGATCTCGGCGAGCAGGATGCCGTCGGTCATCACCTTGATCAGCGTGTCGTAGGCGACCCGCTCGGTAAACCGCACTTTCCAGCCAACCGCCGCGCCGAGCTCGGTGTCCAGTTCGCTCGCGATGCGTTCGGCCACCGTGCGTGCTGCGATCCGGCGGGGCTGGGTGTGGCCGATCATGCCCCGCACTCCCCTGCCCAGTTCGAGGCAGATCTTCGGCAGCTGCGTCGTCTTGCCCGAGCCGGTCTCCCCCGCCACGATCACCACCTGGTTCTCGCGGATGACCGCGGCGATGTCCTCGGCGCGCTGACTCACCGGCAACTGCGCCGGGTAGCGCACCTCGGGCACCGACTCGCGCCGGCTCGCCACCCGGCGTTCGGCCGCGTCGACATCGGCCGCGATGGTGCGCAGCGCGGCCTCGCGCGCTGGTTCGTCCCGGAGCTTCCGGGTGCCGTCGAGCCTGCGTCGCAACCGGTGCCGGTCGCGAAGCATCAACTCGCCGAGCCGCTGCCGGAGGTCGCGGGCGTCAACGGAGGTGGCTGATCGTGGTGTGGACATACGAGTGACCAGAGTATCGGCGACAATAGCCATGTGTATCGGGTGCTGGCTGACGCCACGATGGTGCTGCACTTCGCGTTCCTCGCCTACGTGGTCACCGGCGGGTTCATCGCCTGGCGGTGGCCCCGCACGATCGTCGCGCACTTCGCCGCGGTCGTGTGGGGAGCGCTCATCGTGGCGTTCGAACTGAACTGCCCGTTGACCGGGCCGGAGGACTATTTCCGTAAGCGGGCGGGCGGGGAAGGCCTGCCCGGCGGGTTCATAGACACCTACCTCACCGGGGTGATCTACCCGGCGGAACACGTCGACCTGGTCCGGCTGCTCGTGGCGATCGTGGTCCTGGTGTCGTGGGTCGGCCTTGGCATCCGGCTCCGCACCGGGTCCTCTCGCGCGAAATCCCGGTGACGGCCGCTCAGTCGGGGAGATCGGCCTGCCCGGCCCGCAGCTTCTCGCACAATCGCCGCAGCTCATGGAGCTCGTCGGTGGTGAGCGCGCCGCCGACATAGCGGGTGATCGCAACGGCGTGCTCGCGGCCGACCCGGCGCTGCACCTCGGCGCCGTGCTCGGTCATCACCACGAGCGTGCCCCGGCCGTCCACCGGATCCCGCTCGCGGCGCACCAGCCCGGCAGCGACCATCCGGGCGATGAGCCTGCTCAGGCTGGGCTGCGACAGCAGGATGTGCTCATTGAGCTCGTGCAACCGGAGCCGATTTCCCGGGAAGAGGCGCAGGTTGTAGAGCACGTCGTACTCGCCAAGCGAGATCTCGGCACCCTTGAAGTTCCGCTTGAACCGGCGCAGCAGGGCTACTTGCACGCGGAACAGTGCCTCCCAGGCTTCCACGGCGGACAGACTCGGGCCGTTCACGTGGTGTGCCTCCAATCAGCCGGAGGAGATACTCCCACGCCCACGAGGTTCCGGCCGTACTAATCGAGCAAATCGCGAAGAGCGGCAGCAAACCGGCAGGGATCCTCGGTCTGCGGGAAATGACCGAGCTCTTCGAAGGTGATCACCTCGGCGGCCGGGCGCAGCTCTCGCAGCCCGTCCAGCACGGCGACGGTGGCGACTGGATCCCGCTCACCCCAGAGGAGGCCGAGGGTGCCGGGCCAGTCACGCACGGCGCCATGCCATCGGGGCGCCTGTTCTACCCGTTCGTGCGGGTAGGCGGTCAGCTTGTGCAGTTGCCGATGCCCGTCGCCTGCGGCAAGTAGCTCCCAGTGCCGATCGGCGTCCTCCCGGGACAGCGGATGCGCGTCGCTGAACACCGCGGCGAGCTGGCGGGTGAAAATCGGACGGCTGGACAGCGCGGACACCACCGGCCCGAACCGGGAGCGGAGCAGCTTCTGTATCGGGCGCAAACTCGCCCGTTCGAGCAGCACGCTGCCGTTGCACAGCACCACCCGGCCGAGGCCGAAGCTCAGCTTCTTCTCCTGATCGCGCGCCATCAGCTCGGTCGCCACAGACGTGCCCATGTCGTGCGCGAGGACGTCCACCGAGCCGGCAGCGCCGGCTTTCGCGAGCACCTCCTCGACGACGTCGGCGTGCTCGAAGAGGCGGTATTCGTGGCCTTTCGGTTTGTCGGAGAACCCGAAACCGAGGAAGTCGAGAGTCAGCAGCGGCAAGATCGGCCGCCAGTCGTAGGAGCTCGTGGGATAGCCGTGCAGGAGCAGCAGGCCGGGTTCGCCCTCACCCTGCCGGTGGACATGCACGGTGCCGAACCGCGTCTCGATGTCCTCGCCCTCAGCGCGCCACTCCCGCAGCACAGGATCCTGGCTCATTCGGTCACCAACGAGTCGAGGTCGGCTTCACGCAACTGCTCGGCGGTGACGGCTGCCCGGGAATCGACCAGTGCGGCCAGGGCCTCGCCGTCGTCCCAGAGGTTGACGTTCATCGCCGCGGTGACCTGCCCCCGTCGCAGCCAGAACGCGATGAACTCGCGGCAGGCGAGCTCGCCGCGGACGACTAGCTCGTCGTTGTCAGGATCGGCCAGCCCCCGATACTCGCAGCCGAGGTCGTACTGATCGGTGAAGAAGTACGGAGACGCGAGATACGGCTGATGCTCACCGATCATGTTGCCCGCGACATGCGCGCCTTGCGCCTTGGCGTTGGCCCAGTGCTCTATCCGTACCCGCCTGCCGTAGCGGGGGTGGAAGTGCGCGGCGATGTCCCCCGCCGCATAGACGTCGGGCGCTGCCGTGCGCAAGCCTGCGTCGACGTCGACCGCGCCGTCGTCGGCCACCTCGATACCGGTGCCGCGGGTCAGTTCGGACCTCGGTTCCGCCCCGGCGGCGACGAGCACCAGGTCGCCGTCGACCTGGGTCCCGTCGGCCAGTTCGACGCCGGTCACGCCGTCATCGCCGAGGAAGGCGGTGACGCCGGTGCCGAGCCGCCACTCGACGCCGTGCTGGGTGTGCAGGTCACGGAACATTGCCGCGATCTCGTCGCCGAGGGTCACGGCGAGCGGCAACGGCTGCGGATCGATCACGGTGACGTCGGCGCCGTGGGTGCGGGCTGCCGCTGCCGCCTCGCACCCGATCCAGCCCGCACCGACGATAACCACGTGATGCGCGGTCTCCATCGCGGCGCGTAGCTCGAGCGACTGGTCGAAGGTGCGCAGCGTGTGAATGCCGGGCAGGTCCGCCCCGGGGACGTCGAGCGTGCGGGGCCGGGCCCCGATGGCCAGCAGCAACCGGTCGAATCGATGCTCGCCGCCACCGGCGTCGGTGACGATGCGGGAGCCGAGCTCGACCTTGCTCACCCGCACGCCGCGGCGCAGGTCGATACCGTTCTTGACGTAGAAGGTCTCCTCCCGTACCCAGTCCGGCTCCTCGGCGTCACCGAGCAGCACGCTCTTGGACAGGGCGGGCAGTTCATACGGCCGGTGCTGCTCCTCGCCGAGCAGCAGCACCTCGCCGTCGAACCCCTGATCCCGCAGGGAAGCGGCGGCCGTCGCTCCGGCGAGCCCAGCGCCGATGATCACGATCTGGTGGGGCGCGGGCATGATCGACCTCCGAGGATGAGCGGCTTCGTGGCCAGCACGGTACCGCGCGCCGACACCTGCGTCAGCGACGACATCCACGGCGGTAAGGGATCGATATTGGGCATTTTCGCCGATGTCGCGTCACCCGCGCGGGGTAACCACGTTCCCCATCAGGAGCCTTTTCACCGGCCGGTATTCGAGCACGATTGACCAACAGAGGGTAGGGATTCGCATGCCGCTTGCCCACGAATGGACGATCTCCTGTCGAGACCTGGCGGGACGTCGCAGAACTGTCACGGTGATGGCCGGCGGCGGCAAGGTGATGCTGGTGGCGCCGCCTGGTGAGACCGCGGTCCTCGCCCCGCTCGACGTCGGCAGGCTTCGTGCCGCATTGCGCGACGCCATCGTCAGCGCCGAAGATCCCACACTGCTCAACGGCACCCAGAAGTCGTAGGACGTCCCCGGCTTTGCTCGGGCACGCCCGGCTCGCGCTTCGATGGTTCGATGCCATGGGTGATCGAGCTCCAGGCGTCGATGCCGTATGCCACATCGCGCAGCCACCGCCTGAGCACCTTGCCCGCCGCACTCGCCGAGCTTCGTAGCCATTCGCCCCAAGTCGTCTGGTTCTTCGTTGTTGTCGTCATATCTCGATTTTCGGTCAATGCCACGTTCCGCGACAGTGGCGCTATGGCCACTATGCGATAAGATTGCGCCATGGTTTCCCCGCTGACTTCCGGCCCGGCTTACGCACCAGGCCAGGCGACCGGCAAACGCACGGTTTCGGTGCTCGCCTACGACGGCATGACCGCGTTCGAAACCGGCATCGTCACCGAGATCTTCGGCCTGACCTGGCCTGATATCGATGCCGAGTGGTACGACCTGCGGGTATGCACCGAGAAGCCGGAGCCGGTGCGGATGATCGGCGGAGCGACGCTCAGCACGCCCTATGGACTCGACGACTTCGCGGCGGCACAAACCGTGATCGTGCCCAGCGTCAAGAAACCGGCGGACCCGCCGTCCGCCGCGCTCGTCGACGCGCTGCGGCACGCGCACGAGCGAGGCGCGCGCATCGTGTCGATCTGCAGCGGGGCCTTCGCTCTTGGCGCCGCCGGGTTACTCGACGGCAGGCGCGCGACGACCCACTGGCTCCACGCCGACCTGCTACGACGGCGCTTTCCCGCGGTCACGGTCGACCCCAAGCCGCTCTACGTCGACGACGGTGACGTCCTGACCAGCGCCGGGTGCGCCGCCGGGCTGGACCTCGGGCTACACATCGTGCGCAAGGACTACGGCGCGCGGATCGCCAATGCGGTGGCCCGCAGGCTCGTGATCCAGGCTCACCGGGACGGCGGCCAGGCACAGTTCATCGACTCGCCCGTCGCCACCGGCCCGACGGACGATCGCGTCAACGACACGATGGCGTGGGCGCTCAAACACCTCAACGAGCCCATCTCGGTGCCCATGCTGGCGGCCAAGGCCGCCATGTCGACCCGGACCTACCTGCGCAGGTTCGCGCAGTGCACCGGCACCAGTCCCATGAAATGGCTGATCACGCAACGCGTCTACGCCAGCCTGCCGCTGCTGGAATCGAGCGACGACTCCGTCGAGCAGATCTCAGCCGCGGTCGGCTTCGAATCCTCGGTGACCTTCCGGCATCACTTCGCGCGCGCGATGCACACCACGCCGTCGGCCTACCGCCGATGCTTCAACGGCGACGCCGGGTCCCGAACACCCCCCGCGTGATCTCCCGGCACAACACGCTCGTCGCCGACCGGAAGAACGACTTGACGCCACTCGGACGAGGGTCCCTTGCCTGCTTGGTCACTCGGTGTGAGGTGCACGGGCCTGCAGTGAGCTAGGGTCTGGCCCGTGAACGACCGCCTTGTATGGATCGACTGCGAAATGACCGGGCTGGACCTCACCAAGGACGCCTTGATCGAGATCGCGGCACTGGTGACCGACGCCGACCTCAACGTCCTCGGCGACGGCGTCGACTTGGTCATCCACGCCGATGACACGGCCCTGGCCGGTATGCCCGACATCGTACGTGACATGCACGCGAACTCCGGGCTCACCGAGGAGGTCCGGCGCTCCACGCTCACCCTGGCAGAGGCGGAGCAGCAGGTGCTGGACTACATCCGCACCTACGTTCCGGAGCCAAAGGCCGCACCGCTGGCTGGGAATTCGATCGCCACCGATCGGGGCTTCATCGCGCGGGACATGCACGCGCTCGACGCGCACCTGCACTACCGCATGGTCGACGTCTCGTCGATCAAGGAGCTGGTGCGCCGGTGGTACCCGCGGATCTACTACGCGAAGCCGGAGAAGGGGCTCTCGCACCGGGCGCTGTCCGACATCAAGGAGTCGATCAGCGAGCTCAGCTACTACCGCCGCACCGCGTTCGTCGGCCAGCCCGGGCCGACCAGCGATGAAGCGAAGGCGGTCGCCGCGGACGTGCTCAACGCCAACCGCGGCTAGCGCCTGGGTGCCGTGGCGGACCCGCATCCCCGGGCCCGATCCACGGCACGCTACGATGTTCCGGCTGGCGTACTTGGTGGGTATAGCTCAGCTGGTAGAGCACCTGGTTGTGGTCCAGGAGGTCGCGGGTTCGAGCCCCGTTACTCACCCCAAGTCAGAAGCCCTGTCCCGGCCCCGGGATGGGGCATTTCTGCTGAGTACAGCAGCAAAGTACCGCAGTAGAGGCTCATTCGAGGCTGTCTCCGAGCTTCTTAAGCCCAGCGGTGAACCGGACACGCGCCGTCGCGACTGTCACCGGCTTGCACGATCAACGAAGGTCTTGGCTGGATGCGAATTGTCCGCCGAACACTACACCTTCGGACGTGATGTCGAATTGACGGACATGCTGATCGTGATCGCTGCCACGAGTCTTGAGCACGGTGATCGCGCGCTTGACTTTCGACTCGTCGTGCAGGAATTGAAGGACTATTACATTGTCGGACAAGTGCGATGTCCCAATTTCGGAGAGTCGGCCGATGCCGAATAAGTCCGGGACCTCTTGGGTCATTGTCACGCTGATGTTTTCCCGGGTACAGCGTTGCAGGAGTGAGTAGATGAACTCCCGAAACCGGAGTTCATCGGTGCACGCTGACCGCAGCTCCCCCAAGCTGTCGATTACCAGTCGAGTTGCGCCCGTTTGTTTCAACCTGTCCAGCAGGTCATAGACCCATTCGTCGAGATACAAGTCCACCGGAGAGCGATACATGAGTTCGATTCCGGCGTCTTGGAGAGACCAGGAAAAGGAGCGTAGTATACGTTCGAGTTGTATCGGGTTTTCTTGAAGTGTCGCGATGAGGCTAACCTCACCACGTTGCACGCCAGCGAAAGCAAAGTGAAGAGCGAGGAGCGTCTTTCCTACACCGGACGGGCCGGCAATCATCGTCGAACTACCTCGCCACAGCCCGTCGGAGAGCATCGTATCGAGTGGCGCGACGCCTGACGAGACGCGTTCTGACATTTGGCCGTAACTGCTGGCGTCGCTGGAGTCGGCCAAGCGGGGGAAGACGGTGATGCCTCGCTGCGAGAGCCGGTAGGTATGTTTCCCTGGCTGGAAACCACTTCCTCGGAGTTTGACGACTTGAAGTACCCGTAGTTCCCGCTCGGCCGTGCGGTCCGTGCTCAGTGCCACGATCGCGTCGGCGACGGCGAACTCCGGCGCGTCGCTCACTTCCGCGCTCTCGTACTCCCCCACCCAGAACGAGTTGATCGGCATGGCCGAGAGCCGTCCTGCGAGGCCGTGCAGAAAGCGGCGGAAGGCTCCCGTGTCGGAGGCGTAGACCTGCAGTGCCCGGAAACTGTCGATCACCATCAAACCGGGGCGCCGCTGCTTGATCAGTTCGGTGATGTGTTCAAGCACGCCAGGTAAGCCGCTGTTGTTCAATGTCTGGCCAATGTCCTCGTAGAAGACAGCGGAACCGAGCGCAGAAGAGTCGAAGTAGTCGAGGGACTGTCCGTAGCGAAGGATCTTTTCCAGCGGTTCTGACACCGTCGAGAGATACAGTGCTGGCCGATCAACACTCGCATTGTGAAATAGATACTGCTGAGCAAGGATCGTCTTACCAGTTCCTGGACTTCCGACGACCAAGGTAATGCTGTTGAGCGGCAGCCCGCCACATAATGCGGTGTCGAGTCCGTCCGAGCCACTGGCTAGTCGATCAATCATTTAAGATTGTTCTCCCCTACGCAAGTAGGCGCTCGTTCCTATCAAATCACGCGCCGTCGAAACGAACTGTAGTGGATCCAGTGGCTTTTGCAAGAAGGCATCGGCGCCACACTCCAAAGCCTCGTCGCGAGAGTCAACGGCCGAGACGGCCAGGATCGGGATCGAGGCGCGTTCCCGCGTGGCACGACACAACGCTAGACCATCGCCGCCGGAGATCATCAGGTCGACGACAACCAGGGTCAGAGGCTCGTTCTCGATGATCTGTCTGGCCTCGGCCGCGTGGAGCACGATACGTACCGCATAACCTTCGGTACGTAAGAAGTAGTCGACAAACTCGGCAGCATAGGGGTCGCGCTCGGCCAGCAGGACCGACACCTGACTCTCCTCGCTGCCGCGCGCCTGGCCGCGAGAACGTGTCCGCAGATCCGCGCGCTCACGTGTTCGCTCGGCAAGGAGGCGGTGTGCGTCCGACGGCTGCAAACCTGCCTCGACTTGCTCACAGACGAACTGAAGTCGATCAACCTGCTCGCGACTGTACAGTCGGCGCCCCCCAGGACTACGGGTAGGGACAATTTGGTCGTAGCGATCCTCCCAGGCACGGAGAGTCTGCACAGTCAAACCAAGCATCTTGGCAACCGCCCCGATGCTGTAGATCCCCCCAGTGCCGTCCTCGCTCGTCATGCCTTCCATAACCGTGATCATATCTTACTGCTGGGCAGAAGCTAACTGACATGCCTGTTCTAGCTTACTATGACCTACACAAGCCTTGCTCAACACCTTCAGAATATCTACACTTGTCATCTACCTAGCTCTTCTACGCCAGGAGTGGATCGGTATGTCAGCAGAGTTCATGGGTGGATCAAGACGCCCTCGTCGCCCCGCACCACCAGACGCGCGTCGCGCCGACATCCAACTACGTACAGGCCGGCACACCGAGGGCTGGAATCCGAATCCTGCGGCCGCTCGCACCGTAGGGCCACTCAAGCTGATTGTGAACTTTCCCAACCCAGATACCATCGTGATCAAGGCGAGTGGTGACGTTGACCTATGCAGCGCTCCTGGCCTCGAGGAGTTGACACTCCGATACCTCGAACGCTATGAACCCAAACTGTTGGTAGTTGATCTGGCAGCCGTACGGTTCATGGGTGCAGCGGGGCTATCGTTTCTGCTGAAACTGCAACACGCCGCCAACTGCCGCCGCGTGGATCTACAGATCGTCGCCAGTCGTATTGTGCGACGCCCGATTCAGCTGCTCGGCCTTGAGAAGCAACTCAACCTCACCATGCACGCGCCGCACCTCTGAACGTCGACGCGTCTTCACCGCCCGCCGTCGAGGAGTACGCGGCAGGTCAGTGAGCGTAATCGAGCAAACGTTCATGCAACTCGCTGAAGGCGTAAGCCGGAGGCAGGCGCGGTGGTTGAAACTTGTGGCGCGAACGCATCTCGGCCACGCAGGCCACCACAGTCTCCGGCTCAGGCAACAGGGTCGTCGCGAGGTAGGCAAGCACGATGAGATCCTCACCAGAATACGTCTCAACGCATAGCGACCAACCATGCGCGTCGTCCCACAACAGCGCGACGTCACGATCGGGAAAACCGGGCAGCGGCTCCGCAAGCGCGATATAGGCACTCGCGGAACTGTCGAGCTCGCAGAACGTCGCTTCCGGTCCCACACCGAGCGCCGCCGCAACCGCCTCGACGTAACGCCGCAGCCCCAATTCCACACGGTCGCTACTAAAGAGGTCCATCGGGCTCACCGCCTCGTACCACGAGAAGCGCCGACTGATGACGCCACAACGTATGTGCCCACGAAGTCTCACGGCCAAACTCTGCGCCAGGGACCACACTCACAGCTACGTCGCACCCGGAGTAGCCTGAAGGATCGGCCTGGTGGGTGTCCGCTGCATGCGCTGCGCTCGTCGCACAACTCCGTGCGATTCATCGACTCCGAGCGCGATGGCGAGCCGCGCGGGCGCGATTGCCACACGACTCCTTGCACCACTCCTGCCGCCCGTGCCGCTGGACGAAATACCGGACGCACCGCGGCGCTTGGCACGACCTCAACTTGGTGACGTGGGGACCGGCCAGAAAGTCCACGACGGCAAGGGCCACCGCGCCACGGATGAGCACCTCGGCGTCCGCAGATGCTGTGCTGCGAACCGTGAGCAAGGAAGCACCACCCGCCTCGACAGCGATGTCCAGGCTCAGATCCGCAATGGCCTCGTTGAGCACATGGATCGCCTCGGCCTCTGGCATCAGGTGGGAGGCATCCGGCCGGCTGGGCGGCATGGGTCGCACTGCCCGGGCGAACAGTGCGCGGGCGGCCCGCCGCAACCCCCGCATCCTTCGGGGCAGCGTCGTGGACGTGTCCGGCGCCCACTCCGGCCACCTGTCTCTCACCCAGCGGGCGACGTCTCTGTCCTCCGCGAAGTCGTCAGTGACACCTCCCGCACCGTCGTGCCGGATTGTGCTGACGAAGTCGAGCGCAAGCTTTCCGTCCTCACCAAGCGGCATACGCATGGGCTGATAGTAACGGATAATCATAGTTTTCCATTATGGTCAGCGCGCGACCACTCTTCTGCACCTGAGCGACCCGCATGTCCACGACGAAACGTCATTCGACCGCCTGGACCGCGCACTGCGCATCCTCCCCACGGAGCGGCGGCCGGATCTGATCGTGGTGACCGGCGATCTCGCGCACCACGGCCTGGCCGGGGAGTACGCGACTTTCGCCTCGCGCATGCCCAAGGACACACCGTGGATCGCCCTCCCCGGCAATCACGATGATCCGGCGGTGATGGCGGACGCGCTGGCATGGGACGGGCCCGTCATGACGCGAGACGTCGGGGACCTGCGAGTCATCGCCCTCAACCTGACCGTGTCTGAGCAGGACCACGGCCTGCTCAAGCCGGAGATCACGGACGTCGTGATCCAGGCGGCACAGGGCTCCCGCCAAGTCGTACTCGCAATGCACCATCCACCCACCCATGGCGATAGGCCACGACGTCGCCGACACCATGCTGCTGAGGAATCCGGAGGCACTCGAGGACCTTGTGGGGCAACTGCCGCACACCAGCTTGATCCTCACCGGCCATATACACACGGCGTTGGCCTCGCAGTTTGCCGGCGTCCCGTTGGTGGGGGCTCCCAGTGTCGGTCCCGCGCTGAGACCGGACTCCGCGATGCGACCCATCACCAGCAGCGACTCGATCCCTGGAATCGCGCTTCACGAGATCGACGCCACCTGGGTTCGAACCTCATTCCATTACGCGTGGGACGAGATGCCGTGATGAGCATAGTGGCCACTTGGGGTTTCGCCGTTGCCCTTGTGCCCATAGTGCTGACCCCAGGGGCGAGCTTCACGCTTGCCACAACGCGCGCGTCGGCGGGCGACGGCCCCGGCGTCGCCGGCGTCGTCATCGGCACTGGAGCCGGCATCGCCACCCACGCCCTGTTGGCGGGCCTCGGACTTTCCGCGATCGTCACGCGTTCAGCGGACGCCTACACGGTCATCCGCATCGCCGGGGCCGTCTATCTGCTCTGGCTGGGTCTTGCCCTGCTCTGGCGCAGCAGGGGGAATCCAGACTCCACGACCGATCCCAGCCCTCCTGGGCAGGCATTGCCTCGACGCCGAACCGGCACGCGGATCCCCCATGCGCTACGGAGCGCCTGGCTCGCCAACGTTCTCAACCCGAAGGCTGCCGCCGTTTACCTCACCATCGCTCCCCAGTTCCTGGCAGCGGAGGCCGTGAGCACCTGGAGCCTGCTCACCCTCGCGTCAGCACACGTTCTGATGATGGCCACGTGGCTCGCGGCCTGGACGTGCTTGATTTTGCGGGTGCGGGGACCTTTCGCAGCGGGGGATTCTCGCGCTGGATCAACCGGGTGGGCGGCCTCACCCTCACCGCGCTGGGCCTCCGCATGCTCCTCACTCCTCATGCACGTTGAAGGAAGGCGGCGCATGGTGCGCCGCCTTCCTGGTGCCCTGTCGGTTACTTCACGCCGCCTGACTTCCACTGCTTCCAAGACAGCTGCCAGAAGCTCCAGCCGTTGGTCGGCTCCAGCTTCGCGCCGCCGCTGTTGACCACCTCGATGAGGTCTCCCGGCTTCGACTTCTCCATCAGCCATGCCGCGTTCGCGGTCGAGAGGTTGAGGCAGCCGTGACTGGTGTTGGAGTTGCCCTGCGCCACCTCCGACCAGGGCGCGGAGTGGTAGAAGATCCCGCTGTTGGACATCCGCGTCGCGTAATCCACCGTGATCCGGTACCCCTCAGGGTCGTCGGTCGACACGCCATAGGTGCTCGAATCCATGGTGTAGCCGCGGTGCTCGCTCATCACCGTGTAGATGCCGTGGTGTGTCGGGTGCGTCGGTTTGCCCATCGAGATCGGTATGGTCTTGATCTTGCGGCCGTCGACCCGGACGGTCATCTGGTGCGTCTTCCCGTCGGCGACCGCGATCAGCTTCTCGCCGATCTTCATGCTCCTCGACTGGCTCTGACTGCCGTAGATACCCCCGCCGAGGTGCGTGCCGTAGATCTTGGCGTTGACCTTCACCTTGGTTCCCGGCTTCCAGTACTTCTTCGGACGCCACACCACCCAGCTGTCGCTGAACCAGTGGAACGCGCCTTCGGTCTTTCGTGAGGGCTTCACCTGCAGCGCTCGTTCCGCCGCATCCTTGTCGCTGATGGGCGCGCTGAACTGGAACGAGATCGGCATGCCGACCCCGACCGTCGCGCCGTCCGGCACTGTCATCTGCACCGACACCTGCTGCGCGGGCGTGACCGTGGTGAACGTCGACCGCTTCTTGACCGTCTCGCCGTCCTCACCGATACCGCGCGCCGTGAGGGTGTACTGCTTGGTGTAGCCGAGGGGTTCGGCGGAGCGCCACTCGGTCTTCTGCTGGTTCATGCCGCCCTTGACGACCGTGCCGTGCTTGCCGATCAACGTCACCCTGGTGAGCTCGCCGTGCTCGGCCTTCACCGTGACGGGCGCCGCCGGGACGACCTCCTCGGCGTTCGGTGCGGGCTTGAGCTTCAGTTCGAGCGAATTCAGCACCGGCGGCGGGGACTCGGCGGCCGCGGACGATTCCTGGCCGGGGGCGCGTTCCTGCGCCTGCGTGGCCGTACACCCCGTCACCAGCACAGCGGCCGCCAGTACCGTCGCCGTGATTTTCGGCATGCTGAGTCCTCCCCAAACTTCATGATTGACCCCATCCCCGGGGTTGATCTTCACCCGGGGAACGCTTCCAGTCTGCCCGAGGTTGCCATGGACAAGGTCACTTTCCGGACTCAACCGGCACTCGACCTATGCGGGCCCTCGGCGCAGGCCGCCAAATGCGTCGTGCTAACGTTTTCGTCGTTGCCCGGGCAGAGTCCGTCGGCAGCTCACGTCCGCGCCATTAGCTCAATTGGCAGAGCAGCTGGCTCTTAACCAGCGGGTTCGGGGTTCGAGTCCCTGATGGCGCACCACGTCTGTATCGACGCCCACCAGCGG
>WHSS01000161.1 GCA_009379975.1 Actinophytocola sp.
GTACTGATCAGGGCTACAACGTGCTTCTTCTCTCTGGGCATCGGGAGCACAGGTCCTCGTCTGGCAGATCGGGGAAGAAATCCTGCCAGGACCAGTCTCAACCGACCCCACCCCCAACCTCAGCAACGACACACTACTAGTGATGTTATTCGTTCACCGGGACGTGGCGGGACGAGAGCAGCCGCGCTTCGGTGATCGCCGGTGGCGGGCCTTCGTCGATCTTGAGCCGCTGCGTCAACCGGAATCGCTCGTCGTCCGATGTGGTCATGGTCACCGCCGCGTGGACCATGCCGTCCGGCTCGACGCGCAGCTCGTGCACGTCGACCTTGCGGACGGTGCCCCAAGCGTGTGCCAGCTCTGCGGACTGGCCGGCGCGCAGGTTTTCGCCGAGCATGCCGATCGCGTCGGCAGGCCGCGGCCCGATGCTCGAGTAGAACTCGTCCGCGAACTCCGTCGGGTCATGGGGGTATGCGGCGGACTGCTCCGATTGGGTACCGGGTTGGGGAGCCTCGCCGCCCGCCGCCGATGGGGGCAGGGAGTTCGCAGCGGCAGCCGTGGCCTGACGGCTGGGTATGAAGCCGACCAGGGCTCGCGCCCCGGTGATGTGTACCGGGCGGAACGTTGCGGTCTCCTCGGCCGCGCGTTGCCGATCGAGGAAGGTCGCCGCGACGACAGCGCCGCACAACATGGCGAGCGCGGTGACCAGTCCCGCCAGCTTGGCGATCCTCATCGCCGCGCTCTCCGGTAGTTCCGGCGCCGGTTCGGCTTCGGGTTCCGGCGGCTCGGGCGGGATGAGGGGACTGGGATCGCGCAGCAGATCGTTGAGCTCGTCCCGATCGATGTTGGGATCGTCGAGCAGTTCGGCGTCGAGGAACTCTTCAATGCAGGCAGGCTTGCTCGAGCGGCCGGCGGAAGCCCGCTTGAAGATCCGCATCTCCATCTCACCTGCCTCGTCGGTCGTCCTCCGTCGCAGGTAGGGCGCCTCACGAGCGTTCGGCGTCACCGCTCGGCGAGCGGCGAGCCATCGCGAGGTGCTCCACCTTGGCGGACCCCGCAACCAGGTAACCGGGTCGGCAAAAGCCAGGACCAGTAATTGTCGGTGAAGTGCTCTTAACTGTCGGCAAGCGGTCGGTCATTCGCTCGACTGGCCTATTCGGGCGGCCCCCCGGTGTGGTGTCCGCCTGCGGTCGATCAGCACCTCAGTCAGAGGTGATCTTGTCGCCTTCGCCGAACTTGAGCGTGCGCTGCTGGCGGGCGGTCGTCCCGTCTTGGTAGACGACCTTGACGGTGTTGACCGTCTGCCGGTTCCGCTGGTCGATGTAGATGCGCTCGACCTCGAAGTACGCGATGTGGGCGTAGCGGCGCGCGATGCCGTCCGCGCCCTCCGCGTAGAGGTCGCCGCCGGTCTGCTCGTGTGCCCTCTCCGGGTCCTCGGTGATCTCGTTGAGGAAGATCTCCGAACGGTCGCCCATGGTCTCCGAGTTCGGCGGGAACCGGTAGAACTGATCGGAGTTGGTCTCGCGCGGCGCGGAGGACGGCGGCGGCTTCTGCGGCTCGGTGGTGGTCGGAGTCGCCGTCCTGGTCGCCGTGGCCGACGGCCCGGTTCCGCCGGAGCCGCTGGTGGGGGTGCTGCCCGCGGCCTGCGAGGAGGAGACGGTCACCCGTTCGCTCGAAGAATGCACGCCCGCGACATCGCTGATGCGCTGTGCCTTCGTCTGCGAGGTCGTATTCGATGACGAGGTGCTTCTGCTGGAGGACTCGCTGACCGGCGGCTCAGCGATGCCCTGGTCGCCTCGCAGGCCGGTCCAGCCGTCGACGTCGACGTCGACGGCGGCTTGCTGGCTCGGCTGGCCGACGAAGTACGAAGCGGCGACGAGCAGTGCGACGACGACGCCGCCCGATGAGACCGTCGCGAACCATGCCGCCTTGCGCCAGCTGCGCGGAGGCGTCACCGATGCGGGCACGTTGCCGAGGTCGAATGTGCTCAGGCCGTCCTGCCGCGGCGCGGCGTAGACCCCGACGCCGTCGTTGTCGGTGGTGTCGGTCAGCGGTGTCAGCGTGATCTTCGTCCGCTTGACCGGTACTTCGCCGTCGCTTGGCGTCGATGCGGCGAAGGCCGGCGGGACTGTGTCGGCTTCGCCGGTCTCGTCGGCCTCGTCCCACGGGAACGCGAACTCGTCCGAGGCATCGGCCTCGGGTGGGGCGAAGACGAAGTCATCGGCGGGCTCGGCCGTCGGCCATGCCAATTCCGGCTGGGCCATTTCCGGCTGGCCGGGCGCCTCCGGTAGCGGCAGCATCCCGGAGATAGCGGTCGCGACGGGGGCCGAAACTTGGGCGGCCACCGGGGTGGCCTGCCGAGCGGCCGGCCGCCGCTGGCGGAAGCCGTACTCACCGTCCGGGTCGATCTCCCTGGCGATCAGCGATGCCGCCGCGGCAGGCTCGTCGGCTTGGTGCCGCCCGCCGTTCTTGTGCCGCGTGACGACGGGAGTCCACGTGCTCGCGGCCGCACCACGCCGGTGCCTGCCGGGGCGATGGCCGCCCGGTTCGCTGATCGCCTCACTCATATCCGGGTGACCCCGGGATGATCCGGCGCTGACGGCGGCACGCGATACGTTCCGCCGATCGGAGCAGTGACATAGGCCGGCCGCGCGGGCGCGTGCCGCCGAATGTCGGCGACTTTCGCGCATGCGGACCTGACCAGCCGCCGCTGCTTGTGAAAGTTCACGTGCGCCAGGGTAAGAGGCGAACCGTGCTATAGCAGTAGGGGTCCCAAAAAACCTCGGACATCATCCGAACGCGCGCCACCGAATGGGTGAAGTCCTGCGCTATTCGTGGTGTTTGTACGGCAACGTGTTGTCTTCTATCCGCCGATGCGATAACGGGCCTGGGTGGAGCGAAGTGCGCGTGTCGCGGCGACGCCGCTGCCGGCGGCCAGCGCGATCGCCAGCACGTCGATCATCGCCGCGTCACTGCCGGTCATCAGCCAGGCCACCAGCGCCGCCGCGGTCGTGCCGATCGCGATCGGCCAGCGTCCCCGCACGTAGTTCGCGACCGGCTCGCCGCCCGCCCGCTTGCTCGCGGCGCTGCTGAGCATGCCGAGGTACGCGGTGTGGCCGGCCGCGGCGATGACGCTGGTGATGGCGATGACCACGGCCACCACGTTGACGATGGTTCCCATAGCTCCAGTGTGCCCTGCTTTGCCCTCACCCGACCTCAGGGAAACCCCTGATTTCGTGTCCGCGTTCCAGTCCCGCGTCGTCTACAGCTTCACCATGGGGACGCTGCCGATCAGCATCAGCTTCACCGTGCCCGACGAGCCGAAGTCGATGGTGGCCGTGGCCCGCGCGCCCGTGCCGTCTGTCTCGACGACGGTGCCGAGGCCGTACTTGTCATGGTTGACCCGGTCGCCGACCGCGAGCCGCAACGCCACGGTGTCCTTCCAGCCCTGGAAGGACGTACTTCGCATGCCGCCCGCCGCGATCCGCGCCTGGGCGGAGTCATCGCCGAAGGAGCGGCCGCGCCCCCATGTCGTCGCCGCACGGGGCATTCCGCTCGGCGAGTAGCCATTCGACACCGGCTCTTCACGTCGCCACTCGACGAGGTCAGCGGGGATCTCGTCCAAGAACCGGGACGGTCCGTTGTGCATCGGCTGGCCCCACGCCGAGCGGACCATCGCGCGGGAAAGGTAGAGCCGCTGCCGCGCCCTGGTGATCGCCACATACGCGAGCCGGCGTTCCTCGGCCAGTTCCTCGGGCTCGCCGAAGGTGCGTTGGTGCGGGAAGATGCCTTCCTCCCAGCCCGTACCGAACACGACCGGATACTCGAGCCCCTTCGCGGTGTGCACCGTCATCAGCGTGACAACGCCGTGGTCGGAGGCGTCCTCGTCATCCTCGCCGTCCGCATCGGGGATCGAATCGGCATCGGCGACAAGCGACACCCGTTCCAGGAAGGCGGCCAGCGAACCCGGCACCGGTAAGCCGTCCAGATCCTCGGCCGCCGCCTGCGGCTCGGCAAGCAGATCCTGGGTGAACTCCCTGGCAACCGTCACCAGCTCGGTCAGGTTGTCCAGCCGGGTGGCGTCCTGCGGGTCGTCCGAGTCCTCGAGGGCGGCACGGTAACCCGTCCGCTCGAGCACCGCATCCAAGATCTCGGCCGGGCCCTCATCGTTGTCCACCAGCTCGCGCAGGCCGTCGAGTAAGGCGACGAAGCCGGTGATCGCGTTGCGGGACCGCGGATTGAGCAACGGCACCTTGTCCTCGACGGCGTCCCGCAGCGCCGCGGCGAACGATATCCGCTCCCGCTCGGCATGCGTCGCGACGACGGCTTCCGCCCGGTCGCCGATCCCGCGTTTGGGCACGTTGAGGATCCGGCGCAGGCTGACGGTGTCCTCCGGATTGGCCAGCACTCGCAGATACGCGAGCGAATCGCGCACCTCGCGCCGCTCGTAGAACCGCACGCCGCCGACGACCTTGTAGGGCAGGCCGAGCCGGATGAAGATCTCTTCGAACACGCGCGACTGATTGTTCGTCCGGTAGAACACTGCGACGTCGGAGTACTGCGCGTCGCCCGCATCGGCCAGCGCATCGATCTCGCCCGCGACGAAGGCGGCCTCGTCGTGCTCGTTGTCGCCGACGTAGCCGACGATTTTCTCGCCGCCGCCGGCGTCGGTCCACAGCCGCTTGTCACGCCGGTTCGAGTTGCGGGCGATCACCGCGTTGGCAGCAGACAGGATGGTCTGCGTCGAGCGGTAGTTCTGCTCGAGCAGGATCGTGTGCGCGTCGGGGAAGTCCCGCTCGAACTCCTCGATGTTGCGGATGGTCGCACCGCGGAAGGCGTAGATCGACTGATCGGCGTCGCCGACGACGCACAGCTCGGCCGGCTGCGTGCCCGCCTCGGTGACTTCGGTTCCCGCCAGCTCACGAATCAGCGTGTACTGCGCGTGGTTGGTGTCCTGGTACTCGTCGACGAGTACCTGCCGGAAGCGGCGGCGGTAGTACTCCGCGATGTCGCCGAACGCCTGCAGCAGGTGCACCGTGCGCATGATCAGATCGTCGAAGTCGAAGGCGTTGGCCTGCTCCAGCCTGCTCTGGTACTCACGGTAGACCGAGGCGGCGGCCCGTTCGTGGTCGTTCGCCGAGGCCGCTGACGCCGCATCGGGGTCGAGCAGCTCGTTCTTCCAGTTGGAGATCCGCACGGCCAGCGCGCGTGCCGGATACCGCTTGGGGTCGAGGTCGAGGTCGCGGGCTACCAGCGTGATCAGCCGCTTGGTGTCGTCGGCGTCGTAGATGGAGAAGTTCGACGACATGCCCAGCGTCTTGGCTTCCCGGCGCAGAATCCGGACGCACATCGAATGGAACGTCGACACCCACATCGCGTTGGCCCTGCGGCCGACGAGCTCGACGACCCGCTCGCGCATCTCGGCGGCGGCCTTGTTGGTGAAGGTGATGGCCAAGACCTGCCCCGGATGCACCTTGCGCTCACCGAGCAGATAGGCGATCCGGCGAGTGAGCACGCGGGTCTTACCCGAGCCGGCGCCGGCGACCACCAGCAACTGCCCGCCGACATGCGTCACCGCGTCGCGTTGTGCGGGGTTCAGGTCGCCGAGGAGGTCGTCATGCCGTCCCCGCGCGGGACCGTCGAACGGGTTCTCGGGGGTCACATCAAACAGCGTGCTCATCGTCTGTCAACGCTACCCGGCCGCGCCGACGCAGTGACACTCGCTCGACGGTCCGGGTGTGCTGTGTCAGAATGTCGGCATGCCCCGCGCGACGCGATTTTTCTACGGGACCCGGACTCCGGCTCCCGTGATCGCGTAGTGCACCAAAGCAATCACCCAAAGCCCCGGAGTCATCCGACCTCGGGGCTTTCGTCGGCTCAGGGGGCGGAGATCTCCGATACACCGGAGGACAACGTGAACACAGAGGCACCAGAAGGCGCCGACGCCACCCCCGCCCCGCTCGGCGACATCTCCGGGCTGCGTGACGAGATCGACGAGATCGACACCGAGATCCTGCGGTTGGTCAAGCGGCGGGTCGAGATCTCCAAGATGATCGGCGCGGCCAGGATGGCCGCCGGCGGCACCCGGATCGTCTACAACCGCGAGATGGACGTACTCGCGCGCTATCGCGAACTCGGCCCCGAAGGCCGGCAGCTCGCGCTCGCCCTGCTCAACCTCGGCCGCGGCAGGCTGGGGCGCTAGCCACGCCCAGCGAGCCGAAGGACTCCGCGGGTGCCATATACCCAGCCATATACCCACTAAAGGGGACCTCCGGCCTAAACCGCTCGAAGCGAGCGGGCTTTGGAGTGCGGACACGTGCGACTGGAGCGCGGACACGCCGGGCCGCGCGCCTCCGCCGGCTCACCGGTACGCGATGCTATACCTGTAATCGAACATCAGTTCGAGGCAGGAGGGGGTGGCATGGACGAATGGTTCAGCCTGTTCGCGGCCAGTGTCTGGCGGTATCTCGACGGGCTTGGTGGGGCACGACCGGAGCTACCGCCGACCGCGTCGGACGCGCGGAAGCTCGGCGCGGCATGGCGCGCATTGCTGCGCATGCACGATACGAACGCACAGGGCGAGTGCGTGCGGTGCAAGCGTGGCCATCCGGGTTCGTGCACGGTATGGCAGGTCGCCGTCGGGTACTTCGTGCGCCGGCCGCCGGGGAAGGGCTAGATGCTCACGCCGCGGGAGCGCAGCCAGCTGAGAGGGTCGATCTTGGCGCCGTCCTCGCCGGCCCAGACCTCGAAGTGCAGGTGCGGTCCGGTGGACTGGCCGCGGTTGCCGACCTCCGCGATCTTCTGGCCCGCCTCGACCTGCTGCCCCGTGTAGACGGAGTAGCTGTTCATGTGGCCGTAAACCGCAACGCTGCCGTCGTCGTGCTGGACGCGTACCCAGAGGCCGAAGCCGCTCGCCGGGCCCGACTCAATGACGGTGCCGTCGGCGACCGAGTAGATCGGAGTGCCGATCGGAGCCGCGAGGTCGATGCCGCTGTGGCTGGTGCCCCAGCGTGCGCCGAAGGCGGAGGTGAGGACGCCGTTCGTGGGCCGGAACGACTTGGGGCGGGCGGCTTCTTCCGCCGCCTTGCGGGCGGCTTCCTCTTCGGCGCGCTTACGGGCGTCGGTGATCTTTTTGCTCTCGGTCAGCTTGCGCACCTCGGCGCTGGCATCGGCGGAGCTTTCGACGGGCAGGATCGCCGGAGCGGCGACGGGTGTGTCGCCACCCACACCATGGGCGCCGTTGCCGTCATAGGCGTTCGCGAGTGGCGTCACTCCCTCGTCGGAGACGCTTTGCAAGGTCTGCCCGGCGGTCGCGGCCGCGAAGGCACCGGCAGCGACGGCTGCGACCACCATCCGGCCGCGCAGCGCGGACGACGGAGGGGGGAGCCGGTGTGATCCCCGTACTCGCGTGACCGAACTTCGCAGTGCCACGTCTAGTACCGGGGAAGATTCTTGGCCGCCGGGGGAGCGGTGTCGAGCCAAGGCAGGGCCTTCCGTTACTCGGGGATCCAATCAACGGAGCCGGGCGGGGGATCCCGGTGAGCGGTTCGGGGGGCCGCTCGATGGCTCCTTACGGAACCACTCCTATTCGTGACCGGACTGTAATGGGGACCGCAGGACAGTAACGAACCGGTAGCGGTGAGCGCAAGATCTCAACGGCGTGTCGGCCAAATGAGCGCGGCTGATCGCTTGCTTAGCTGCTGCTATTACCCAAAGTAAGAGTGAAACTACTCCGTTCGGTGTGATTTGCGTTACACCTGCTGTCCGGTTTGCGCGTTACGGGCGGCCGACAAGGCTCATTACGTGGCTCAGGGTTGACAACGGTGACCCGGTCGTCGTGATCCGCGGTCCACCTCCTGCCGAATCGCGACCCACGCGGAATCCTCCCGGTCGCGGTTCGGGGCACTTGCTAGCGTCCACCGTGATGAGTGCGCGCACCCGAGCTTCCGAGGCGCCCCCGAACGCGGCGGTGAGACCCCTTCTCACTCTGCCGAGCGGGGTGGCGAACGACCGGTTGCTGCTCGCGGTCGGCGGGGCGTGCGCGTCCTCGGCGCTGCTGATTGCCGGAGCAGCGACGGGTGTCGTCGCGGACGGCAGGCAGGCGTATGAGTCGCTGGCTCTGCTCATCGTGCTCGCTGCCGCGCCCGCCGTGCTGTCCGTGGTGCTGGTGTTGCGCGGCAAGCCCGCCGTCGCCGCCGGTGTCCTTTCCGGCGCCGGGATGGTCGCGGTGGGCCGGCTACCGCTCGACGCGCAGTTCGCGGTGGACCCCACGCTCACTACCCGCCCCGAGTTGTACCTGCCCGTCCTGCAATTCGAGCTGCCGAACTGGTGGGGCGTGGGATTTCTGCTCGCCGGGCACCTGGTGATGATCGTTTCGGGCGTGGTCGCGGTGCGTGCCGCGCTGTACCTGCCCGACGACGTGGGCTCGCCCGCCGGTTCGCGTCAGCGGGTGGTCGTCATCGCGATGATCGCAGGCCTGCTGATCTCCCTCGGCGTGCTCATCCATCCGTTCTTCTCCGACAACGCCCTGCTGATCGACAACGGTGCGCTCGACGGTCCGCCGCTGGTCTTGGCGGGAGCGCTGCTGCTGGCGATAGGCATTCCGATGGCCATCGCCCTCGCGGCTTCGGCCACGGCGTGGGGGCTGACCAAGGGCGTACTGCTGGGGCTCGCCGTCGCGGCGTCGGCCGCCGCGATCCCCAGCATCGCGGGCGTCATCTTCGTGCCGTGGCTGCACCTCGCGGCCGGCCCGATCGTCGCCGTGCTCGGCGCGGCGGGCCTGGCGGTACTCGGTTCGTTGCGCGCGGGCGGGCTCGGCGGTCAGCCGCCGTCGGATGCCACGGATGACGTGGTCACCGAGGCCAGGATGCCCCGGCGACGCATGCTGGACGGCGGTGTCGGCGCATTGGCCCTTGCCACCGCGGTAGCGGCGGTGGCGGGGGCGAGCACCCCGATGCTCGCCGGCGACGACGGCGCTGCCGTCGAAAACCTCAGTCAGTCGTTGCTCGGCCCTGCCGGGGTGCTCGTCGGCGTGCTCGGCGTGGCCATGTTCGTGCCGAAGGCGGCGGCCGTTGTGCGGCCCGCGTTGTCGGTGGCCTGGGTGGGCGTGCTGCTGGTGGGCGTTCAGGCGCTGGCGCTCCCGGTCGCGGTGGACACCGTGCTGCCGGCCTCCCGGCCCGGTATCGGCGTGGTGTGGACCGCGGTCGCGGTGCTGGGCGCGCTGCTGCTCGCCGCGTGCTCACTGGTCGCGGGCGTCGTCGAGCGGGAAGACACCGAGCGCGTACCGCTGCACAACGCGGTTATGTTCTCCTCCGCGATTGCGGGCCCGCTGGTGATCGGCGCGTTCGGCCTGCCGGTGATCTCGGCGGCGGAGTATCAAGGGTCGGGCCTCGCGCAGCGCTTCGACCTGACGTTCTGGGGAGTGCTCGTCGCGATGCTCGTGGTGCTGGGCGCACTGGCACTCGCGCCGTTGTGCCGATCGGCGCGCGCCGCCGCGTTGTTACTCGGCGCCGTCGGCGTGGTGGTGGTGCGGCTCCTCGAACTTCCCCTCGTGGGCAGGCAGGTCGACGGTTTCGAGATCGAAGCAGGCACCTGGTTCGGGTTCGCCGCCGTCGCCGTGCTGGCCGTCGCGGCGGGAATCGCGGTCGTTTCCGGGCGAGGCTTACGCGCCCGGTGACCGAGTTCACGCCTCCCAGGCTGCGCAAACGGGGTTCGCCTCGATAGGGTCTTCTACGTCCCAAACACAGTGCCAAGTTCCCAATGGCTCGCGTTGTTCACACGTGAAGGCCGCAGCGCGCCCGCGCTTCGCCGGCGCGGATCGCTCGCACGGGCCGTCAGACCCGTGGTGGCTTGGTCGATGGTGAACAGCGCTCACAACGGCGTGTCGTCAGGAGATGCGGAGAGTGGATCTCTACGAGTACCAGGCGAGGGATCTCTTCGCCGACCATGGTGTCCCGGTGTTGCCGGGCGCGGTGGCGCAAACACCGGAAGAAGCACGAGTGGAAGCCGAAAAGATCGGTGGCCCCGTCGTGGTCAAAGCCCAGGTGAAGACCGGCGGCCGTGGTAAGGCAGGCGGCGTCAAACTCGCCGAGACCCCCGAGGAGGCCCAGGCGAAGGCCGAAGCCATCCTTGGGCTCGACATCAAGGGTCACATCACCCGCCGGGTGCTCGTCGCCCAGGCGTCGGACATCGCGGAGGAGTACTACTTCTCCTTCCTGCTCGACCGAGCGAACCGCACCTTCCTCGCGATGGCCTCCGCCGAGGGTGGCGTCGAGATCGAGCAACTCGCCGTCGAACGCCCCGAGGCACTCGCGAAGGTGCCGGTCGACGCCATCGAAGGCGTGGACAAGGCCAAGGCGCTCGAAATCCTGCGCCAGGGCAACTTCCCCGCCGAGGTGCTCGACGAGGCCGCCGACGTGGCGGTCCAGCTGTGGCGGGCCTTCGTGGCCGAGGACGCCACGCTGGTTGAGGTCAACCCGCTGGTGCGCGACCCGCAGGACAAGATCATCGCGCTCGACGGCAAGGTGACGCTCGACGAGAACGCCGGCTTCCGCCAGCCGAAGCACGCCGCGCTCGTCGACAAGGACGCCGAGGACCCGCTCGAGGCGATGGCCAAGGCGAAGGACCTCAACTACGTCAAGCTCGACGGTCAGGTCGGCATCATCGGCAACGGCGCGGGCCTGGTCATGTCCACACTGGACGTTGTCGCCTAC
>WHSS01000097.1 GCA_009379975.1 Actinophytocola sp.
CTGCGCCTGACACCGCGGCGTGAGCGCAACGGCTCAAACGGTCACGGTGCTGACCGGGAGCCCGGGAACCGCCGAGAAGTCGGGCCGGGACGGGCTGATGCCCGCTGCGACGACGTGCGCGCCGAGCGCGGCGATCATCGCTCCGTTGTCGGTGCACAGCCGCGGCCGGGGCACGCGCAGTTCGATGCCCGCCGCCGCGCAGCGTTCGGCCGCCAGCGCCGAAAGCCGCGAATTGGCCGCGACTCCCCCGGAGATCACCATCGCGGGCAGCCCGAACTCCGTCGCCGCGGCGACCGCCTTCGCGGTGAGCACGTCGGCGACCGACTCCTGAAACGACGCGCAGACATCGTCGACCGGGACGGCGTCGCCCCGGCGTTCGGCCGCTTCGACCCACCTTGCCACCGCGGTCTTCAGCCCAGAGAACGAGAAGTCGAACTTGGCGTCTCGTGGCCCTGTCATGCCGCGCGGGAAGGCGATCGCCGCCGGGTCGCCCTGCTGGGCCGCCTTGTCGATGGGCGGCCCGCCCGGGTACGGCAAGCCGATGACCCTGGCGACCTTGTCGTAAGCCTCGCCTGCCGCGTCGTCCACGGTCGAGCCGAGCTCGGTGATCTTGCTCGCGACCGTGTCGACCCGCAGGAGTTGGGTATGTCCGCCCGAGACCAGCAGCGCCAGGCACGGCTCGGGCAGCGGGCCGTGCTCGAGCGTGTCGACCGCAACGTGGCCCGCGAGGTGATTGACGCCGTAAAGCGGTACATCGAGCGCGGCGGCGTAGGCCTTCGCCGCCGCGACGCCGACCAGCAGGGCACCTGCCAGTCCCGGTCCGGCGGTCACCGCGATGGCGTCGACGTCGCGCAGTTCGAGGCCCGCGGTGGCGAAAGCACGGCGCGCGGTCGGCGCCATCGCGGCCAGGTGCGCCCGGCTCGCTACCTCGGGCACCACCCCGCCGAATCGGGCGTGCTCCTCGACGCTGGACGCCACCTCATCGGCCAGCAACTCCACCGTGCCGTCGTCGTGTAACCGAACTAGGCCGACACCGGTCTCGTCACACGAACTCTCGATCCCCATGATGATCTTCGACATCAGCCCTGGCGTCCCTTCTTTGCCTCACACGCCGGCAGGCTCGCTCCGCGCTCAGTGCCGCTGATCACTTGAGGCACTGAGCCGGTCGCGCGTTTCGGCGACTCCGAGCGGGCGAGCCTGCGCATGGTGTACGCGTCGGCACCCGACGGCCGGTAGTACCGCTTGCGCAGGCCGATCTGCTCGAAGCCGTACTCGCGATACAGCGTGATCGCGGGTTCGTTGTCGGTGCGCACTTCGAGGAAGACCGGGGCGTCGAGGTCGTCGGCCCTCGCCAGCAGCGCGACGAGCAGCGCGCGGCCGATTCCTCGCCGCTGCGCCTCCGGCGTGACGCCGATGGTGTGGACCTCGGCCTCGTAGTCTCCCGGGCGCCCGACGGCGGCCAGCCCGGCGTAGCCGAGCAGCGCACCGGCCTCGTCGTAAGCACCGAGGTAGTACGCCCCGGAGTCGAGCTCGGCACGAAAAGCGCCCGCGCGCCACGGGTCGTCGCCGGAGAACAGCACCCGCTCGATCTCGGCGCAGCGGGTGACGTCGGTACGCCGCAGGGGTGCGAGCGTCACCGGTGGTACCCCGGAAACCTGATCGGCCGCGATCGGCGCCGGTTCGCTCATTGCCGCACCCGCTTGCGCTCGCCGGGCTCCTGCGCGTCGGGCCTGCGCAGGTACTGCGGGGTCAACGGCTCCGGTTCGGCCCCCGCGGCGATCGCCGCCGCCGCGACTCGCACGAGCCCGCACGGCGTCGGGTAGCTCGGCGCGACCACGGGCAGGTCGAAGGCGTCCGGGTAGACCTGCGCACCGTGCCCGGCAACGCGGACGGCGTCCGCCACCGGCACGTCGAGCGGCGCGCTCACCGCGGGACCGGCCACCCGCACACCCTTCGCGTCGTAGCGCGCCCAGTAGACCTCTCGGCGTCGAGCGTCGGTCACCACGAGCAACGGCTCACCGGTGGCTTCGGCGGCGATCGCATCCAGGCCGCAGACGGGGTAGGCGGGCAGGCCGAGGCCGTGGCCGAGCGCGGCCGCGGTGACCATGCCGACGCGCAGGCCGGTGAACGGACCCGGCCCGGCACCGCACACCACCGCGTCGAGTTCGCGCAGCTTGATGCCTGCCATCCGGGCGGCCTCGGTCAGCTGCGGGGTCAGTAGTTCGCCATGTGCGCGCGCGTCGACGGTGACCTGTTCCGCGAGCACATCGACCGCGCCCGACGTGGCGTCGAGGGAAGCGATACCCGCGGTCACCGCGGGCGTCGAGGTGTCAAGAGCCAGCAACAGCACGCCTACGAGCCTACGACCAGCGCGACGCGCTCCGCGCGCACGCCTCCCGTCAGGTGACCGGCGCCTCGGACTCGTCGGGGTTCCACCGGAGTGCGGCGACGTCGGAGACGAGCCTGATGTGTGCCAGCATCGCCTCCGCCGCGCCACCGGCGTCGCGGGCGCGGATAGCCTCGGCGATCCGATGATGACCGGCAAGCGATTGCCGGGGACGTCCCGGCTGGCCGAGCGACTCGATGCGCGATTCGAGGATCAGCGGGGAGAGTTCCTTCATCAGGTCGGCGAGCAGGCCGGAGTGCGCCGCGGCCGTGACCGATGCGTGGAAGCGCTCATCGCCTTCCTCGCCGCGGCCACCGCCGGTGATCTCGGCGTCCATGAACGCCAGCGAGTCGTCGATCCGTGCCAGATCCGTGTCGGTGCGGCGCTCCGCCGCCAGCGCTGCCAGCTTGACCTCGAGCGCCTCGCGAGCCTCGATGATCTCGGGGAGGCGGCGTTGGTGCGCCCGCAGCGCGGCGATCACCTGCTGCTCCGGGCAGGTTTCGAGCAGCACGGCACCATCGCCGTGCCGGACGTCGATGATGCCCTGCACTTCGAGCGCGACCAGGGCCTGACCGACCGAGACGCGGCTGACACCCAGCTGTGCCGCCAGCTCTCGCTCCGGTGGCAACCGGTCACCGGCCCGCAGGCCTGCCTCATCGATGTGCTCGCACAGTTTCTCGACCAGCTGCTCATACAGACGAGGCCGCGCGATAGGCCGCAAGGACTTCGATTCCCGCCGCTCGCGCGCCATAGACGTCCTCCTTGATCTAGGTCTTGACAGCAGTCTAGCTCTCCTAGAGGCTAGTCCACTAACCCAGTGCCTGGGACACTGCATGAGGCACAGAGACGCGCGACCGGCACCCTGCCTCAACCGACCAGAGGCACTGAGCGCGAAGCAAGCCCGCCGGCGTGTGAGGCACAGAGAGGACTGAACAACGTGGTTCAGAAGAAGCGGTTGCTATCAACGCTATGTGCATTGACGCTGGCTATCCCGCTCTCCGCCTGCGGGCTGGCCGACAGCGGCGGAGGCGGCGGAGACGGTGACCAGGTCACCCTCCGGTTGTCACATCAGTGGCCCGCGCCCGACAACGAGGGCGAAGGCGACTTCCGCTCGGTCCTGGCGCAGCGCTTCGCCGACGAGGTACGGGAGCGCACCGACGGGCAGGTCAACATCACGATCCACCCCAACAACTCGCTGATCGAGGACGCGACGCAGCAGTACGACGCCATGACGAAGGGGGCGACCGATCTCTCGGTGTTCCCACTCGACTACGCGTCGGGTGACGTTCCGGAGTTCAGCATCACCCTGATGCCGACCATGATCCGTAACCACGAGGAAGCGCGGAAGTGGCAGGACTCCGAGGTCGGCCGGCGCATCGAGGAGATCACCGAGGCCAACGGCGTGAAGCTCCTCACCTGGGTCTGGAACGCGGGCGCCATCGGCACGAAGGGCGCCAAGCCGCTCGTCTCTCCCGACGACGTCAAGAAGGGCGAGGTGACCAGGGCCGCCGGATCGCGAGTGGAGCAGATGCTTGAGCAGGCAGGCCTCGGGATCTCGAGCATGTCCTCGTCAGAGATCTACAACGGCATGCAGACCGGGGTACTGGACAGCGCCATCACCTCGACGGGGTCGTTCAGTTCCTACCGGCTGCACGAGCAGGTGAAGTCCTTCACCTCACCCAGCGGCGGTAACACCTTCTGGTTCATGTTCGAACCGCTGATCATCAGCAAGGACAAGTTCGACAAGCTGACGCCGGAGCAGCAAAAGGTCATGGAAGAGGTCGGGCAGGAACTGCAGGACTTCGCCTACGAGGCGTCCGAACAGGACGACGCGAGGGTGGACAAGGAGTTTCGTGACGCGGGCGTCAACGTCGTCAACATGGACGACGAAGCGTTCAGCAAGTGGCGCGAGGCGGCGGAACCGGTGTGGGAGGACTTCGCCAAGGATGTCGAGGGCGGCGACGAGCTGATCAGGCTCGGGCAGCAGGCCTCGGAAGGGTGATCCGAGTGTGGGGCCCGCGGCCGCGGGCCCCACACCGACGGAAAGCAGGTAGCAGCACTATGGGTCAGCCCACGGCGGAAAATCCCACGCCGGACAGACCGCCAGCGCCACTGCGATACATCGACCACCTCGCAACGCTGTTCGGGTACCTCAGCGGCGTACTGGTGCTGGTGTCCATGCTCGTCATCTCCTACGCCGCGCTGCTGCGCTACATCGTCGGCGCCTCGACGATCTGGCAGACCGAGCTGGTCACCTACCTGCTGATGTTCGCCGCGTTCTGCGGGGCGGCGTATGGCCTGCAGCACGGTGACCACGTCAAGATCGACATCGTCGTCACGCGACTACCGCCCCGCGTCCAGCGGATCGTCCGGCTCGTCGCGGCGGTGCTGGCGTGCTGTTTCGTCGCGGCCGTCGCGGTCATGGCGTTCGAAATGTGGTGGGACACGACCGAGGCAGGCAGACGTTCGGGGTCTGGCTGGAATCCGCCGCTGACGTATCCGCACCTGATCCTTCCGGTCGGCATGACGCTGCTGACCTTGCAGTACCTCGTCGTGATCGCCGGGATCATCACGGAAATCCGCCACGGCGGCGCCACCACGACGCGCCAGGAACCGGCGCACCGCCCGCCAGAACAGGGAATCCCAACTTGACGTCCTCCCCCGACTGAAGCCGGGGGATTCCAACCCACGACCAGCGCTTACGCAGTGGAGGTAGCAGGTTGAGGTTCACGGTTCATGGCCCCGCCCAGTGGCTGGAGGGCTCCCCGTGCTGTCACCGCCCGTCCGGCGGCGATGTTGCGCGCTGCGTTGACGTCGGCATGGCATCTGAACCCGCAGGCCGTGCACCGGAACACCGCTTGGCTCTCGCGGTTGTCCGGCGCGCAATGCCCACCGGTCGAGCAGGTCTGCGACGTGTACGCGGCATTGATCTTCGCCACCCGGCCGCAAGCCTTGTGCTCCAGGCGGACAACGAGCTGACCCCAGGCGTTGGCGAGGATGCCCCGGTTCAACCCCGCCTTCTGTTTCACGTTCGTGCCGGGCTTGTCGGCGGTGCCTTGCCCGGAGCGGGTCATGCCCCGAATGTTGAGGTCTTCCACCCGGATCACGTCGAACCGGCGCGCCAGGCCGGTGGAGGTCTTCTCCATCCAGTCCTTGCGCCGATCTGTCTCCCGGGTTTCGAGTTTCGCGATCGCCGTCTTGACCTTCTTGCGTCGGTTCGAGCCGCGCTGGCAGCGGGCAAGTTGGCGTTGCAACCGTGCCAGGCGCTTCCGCTCACCGGCTGTCAGGCTGGGCGCGGTCAGCAGTTCCCCGGTCGACAACGCGGCCGAGACCGCCACTCCTCGATCCACTCCGACCACCCGGCCATTTCCCGGTGCGGGAATCGGATCGGGGATGGCGGCGAAGGCGATATGCCACCGCCCGGCTCGATCCTGGGTGATCCGGTAGGACTTCACTCCCTCTGGCAGTGTGCGGGACCAGCGAAACCGCACCCACCTGACCTTGGGCACCCACACCCGCCCGAACCGGCGGTTCAGCTTCTGGATGTGCTCGGGCCGGACGGCGACCTGCCGGAACCCCTCGTGCACACCCGCCTTGCGCCACGACGGTGTGCGGTGGGTGCGGGCGAGGAAGTTCCGCAACCCCTGCTGCTGCACCGTCACCGACCCGGCCCGCAACCACGCAAACTCGGCGCGGGCCTCGGTCAACTGCCGCGCCTGCTCGACATAACCCGGAGCCGACGCGCGCCCTGGCCGCCAGTGAGCGTGTTGCTCCACGGCAAGGTTCCACACAAACCGGGCATGCCGACAATGCTCCACCAACCCCGCCTCCTCACAGGGCGTGGGCAACAGCCGATAACGAGACATCGAGATCAACCTATCCGAGCCCACCGACAAAACCGGGCACTGCGCACCCGGAACAAACGGGATCGGCTTCCTCCCCCGGCTAAAGCCAGGGGTCTCCGCCAATTGGAGTTTCGATGAACCCACTGCTGATCGGCGGCATCATCGGCGCGATCCTGTTCCTGCTACTCGGCATGGGGCTCCCGGTCGCGTTCGCGCTGGGACTGACCGCGCTGATCTCGGTCGCGCTGTTCCTGACCGCGTCGGAGCTCGGGTACTTCTCGACGCTCGTCTTCGACTCGCTGAACAGCTTCTCGCTGCTGGCGATCCCGCTGTTCATCCTGATGGGGTCGATCTTCGGGCAGTCGAAAGCTAGCAAGGACCTGCTCGAGGTGGCCAACGCGTGGGTGGGCCGGCTTCGCGGCGGGCTGGCCATGAGCTCGGTGGTCGCCTGCTCCGTCTTCGCGGCACTGACCGGCTCCAGCCCGGCCACCTCGGCCGCGATCGGCCGCATCGCGATCCCGGAAATGCTGCGCCGCGGCTACCCGGGCGGCGTCGCGGCGGGAGCGATCGCGGCAGGGGGAACGCTGGGGATCCTGATCCCACCGAGCGTCACGCTGATCCTGTACGGGATCACGACCGAGCAGTCGATCGGCCAGCTGTTCCTCGGCGGCGTCGGTCCCGGCGTCATGGTCACCGTCCTGTTCGCGCTGTGGATCTTCGTCGCGGTCACCCTGCATCGCAGAAAACAGGCGCGTCAGCCGGCCGCGACGGTGCAGGTGACCAGCGGCAACTCCGGCACCTCCGGCACGCCCAGCACGACAACCGGGTCCGCGGGACCACCGTCCACGGAGGTGCCCACCACGGTATCGACCGCGGTGTCGGCAGCGCTGGAGATCAGCGATCACACCTGGCGGCAGCGGTTCGCCATGCTGATCAAGGTGCTCCCGTTCGTCGCGCTCATGTCGAGCATCCTGGTGGCGCTGTACGCGGGCATCACCACCCCGAGCGAGGCGGCCGGTCTCGGCGCGCTGATCGCGATCGTGCTCGTCGCCGTGCTCTACCGCTCGATAACGGTGCGCAAGCTCCTCGACGCCGCACTCGAGACGACCCGGACGAGCACCATGATCCTGATGATCGTGGCGTTCTCGGCGGTGCTCGGCCAGGTCATGAGCTTCCTCGGCGTGCCCCAGCAGCTGGCGCAGGCCGTCGGTGCGATGGACGTCAACCGGTGGGTGATCTTCCTCGCGATCAACCTGGTGTTCCTGACGCTCGGCTTCTTCATCCCGCCGGTGGCGATCATCCTCATCACGATGCCCGTGCTGTTCCCGATCATCACCCAGCTCGGGTTCGACCCGATCTGGTTCGGCGTCGTCATGACGCTCAACATGGAGATGGGCCTGATCACGCCGCCGGTGGGGTTGAATCTCTACGTGGTGCAGGGAATCGCCCCCGAAATACCGTTACGCGAGATCCTTCGCGGCACGCTGCCCTACGTCGGGGTGCTCGCGTTCGGAATCGTCCTGCTGATCTTCGTTCCGGGAGTGGTCACCTGGCTCCCGAACCAGATGTTCGGCGGCTAGGAAGTCCGCTGGCGCACGGCAGTGGAGATGAAGGAGAACAGTCGATGCGGTATGAGGAGATCCTGTGAGCGCGCTTTTTCCTGCGCTACGCACGCTACCGGCGAAAACCGCCCTGCGGTTCGGCGAGAAGATGCTGAACTACCGCGAGCTGGCCGCCATCGCCGGTACGCTGGCGACCGAGCTGCGCGAGATCCGCGCGACGTCGACCGGTCCGGTCAGGGTCGCCGTGTGGGCGAGCTCGACCATCGAGACCAGCGTGGCGGTCGTGGCCGCACTGCTGGCCGGGGTGCCCGTCGTGCCGGTCAACCCGAAGGTCGGTGAGCGGGAGCTGGCGCACATCGTCGCCGACTGCACCCCCGCGCTCGTGCTGTGCGAGCGCGACACGGTGCTGCCCGATGCGCTCGACCGGCTGGCACGTAAGGACGTGGTGCTCGCGACCACGCCACCGGCCGATGCCGCCGCGACCGAGGAGCCTGCCGCCGACGCTCCCGCACTGATCATCTACACCTCGGGCACCACCGGTCCGCCGAAGGGAGTCGTGCTTCCCCGGCGAGCCGTCGCGGGCACCCTCGACGCGCTCGCCGACGCCTGGGCGTGGACCGAGGACGACGTCGTCGTGCACGCCCTGCCGCTGTTCCACGTGCACGGCCTGGTGCTGGGCACGCTCGGACCGCTGCGCAGGGGTGGCAGCGTGTACCACCTCGGCCGGTTCTCGCCCGCGACACTCGGCGCCGCGCTGGCCGAGAGCAACGCGAACCCGGTGATGGTCTTCGGCGTCCCGACGATGTATCACCGGCTCGCCGAGCAGGTCGAGACGGAAACGGAGCTGGCGAAGACGGTCGGCTCGGCACGACTGCTCGTCTCCGGCTCCGCCGCCCTGCCGGTCGGCGACCACGAGCGGATCACGCGGGCGACCGGGCAAGAGGTGGTCGAACGCTACGGGATGACCGAGACGCTGATGAACACCAGCGTGCGCGTCGACGGGCCGCGCCGCCCCGGCACGGTCGGCGTCCCACTGCCGGGCATGGACCTGCGGCTGGTGGACGATGCGGGCAACGTCATCGACGCCCGCGACGGCGAGACGATCGGCGAAATCCAGATGCGTGGCGTGAGCATGTTCACCGAGTACCTGAACCGTCCCGACGCCACCGCCGAGGCGTTCGACAACGGCTGGTTCCGCACCGGCGACATGGCGACCATGGACTCCGACGGCTACGTGCGCATCGTGGGCCGCAAGGCGACCGACTTGATCAAGAGCGGCGGCTACAAGATCGGCGCGGGTGAGATCGAGAACGCGCTCATGGAACATCCCGGGGTCGCTGAAGTCGCCGTGACGGGCGAGCCCGACCCCGACCTCGGTGAGCGGATCGTCGCCTGGGTGGTCGCCACCGAACCCGCGCCCCCCGCCGACGAGCTGGCCGAGCACGTTGCCCGTCTGCTGTCCCCGCACAAGCGGCCGCGCGAGGTGCGGTTCGTCGACGCGCTGCCGCGCAACGAGATGGGGAAGGTCACCAAGCGAGCGCTCCGTGCCTGACCGGAAACCCGCCCGCGACCTGATCGGCGAGCTGGCACGGGGGTTCGCCGAACTGGCCGTCGATATCCCGGACGACCCCGCGCCCGACGGGCCGATCGACTGGGACGGCTACGGCGACGCAAGGGCGGCCGCCGCCGCGCGCACCGGCGAGCGGGACTCGGTGGTGTGCGGCACCGGCAGGGTCGGCGACACCGACGCGGTGCTGATCGGCTTCGAGTTCGGTTTCCTCGGCGGCTCGATCGGCGAGCGGACCGGCCTGCTGGTCGAGGCTGCCTTCCGGCATGCCGTCTCGGCCCGGCTGCCGGTGGTGTCGCTGATCGCCACCGGCGGCAGCCGGATGCAGGAAGGCATCATGGCGCTGTCCCAGCTGCACCGGATGACACGCGCGAGTGTGTCCGCCCGCGCGGCAGGCGTTCCGCAACTTGCGCTGCTTCGTGACCCCACGACCGGAGGCGGGTGGGCCACCCTCGGCTGCGGCGCGGACGTGACGCTCGCACTCAGCGGGGCACAGGTCGGCTTCGCAGGCTCGCGGGTACGGCGGGAGGGCGACGCGTATGCCTACACGGCCGCGGGCCAGTTCGACACCGGCCACGTGGACCGGGTGCTCGAGCCGGACGAGGTGCCGGGGGCGTTGCACCGGTGGCTGGCCCTGCTGACCTCGGCCACGACCGAGCCGCCCGAGGTGCCGGACGCGCTCGGGCGACGGCGCGAACTGCCCGAAACCGGCTGGGACGCGGTGCGGCGGGCGCGCGCGCCGGAGCGGGTGCGCGCCGGGGGGTATCTCGATGCCTACTTCGACTGGCGGGAGGACATCAGCGGCGACCGCTGCGGCGGCGTCGACGACGGCGTGCGGTGCGGGTTCGGCCGCCGCGACGGCAGGACGATCGGCTACGCCGCGCAGTGCGGCACCGCCACGACGCCCGCGGGCTACCGGACGGCCGCCAGGCTGGTGCGGCTGGCCGACCGGCTCGGTATCCCGGTGCTGACCCTGGTGGACACCCCTGGGGCCGCCAACGACGACGCGGCGGAACGGGCCGGGGCAGGCGCGTCGATCGCGGAGTTGTTCCAGGCGATCGCCGCGAGCCGGGTACCGATGACGACGCTGGTCATCGGTGAGGGTGGCTCCGGCGGCGCGCTCGCCTTCGCCGCTCCCGGCCGGACCTGGATCACCGCGGACGGCTACGCCTCGGTGATCGGCCCCGAAGCGGCTGCGGCCATCCTGAAACGAGACCGGAACCAGGTTCCCGCCATCGCCGGGCAGCTCCGCCTCCGGCCACAGGACCTGGTCGAGCTGGGCGTCGCCGAAGGCATCGTGCTGTCGTGAGTGAATCCCTTTGCCCCGGCACGCTTGATCACTCACAACGGTTCAGCCGGTGTCGTGAGTGCTGAGACGTGCGGGAGCAATGACTTTCACGCACGACGATGGCGGCTTACGCGCGGCACCTGCTCACTTCAGGCAGGCAGCTCGCGCTCCGCCCACGCGCCATGGCGCTCGAGCTCGGCGATGCGGGTGTCGTCGACGCGGCGGTCGAGGCGGATCAGCAGGTAATCCTCGGACAACCGCTCGGCGACGCCTTCGCCCCACTCCACGACGACGGCGGCGGTCGCCAGGTCGGTATCGAGGTCGAGATCATCGAGCTGGGCGAGATCACCACCGAGCCGGTACGCGTCGACGTGCACCAGCGGCACCCCGCGTTCCCCGGCCGGATGCACCCGCGCGATCACGAACGTCGGTGAGCTCACCCGGCCCTCGACCCCAAGGCCTGCCGCGATGCCCTTGGCCAGCACGGTCTTGCCCGCGCCGAGGGGGCCGTCGAGCAGCACCAGGTCCCCCGCCCGCAGCCGCATGCCCAGGCCGCGGCCGAACGCGAGGGTGTCCGCCGGGGCAGGGAGTTCGATCTTCACGGCAACCACCGCCTGAACAGTTCGCGCACCGTGTCCTCCTTCGGCCCGGTTCTGCCTTCCGGGTGACAGCAACGTTGCAGCAGGTCGATCAGGTAACTGGTCACCACGTCCGGGTGTTCCAGCTGCGGCACGTGACCCGCGCCCGCGAGCCGGATCAGCTCCGTGCCCGGCAGTTCGGACACGATGCGCTCGCTGTGCGAGAACGGCAGCATCAGGTCCGCGTCGCCCGCGATGACCTGCACCTCCGCATGCCTCAGCCCGGCGAGTGCGGCGTAGCGGTCATGGCTGCCGACCGAGCCGATGAACTTCACCAGCTCGTTGACCGGCGAGACGTCCAGCAGATCGAGCAGGAAGTCGAGGACCGTGGGACTCACGTCGCGGCCGAACGCCAGCCTGCGCACCGCGCGGCGGGTCAGCTGGCCGCTCGCGGCACGGGCGAACTCGACGAGCTCCGGCTGCCAGTCGGCGAGCCCACCGATGCCGCCGACACCCCAGCCCACCGGGCTGTAGCGGGAGAGCACCGCTCGAGGCAGGCCGGCCGACGATACGTCACCCGCCGCCGTCGCCATCAGCGACACCCCGCGGATCCGGTCCGCGAACAGCTCTGGTTCCTCCTCGGCCAGCGCCATGATGGCCATGCCGCCGACCGAATGCCCCATCAGCACGACGGGCGGCCGCGGCGCCATGGCGCGGATGACCGAGTGCAGGTCGGCGGCCAACTGCTCCATCGTCGCCGTCTCCGCGGTGACCGGGCCGGACCGGCCGTGGCCGCGGTGGTCGTAGTACACCTGCCGCACCCGCGGCAGCCGCAGCTCGGCGATGTCGCGGCGCTGGAAGTGCCAGCTCGGCAAGGACAACGCGAAGCCATGCACCCCGATCAGCGTCACGTCAGGCTCGCCGCCATCGGCGGGATCGACCTCCTCGACGTGCAACGGGATGCCGTCGTCGGCCGCGACCGTGGACACCCGGTCCGCTTCGAGCTGCCCCAGCGGCTCGTCGCGATGGGGATCCTCGCCCTTACGTCTGTGCCGGGTGGCGATCGTCAGCGCCGCGGCCGCGACACCCGTCGCGGCCGCGCCCACCCCACCGGCGATGCCCAGCAGGCGACGAGACGGCGTCATGCGCATTCCTCCCAGGCGCCGCCGACATAACACCGGGCGACACGCGGACGGTACATGCCGGTGACGATCTCGTAGTCGATGGTGCCGAGGGTGTCCGCCCATTCGCGGGCGGTGGGCTCGCCAAGGGTGCCCTGCCCGAAGAGCACCACCTCGGCGCCGATGGCAGGCTCGTGGTCACCGCAGTCGACGACGAGCTGATCCATGCAGACGCGGCCGACGACCGGGCGACGCCGCCCGTCCAGCCACACGCTCATCCGGCCGGACAGCGTGCGGGGAACGCCGTCGGCGTATCCGGCGGGGACCAGCGCGAGCGTGGTGTCCCGCTGCGCCGTCCAGGTCTGGCCGTAGCTGACCGCCTCGCCGGAACGGACGCGCTTGAGGAGCACCACGGCGGAACGGAACGTCATCGCGGGCCGGAGGTCGTCGTCGGTCGGCACCGGGTTGAGCCCGTAGATCGCGATCCCGGTGCGGACGAGGTCGTAGTGGAACTCGGGCCGGGTGAGGGTGGCCGCCGAGTTCGCCAGGTGCCGCAGCGGGCTCAGCCCGGCATCGCGTGCCACCTGATACGCGTCGTCGAACCGCTTGGCCTGCGACTCGATCGACGGGTGGCCGAGCTCGTCCGCGCACGCGAAGTGGGACCAGATCGCCACGACGTCGAGCACACCCATCTTGGCGGCTTCGACAGCGTTTGTTACGAGCGCGGGCCACTCGTAATTGGGACACCCGTTGCGGCACAGGCCGGTGTCGATCTTGAGGTGAACCCGCGCTCTGCTGCCGGTGGCCGATGCGGCCTTCACGATGCGCGCCAGCTCTTGCCGCGAGCTCGCGGTGATGTCGATGCCGGCGGCGATCCCCGGCGCGAAGTCGACGTCGGGGGTGTCGAGCCAGCTCAGGATCGGGGCGGTGATACCCGCCTCGCGCAGGGCCAGCGACTCGGCGAGAGAGCAGCCACCCAGCCAGGTCGCCCCCGCGGCCAGCGCGGCGCGCGCTACCGGCACCGCACCATGGCCGTAGCCGTCGCCCTTTACCACGGCCATCGTCGCCGCGCCGGATTCGGCGGCCTTGCCGGCGAGCAGCGCGACGTTGTGCCGGATCGCGGCGAGGTCGATGACCACCTCGGCGCGGGGTGCTGAGAACGCCTCTGTCACGCCGTGAATGGTCCCATGATGGCTAGGAGGGCCTGCTCATCGCCCTGCTGGTGAAGCGGCGCCGGGGTGGCGTAAGGCCCTGATGGCGTCGGGGATGGCGGCACAGATGGCCGTCGCCGGGGCGGGCGCGCCATGGGCCGCGAGGTCGGCGGCGAGGTCATGGGCGTAGGCGGCGCACCCGGCGGCGAAGCAAGGGTCCATGCCCGAGGCGAGCAACGACCCGATGATGCCTGCCAGCACATCGCCGGAACCGGGGGTCGCGGGCCAGGAACTGCCCGAGTAGTTGACCAGCACGCGGCCGTCCGGGGCGGCGATCACGGTGCTGTGGCCCTTGAGCAGGACCACCGCGTTGGCCCGCTTCGCGGCCGATCTGACCGCGGCCACCCGGTCCTCGCCGATTTCGCCTGCGAACCGGGCGAACTCCCCGGCATGCGGGGTGAGCACCAGTGGAGTGCCGGGGTCGCGGGCGTCCAGCAACTCGGGGGCGGCCGCCAGCAGCGTGATCGCGTCCGCGTCGGCGCACACCGGCACGCCCGACGACAGCACCGCACGCAGCGTCTCGTGGCCCGCCGATCCGGTGCCGATGCCCGGACCGACAACCCAGGACTGCACCCGCCCGGCGTCGGCGAGTGATCCGGTCGCGATCACCTCGGGCCACTGTGCTCGCACCAGGTCCGCGGCGTGACCGGCGTAGCGCACCATGCCGGAGGTCGCCAGCACCGCACCGCCGGTGGCGAGCACGGCGGCGCCCGGGTAGGTGCTCGAGCCCGCGGCGATCCCGGTGACGCCCTGGGTGTACTTGTCGTCGGCTGGCCCCGGAATCGGCCACGCGTGCCCGACGTCTTCGGCGCCGAGCAGCACCATGTCGGGCTCGCCGAGCTCCGGACGCAGCCCGATGTCGACCAGCCGGACGTCGCCGCAGTGGGTCGCGGCGGGCGCCAGCACGTGCAGCGGCTTGTATGCGCCGCAGGTCACCGTGACCTCGGCCGTCACCGCGGGGCCGGCCACCGCGCCGGTATTTGGCTCGACTCCGCTTGGCAGGTCAACCGCGAGCACCGGCGAGGTGATGGCGGAGACCAGTTCGGCGGCGGCCGGGCGCAGGCAACCGCGCGCCGAGAGCCCGACGATGCCATCGATGACCAGGTCCGCCGCCGCGATGTGCTGGTCGGCGGCGTCGCCGGTAACCACCCGGCCGCCGGCCCGGCGCAGCGCGGCCAGGCCCTCGGCGTGCGTCCGATCGGGTGCGAGCAACACCGCGGTGACACCGACGCCCCGCTTACGCAGAAACGCACCCGCCCACAGCGCGTCGCCGCCGTTGTCTCCGGCGCCGACGAGCAGCGTGACTTTGCTACCGGACACTCGCCCCGGGCCGTCGGCGAGCATGCGCGCCGCGTGCACCGACACCGCGAAGGCCGCGTGGCGCATCAGCGAACCGGGAGGCGTACGTGCCAGCACCGTCGCCTCGGCGGCGCGCACCCGGTCGGTGGTCCATACCTCGCGCATGCCGTTCACGACATCACGGCGTCAGCACGGGAGCAAGCGCGCAATGCGGAACCAAGCGCGCTGAAAGCCACTTTCAGTCCGTTCAACGGACTGAACGGGCCACTCAGTCCACCCAGTGGACTGAAGGTGGCTTTCAACGCTATTCGACGGTGACCGACTTCGCCAGGTTGCGCGGCTTGTCGATGTCGTAGCCGCGGCTGCGGGCGATCTCGGCGGCGAAGATCTGCAGCGGAACCGTGGCGACCAGCGGCTGCAACAGCGTCGGCATCGCGGGGATCTCGATGAGCGAGTCGGCGAAGGGCCGCACCGTGTCGTCGCCCTCCTCGGCGATGACGATGGTGCGAGCACCGCGGGCCTGGATCTCGCTGATGTTGGAGACCAGTTTGGAGTGCAGCACCGCCCTGCCCTTCGGGGAAGGCATCACCACGACCACCGGCAGCCCCTCCTCGATGAGCGCGATGGGGCCGTGCTTGAGCTCACCGGCCGCGAAGCCCTCGGCGTGCATGTACGCCAGTTCCTTGAGCTTGAGCGCGCCTTCCAGCGCGACCGGGAAGCCGACATGGCGCCCCAGGAACAGCACCGCCTTGGAGTCGGCGATCTCGCTGCCGAGCCGCTGAACCTGCTCGGTGGTGGCCAGCACCTTCTGCACCGCGGCCGGGGCGCTCTCCAGCGCGGCGAACTCGCGGGCGACCTCGTCCGGGTACTTGGTCCCGCGGGCCTGCGCGAGCGCGAGCCCCACGAGGTAGTTGGCGGCGATCTGCGACAGGAACGCCTTGGTCGATGCGACCCCGATCTCCGGGCCGGCGTGGGTGTAGAGCACGGCATCGGACTCGCGGGGGATCTGCGCGCCGTTGGTATTGCAGACGGCCAGCACGCGCGCCTTCTGCTCCCTGGCGTGCCGGACCGCCTCGAGGGTGTCCATGGTCTCGCCGGACTGCGACACCGCGACGACAAGGGTGTCCCGGTCGAGCACCGGGTCCCGGTAGCGGAACTCGCTGGCCAGCTCGACCTCGACCGGCAGCCGGCACCAGTGCTCGATGGCATACTTCGCGACCAGGCCGGAGTGGTAGGCGGAGCCACAGGCGACGACGAAGACCTTGTCCACGTCGCGCAGGTCCTGGTCGGATATCCGCTGCTCGTCGAGGGTGATGCGGCCGTTGTGGAAGTGCCCGCGCAGGGTGTTCGCCAACGCTTCCGGCTGCTCTTCGATCTCCTTGAGCATGAAGTACTCGTGGCCACCCTTTTCGGCGGCGGAGAGGTCCCAGTCGACGGTGAAGGGTTTGCCCTGGGCAGGCTCGCCCATGAAGTCGGTGACCTGATAGTCCTCGCGGGTGATCACCACGACCTGGTCCTGGCCGAGTTCGAC
>WHSS01000168.1 GCA_009379975.1 Actinophytocola sp.
GCAGCTGCGACCGTGCTATCGGGACCTGTCGTTGTGGCAGAAGCTGCGGGTGCCGACGCGGGAGTTCGCGACGCCACTGGCGCGTGTGGGCATGTTCCGGATCTGGTCGACCGTCGAGGACGTCACGGTGCGCGTGGGTGGCCCTCGCACCGGTAAGACCGGCGAGTTGGCCTGCCGCGTCGTCGACGCACCCGGTGCGGTAATCGCGACGTCCACGCGCACGGATTTGATCGAGCTGACTGGGCCGGTGCGTAAGCAGGTCGGGCCGGTGAACGTGTTCAACCCGGCCGGGGTTGGTGGGTTGGAGTCGTCGATCACGTTCGATCCGCTGTCGGGCTGTCAGGTGCCGAAGGTCGCGATGACCCGGGCCGCTGACCTGCTGTCGGGTGTGTCGGCCCCGGGTGGCGATGGTGAGCGGGAGTTCTGGGAGGGCCAGGCCCGCCGCGCGCTGGCCGCGCTGATGCATGCCGCCGCGCTTGGCGGGAGGTCGATGCGGGACGTGCAGGGCTGGGTCGCCAACCCGAACGAGGCCGCGCGGGACGTGACGAAGTTCCTGCACCGTTCGCCCGAGCCGTCCACGATGACCGACGCCGCCCAGTTCCTGGCCACGAACGACCGCACCCGGTCCAGCATCTGTTCGACGATCATGCCTGCACTGGGGTGGCTGGCCGACCCGATCGCCGCCGCCGCAGCGGAGTCCGGTGTGTTCGACGTGGAGCGGCTGCTGACCGAGCGCGGCACCGTCTACATGCTCGGAGCCGAGGACGCCCAGACCGCGCCGCTGGTGACCGCGCTGACCGGGCACATCGCCCGTGAGGCGCGCCGCATCGCCGGGAACAAGCGCTCCGGTCGGTTGGATCCGCCGCTGACGCTGGCACTGGACGAGGCGGCGCTGATCTGCCCGATTCCGCTGGACAACTGGACGGCGGACATGGGCGGGCGCGGCGTGACGATCCACATTGCCGCACAGTCGCGGGCGCAGCTGCGGCAGCGTTGGGGTGACAACGGCGCGGCGGCGATCCTGAACAACGCCGCCACGCTGCTCATCTTCGGGGGCACGCGTGACCCGGAGGACCTCAACGCCTACGCCACGCTGACCGGTGAGCGGGACGAGCAGGTGCCCACGTTCGACCAGTGGGGTGAGGTCAGGGGCCGTTCCGTGCGCCGGGTGCCGGTGTTGACCGCGGCGCAGATCGCGCAGCTCAAGGAGCGCCGCGTCGTCATCATTCGGCGTGGCATGCCTGCCGCCGTCGGCAAGGTGCAGATGGCCTGGCAGCGCCGTGAAGTCAAGGCCGCCCGCCGACGCGAGCAGTGGGCCGAGCGGATCGAGCGGTTCGACGAGTGGCGCGAGCGATTCGCCGTCAAGTTCGGCCGCGCCGTCGACACAGCCGCCGTGTGGCTCGACAAGCGCCGCGCACGCCGCAACACCCAACCCGAGCAGCAGCGGGAGCGAGTCCACGCCGTCCAGGACCCATATAGCTCGCACGGCGAGAACGGCGGTGAGCACCGATGAGCACCACCCTCACTGTTGTCTTACTGGTCGCGCTCGCGGCGGGTTGGGCGGTGACCGCTCGGCTGGCGCTGCTGTGGTGGCGTCGGCTGCACACCGACCCACTGACCGGCTTGGCGAACCGGGACGCCCTGGCCCGAGCGTTCGCCCGGGCACGGCGCCGCGGCCTCGCCGTAGGCGTGCTGCTGCTCGACCTGGACCACTTCAAAGCGATCAATGACATTTGGGGCCACGCCGCCGGGAACCTGGTGCTGCGCCACGTCGCCCGCCAGCTCGCGTTCCACGCCTGCTCGCACCGCACTGCTCTGCCGGTGCGGCTGCACGGTGACGAGTTCGCGGTGCAGCTCACCGACCTGCCACCCGGTGCCGCCGGGATGCGGCTGGCCGAACAGCATGCCCGCGAGGTCGCCGTCGCGATTGCTACTCCGGTCGCCTTCGGTGTTGATCAGCTGGCTGTCACCGGCACCGTCGGTGCGGCGGTCAGCCCCGCAGGGGAAGCCCGACTCGGCGCGCTGCTGCGGGTGGCCGACCAGCGCATGTACGCCGGGAAGGCCCGCCGCCACGCGGACCCGTCTGCGGTCAGGGGGTGGGTGGCATGAGGACACCGTTCGTGTCTCGGGTGCTGCTCGCGGCGACCTTCACCGGGGTTCGTACGCCCGACGTGAAAGCGCTCGGCGTGCTCGAGGTGTGGTTCCTTTATCAGGCAGCTCGGCCCGACGTGGTGCAGCTCGCGGTGCCGGGGTTGCGGCGCGGGTGGGGCATCCCGCGCGCCGCGTTGGCGGCCGGCGTGTTCCGTCCGACCGCCACCGACACCGGTGTGTCGATCGCGCCCGGGCCACGCCGCGTACGCGTGCTCTTGCCTGCCGAACGTGGCCGGGTCGGCCTCTACACGCCCCGCGAGAAGCTGCTCGCCGCGATCTGCGACACCGCCACGGTCGTGCCGTTCGACCACAACGACCCCGCCGCTGACCGGGTCGAACTGTCGGCGGGGTGGTCGCGATGACCGCCGCCGACATGCCCGTGCAGCTGGACCTGTTCGGCGAGGTCGAGCAGCAACTCGACCGCAAGGCGGTTTTGGGGCAGGCCCGCCGCGAGTGGGAAGCACAGTTCGAGCGGGCCGACTGGGTCGCACCGTATGACTGCGGCCACGGCCCCGAGGGCACGGTCGTCGCCGGGTGGCGCTGCCCCGACCCCGAATGCGGCGAGGTCGCCGACAACGCCTACACGCTGTGGATCAACCACGGGTTCGACCCCGAAGCGCCAGGTGCCCAGCCCTATCACGGTCGGTGCCGGAAGGTGCGGGTCGGTGAGCGCGGGCCGTGCCCGGTGTGTGGCGGGAAGCGCAGCCACTTTGTCACGACCTACCCCAAGCGGCCGTGCCTGATCCCCGCGCACGCACAACGGGTCGACGGGAGGCAAGCGCGATGACCAAGTTGCCACCGCCCAACGGTGCGCCCCCGGACTCGACGGCCGCCGTGTCCGGGTTGGCGCGCGAGGTCGAGGGGTTGCGACGGCGGATCGACGACCTGGCCAGCATGCCTCGCAAGCTGCGAGAGCTGGCCCGCGTGGTGCAGAGCCTCGCGGACGAGGTCAAGGCCAGCCGCCCGCCCATCGGGACGGGCCAGGACGCGGGGTGCCGGTCGTGGCTAGCCGCGCCGGTCGGCCCGGACGCGGTGCGCCGGGTGCTCGACGAACTCGTCGAGTGGGTCACGACGGTGTTCCTGCGCTACGCCGACGCCCGCAAGGGCCTGCCGGAGTGCTGGCTGTGGCACCCGGACATCGTCGAGGAACTGCTGTGGCTCATGCAGGCCTGGCAGACCGCGTACGCCGCCGAGACCGCGAGCGCGTTTCAGGCCGCGGACTGGCACGACCGCTACCGCCCCGGCGTCGTCCGCCGCCTCCCGCAGCTCGCGCGCAACTGCTCCTTGGAACAGCACGCCCAGTCGGCCGGCGATGAGCAGCCGCTGATGGACGAGGCCACCCGCGAGCGGATCGCGCAGTGGTGGGGCGGCAGCGACCCGCGCGGACCCGCACCGATTCCGCCCGCCGACGACCACGACCTTCGAGGGGAGCACGACCGATGAACACCCAACATTCCAACGCCCGGTCCCGCCGGGGACGTGAGTGGCTGTTGTGGCTGCCCGGCCTGGCCGTGGCGCTCGGCGCGGGCGCGGCCACCGCACACGGCCTGTTCGAGGTCGCCGCCGCCGCCGGTGTCCCGGCCGGGTTGGCGTGGCTGTACCCGTTGATCACCGACGGGCTAGCGCTTGTCGCGTACGTGTCAACGAACCGCCTGCGCGACGGTGACCGCACCTACGCGTGGTCGGTCGTCGTGCTGGCCGCCGGGCTGTCCGGGCTGGCGCAGGCCGCCTACCTCGCCGGTGGCGTCGGGGACGTGTCGACCGCGCTGCGCTTCGGCGTCGGAGCCTGGCCCGCCGTCGCCGCCGCGATCGTCGCGCACCTGCTGTTCCTACTCGGCCAAGCCACCACGCTTGCCGACGACACCGGGACCGCACGAACGGCCGCCGAGCCTGCCCTATCGGGCGCGGCGGAGCCGCCTGCGCTGGACGCCCCGGGTGCTGCTGTGGACGGCGGGCCGACGGGTCCGGTGTCGCGTCCTGTCCAAGCTCCGGTGTCCACCGTCGCGCCCCCGCCGGGTGTCCAGGTGTCCACATCGGTGGGTGTCCAACCGGGCGGGGCGTCCAGGCGTGAGCCGTCCAGCCCAGCCGGTGAGCACGGTGGTTCGGGGGCACGGGAGCGGGCACGCGCTGCCGCGCGTCGCCACGCCGCCCACCACGGGGACCTTCCCAGTGTCCGCGAGCTGCAACGCCTCGCCGAGGTCTCCCGAGGCTCCGCCCACGCCGCGCTCAAAGAGCTCCGAGAACACCCGAGCCACCTGCACATCGTCAACGACGACCAGGAAGTAGCCCAGCAATGAACGCGAGCAACAGCTACCAGCCCACGACGCCAGAAACGTCAACCAGCTACCCGACCAAGCAGCACCCAAGTCGCCAGCAGAACGCCACTACCAAGATCCACAAGACCTACAAGACGAATGCACACCTAGGCATCACGATCAGATGGTCCGGTCGGTCACTGTGCGTGACCGTACCGGGGAGGCGTGGCGACGGTGCCGCCCGCCGCGTTGTTGATCTTGGCGGGTGGTGCTGATGCTGTCGATCGCACGCGGCTACTCGGTCACCTACCTGACCGAGACCGTCGCCAAGGGCCGGGAGAACTACTACACCGGTGCGGTCGCGGCGGGCGAGCCGCCGGGCCGCTGGTACGGCCGGGGTGCCGAGTCGCTGGGGCTGTTGGGGTTGGTCGACGAGCAGGACATGACCGCTCTGTATGAGCATTTCGTCGACCCGCGCGACGAGGGGTTCAAGGACCCGTCCAAGTGGTTGGACGCGTCCACCCTTGGACACCGCGGGCGGGCGTACAAGTCCGAGGAGGAGTTGTACGCCGCCGCGCTTGAACTTGAACCAGACGCCTCGCCTGAACGCCGCGAGGAACTTCGGTTGGACGCCGGGAAACGCGCGCGGCAGAACGTCGCGTTTCTGGACGCGACGTTCAGCGTGCCGAAGTCCATCACCGTCCTGCACACCGCGTTCGAGGCCCAGCAGGTCGCCGCCGAACGGGCCGCGGTCGCGGCGACGAGCGAGGCTGAGCGGCAGCAGGTGACGGAGGCGGCGCGGGCGTGGGGTGCGCACCGGCAGGCCGTCGAGGACGCCATCTGGGCCGGAAACCGGGCGGCGCTGGACTACCTCGCCGACAACGCCGGCTACTCGCGGATCGGGCACCACGGCGGCGCCGCCGGGCGGTTCATCGACGCGCACGACTGGACGGTGGCGTCGTTCTTTCAGCACGACTCTCGCGACCACGACCCGCAGCTGCACATTCACAACGCGATCCTCAACCGCGTCGAAGGCGCCGACGGTGAGTGGCGCACGCTGGACTCGCGGGCCATCCACAAGGTGCGCGGTGCCGCCGCCGCGGTGGGTGAGCGCACCACGGAGGAACACCTCGCCCGGGCGCTCGGCGTGCGGATGGCCACCCGGCCGGACGGCAAGGCCCGCGAGGTCGTCGGGATCGCGCAGGGCGTGATGGACTTGTTCAGCTCCCGCCGCCGGGCGATCACGCCGAAGACACGGGAGCTGGTCGAGGCGTTCGAGGCCAAGTTCGACCGCGCGCCCAACAGCTTGGAGCTGGACCGGTTGCAGCGGCAGGCGACCTTCGCCACCCGCAAGGCCAAGTCCCGCGAGGGCGAGACCGCCGAGCAGCGGCTCGACCGGTGGGACAAGCAGCTGCGCGCCGAGGTGGCCGGCGGGCTGGAGCAGGTCGCGCACGACGTGCTCGCCCACGCCCAGCGCGCGCCGGAGGCGGCACGGTGGGAGCCGTCCGCGGTGATCGAAACCGCGCTCGCCGACGTGCAGGCCAAGAAGGCCGCCTGGACCCGCCCGGACCTGGCCCGCGCGATCAGCGACGCCCTGCCGGACAGGTTGGGTGACCTCGACGGCCGCCAGGTCACCAAGCTCGTCGACGGTTTGACCGATCAGGCGCTGGCGCTGGCGGTGCCGCTCGACGCGGCGCGGCCCGGCGAGGCCGCGCTACCGGACGCGCTGCGGCTGGCCAATGGCGAGTCCACGTATCAGGCCCCGGCGGGTCGCGTCTACGCCACGCCCGAGCACGTGCGCAGCGAACGCACACTCGCCGCCGCCGCGACCGCCGCGCGCACCGCGCCCGCGCTGACCGGCGATCGGGTGCGACGCTTCGTCGGCCAGCTGCGCGAACTGGGCATCGAACTGGGTGCCGACCAGCAGGCCGCCGTGACGGGTGTGTTGTCGTCCGGTGCGGACGTGGAATCGCTGGTCGGCCCGGCCGGGGCCGGGAAGTCGTTCGTGATCGGCGCGCTCGCGAAGGCCTGGCAGGACGCCGAGTTGTGGGACGGTCGGCAGCGGCGGGTGTTCGGGCTGGCCGCCTCACAGATCGCTACCGACGTGCTCGCCGGGGAAGGCGTCGAGGCCCGCAACATCAGCCGCTGGCTGTCCACACAGCAGCGCCTCACTGCCGAGGAGGCTCTGCCCGAGGACGCCGACTGGCGGCTGCGAGCCGGTGACCTGGTGGTGGTCGACGAGTCCGCGATGGCCGACACCGCCGCCCTCGCCACGATCCACGCGCACGTCTCCAACGCCGGGGCGAAGCTGCTGCTCACCGGCGATCATCGGCAGCTTGCCGCGGTCGGCGCTGGCGGCGGCATGGAACTCGCCGCCAGCTCGGGCAATGCCTATGAGCTGACCGAGGCCCGCCGCTTCCGCCAGGAGTGGGAACGCGCCGCGTCGCTACGCCTGCGGTCAGCGGACGAGACCGTGCTCGGTGATTACGCCAAGCACGGCCGCCTGCTCGACGCCGGTACCCGCGAGCAGGCCGAAGCATCAGCCGCGCGTGCGTGGCTGGCCGACACCCTGGCCGGGCAGCACGCGCTGTTGATCGTCGACAGCAACGAGCAGGCCGCCGCTGTGTCCGCGGACTTGCGGGCCGAGCTGGTGCGGCTCGGCCGGGTCGATGAACACGGGGTGCCGCTCGGCCGGCAAGGGACCTTCGCCGGTCGGGGAGACCTCGTCCAGGCCAGGTTGAACGGGTGGGATTTGGCCGGGTACGAGGGCAACCAGCGTGGCCCGATCAACCGCGAGACCTACCGTGTCCTCGACACCCGCGAGGACGGCGGGCTCGTGGTCGCCCCCGTGATCGGCCGCACCGCCGAGGGCGAACACCTCGGCGCGCGCATGAGTCTGCCTGGCAGCTACGTCGCCGAGCACGTGGCGCTGGGCTATGCCGCCACCGTGCACGCCGCCCAAGGCCTCACCGTGGACCGCTGCCACGGCGTCATCACGCCGAACACCATCGCCGAAGCGCTCTACGTCGCGCTCTCCCGCGGCCGCGACGGCAACTGGGCACACGTCACCACCGTCGCCGTCCCCGACGACGCACCCGACGGCGCGACGAACGAGGCAGTGCACCGAAACCCCGCCGCCGTGCTGGCCGGAGCGTTCGAGACCGCCGACCCCGAACGCTCCGCCCTGGCGACGGCGACCGAGTCCGCCGACGAGACCGGCTCGGTGCGCACACCGGCGGAGCTGCTGGCCGACGCCGCCGAACTCGCCACCGCCGGACGCACCGCCCGCTGGCTCGACGAACTGGTCGACCACGGCCACATGACCGAGCGCGACCGTGTGCGCCTGGCCGCCGAAGACGGCGGCAGCAGCCTGTCCCGACTGCTGCGCCGCGCCGAACTCGCCGGTCACGACCCAAAAGTCGTTCTCGCCGACGCCGTCGCGGTCGGGCCGCTGGGCGACGCCCGTCAGGTGTCCAGCGTCCTGCACGCCCGCATCACCACCAACAAGAACGTCTCACTCGACCCGCGTGGCGACCACTACGCCGACTGGACACCGAAGGTCGACGACCCGCAATGGGCCGCCTACCTCGACCACCTCGCCCGCGCCGCCGACGAACGCCGTGACGCGCTCGCAGACGACGTGCTGGCCCACGCGCAGCAGTGGGCCGTCGAAGCACTCGGCCCGCCGCCCGCCGACGAAGCCGCGCGCGCCGTGTGGGCTCGCAAGGCATCGGTGGTGGCGGCGCACCGCGAGCTGACCGGGCACGACGACCCGGCTGCGGCCATCGGGGCCGCGCCCAAGCGCGACCAGGTCGAGGCGTATGCGTCGTGGCGGGCCGCGTGGCGCGCCCTCGGCCGGCCGGAGGCCGACCGCGACGAGCTGGAAATGAGCGACGGGCAGCTCCGGATGCGCATCCGCGCCTACCAGCGCGAAGAAGCGTGGGCACCGGAATACGTCGCCAACGAGCTCAACGGCACCCACCAGAGCGCCGAACAGCACCGCCAGACCGCCGCGATGCGCCGCGCCGAAGCCGCCAACGCCGATGACGCGGCCGAACGTCAGCGATTGGAGCAGGAAGCGGCCGAGGCCGCCGCACTCGCCGACGTGCTCGACCAGAGCGCCGAGCACCTGCGGCTGGTCGACCAGGCGCGCGCCGACTGGCTCGCACACACCGCCGAGACACGCTCCGCCGCCGACCGCGCCCAGTCCGAGCTGTCGGCTCGGATCGTCGACGACGAGCAACCGGCCGAGCCCGCGGTGACGGCCGAGGAATGGCTCGACGCCCACCGCGAGTCCGACCGCGTCGAGGACCCGCACCGCGCCATCACCGCCGAAGCCGACCTGGCCGACGAGGTCGACCAGCGCCAGGCCGACCGCGACGCCGTCGAGCCGGTGGCCGAACCGGCCGCCGACGCCGTCGAAACCGACGTCGCAGACGTCCGCGCCGCCGCCGCCGACGAGCCAACGCCCGACCAGGACGACCGCGTGCGGGTGCCGTCGGCCGATGAGACCGCCGACAGCGTCGACCGCGCACAACGCGCACTGGCCGAACTCGAACAGCGCCGCGCCGCCGAGCAGGCCCGCGCCGCGGAAGAGGCCCGCGCCGACCAGGTCGCCCGCTGGCAGGCCGAGGCAGCCGCCGAACACGACCGGGAAGTCAACGCGGAGCGCGAAGCGACTCCGGTGCTGGAAGTGGGCCAGCCATGACCGCCGACCGGCGATCAGCCCGCCGACACCGTCCGGTGCTCGAACGGCACGGGCGGTTCGCCGCGGCCCAGCCACGCCCAGTTCAGCGCGGCGATCACCGCGTCCAGCCAGCCCGGACGGTTCAGCACCCGCGCCGGAATCGGACGGCGAAGCGCCATCTTCTCCGCCGCCAGCAGCTCAGCCTGAATCAGTTCCTCGATCGCCAGCGCGTCCCGCTCCGTGACCGGGGAGAACGCCAAGTACGGACGGCCGTCCGGCGGGCGGACTGTCGTACGAGCCAGCCAACGGCACGTCATGACCACACCCGCGCCATACCAATCACCGACACGGTCACGGACGCGCTCGTCGTGGAACGCCTCGGCGGCCCGCCAGAGCGCAGCGAACTCTTCCCGCGGGACACGAATGTTGCCCCGCGGGATCGCCGCCACAATCTGCGCGGAGACCTCCACAACATCGATGGTGACACGACCCACCGACAACGCGGTAGCGCTGAACAGGCCAAAGACACCCGCACTGCGTGCGGGAACCGGTGCCTCCCTGCGGTCGGCGCTGTGTCTTCGGTGTGGCCCGGCTTAGCACGGTCCCTCCCTCGCGGGCAAGGAACCCGGTGCGCAGCCGTGCGGGTGAGACAAGCCTCGCTGCGCTCGGTCGCCTCCGGCGATCCCACCCGCACGGCCGACACCAGAACCCTTGCCCGCGAGCCTCTAGGGACCGCGCCGGGCGCCGATAAGGGCGGAGGCCCAAGGGCCGCCGCCCCGCACAACGGGCCACGCAAACCCCGGGAGGCAACCGACATGGTCAACACCCAACCCGACAGCCGGAACGCAGACGGTTCTGCGGTTGACGCGTACGTGTCAACGAACGGTCAGGGGCCGATCAGCACGCCGATGGTGGCCGCCTTGGAGCAGGCGTGGGCGACGATTCGCCAGCACCACCCCGAGGTTCCCCAGGCCGTGATCGTGCTCGGCGCAGGTTCCATCGGCAGCAAGGCCGGGCAGCTGCGGTTGGGGCACTTCGCCGCGATGCGCTGGCACAGCGACACCAGCAGCGAGAGCGAGGGACGCGAGAACAGTGGGCAACTGGCCGAGGTGTTCGTCGGTGGTGAAGGCCTACGCCGGGGTGCGGTCGGCGTGCTCGGAACGCTGCTGCACGAGGCAGCCCACGCCTTGGCCGACGTGCGCAAGATCAAAGACACCAGCCGCCAGGGCCGCTACCACAACACCCGGTTCAAGACGCTGGCCGAGGAACTCGGCATCGAGGTCACCAAAGACCCGCGCATCGGCTGGTCACCCACCGCCGTCCCGGCATCCACCCGCGAGCACTACGCCGCAACCGTCGCGGCGCTGACCGAGGC
>WHSS01000202.1 GCA_009379975.1 Actinophytocola sp.
CACGGTGCAGCTGCTGCCGTACTCGGCGGGCGGGCACGCGGCTGCCGGCGGGCCTTTCAGCATCCTGCGTTTCCCCGAGGCGGACTTGCCCGACGTGGTTTATATGGAGCAGCTCACCAGCTCGCTCTACCTCGACAAGCGCGAAGACGTCGAACGCTATCTCGCGGTCATGTCTCGGCTCAGCGTGCAGGCCGAGCGTCCCGAGCGAACCCCGGGGCTACTGACCGCCCAGCTCGCCAAGCTCTGAGCTGCGGCGCTGAGCACGCAGGCCCGGCCGACGGGTTCTCTACGCCTGAAGTTGATCAGCCTCCCTCACGCTGTTGCCAGTTGAATCGGGCATAGCGGACATATTTTGGTCATACGGTGAGGGTGGCTGATCAACTTTGCCACGCACTTGGGTCAGCTGGTTACTGCTGCGTCAGGTCCAGGCGGATACGACCTCGGATGCGCCCCACGTCAGCTCGACGCCGGCACCGCGAGGATCGGTGGCCGTACCGCTCAGCGAGACGATCGCGAGCCCGGACCGGCCCGGTTCGAAGCCAGGTAGGTGTTGGACGCTTGCCAGCAGCTCGTTCAGGTCGTGACGGTCAAACGGGGAGCTCAACCATTTGATCGAACCTGCGAAGCAGATCTGCCGCGCCACGGGAGCTCGACCCACGCCGACCAGGTCGATCTCGGGGTTGAACTGACGGTTCCACCAGCCACCGACGATCTCGGCGCTGGGCCACGGCAAGGTCCCGGAGACGGCGGCGAGTTCGAGTGCTTCTCGGATCAACGGCTCGATGGCCTTGCCGCGCCACGACGTCCAGCGCCGGGCGAAAAGCTCATAGGCTTGCTTGGGGCGGCCACGACGAACGAGATCATGGACGGCGCGCAAGGCAGCGAGATACAGCCGCAGGTTGCTGTCGGCGACGCGATGAAGGGCGGGCTTCCCTGACCGGGTGGACAGCGGTTGATCGACTACGATGACGCGCTTCTCCTCGGCGAGTCGATGCAGCAGCGGTGACAGTGAGCCTGACGGCACGGCGCCTGCTCTCCCGCCTGCCGCGGCCGCGATCGCGGCGTGCGTACGTTTTCCGCTGCCCACAGCCTCGATCACTCGACGTGACTGGTCGGGGGACGGGAACTCGGCCAGCAGCGTGGCTTCCGGAATGCTGAACACGGGTGCTGCCGGATCGGCGCACTCCTGCCGGATGAACGCCAGCGGGGGCATGCGACGAGGCCAGCTCCGCAGAATTCCGGGCAGTCCGCCGGTGATGAGGTGCGCGTCAAGGGTTTGCGCGGCGTTCAGGTCGAGGGCGTTGCCGACCTCGTCAGGTTTGAGGGGAGCGAGCGCGAAATTGTCGGCGCGCCCGTAGAACGGGCGGTCGTAAGCGGTGAGCCGTTCCATCATGTGGATGTCGCTCCCCAGCAGCAGAAGCAGGACCGGGCGTTGGCGCAGCAGCCGATCCCAGGCCGTCTGCAACACGCCGTCGAACGTCTCATCCTGTTCGGCAAGCCACGGCAGCTCGTCGAGAACAACGATTGCCGGAGTCCGCGGGAGGATGTTCGCCAGCGCCCGGAACGCGTCGGGCCAGCCCCCGGCCGCGGTTCGGGGAACCAGTTCGGCGTCGGCGGGGAGGTCGGATTCCTTCAGTTCGACGAGAAACGCCGCGACGGCTTCTACGGGCGAGACGCCTTTGGTTGCCGTGAAATAGCAGTAGGGAACACCCGAGGTGTCGCAGAACTCCTGCACGAGACGCGATCTGCCGACCTGGCGGCGACCTCGGATGGACACCGCTGTTCCAGTGGCCGTTTCCGAGACCAGGTTCAAGCGCTTGCGCAGTATTGCGAGCTCGGCTGACCGTCCCACGAAGTCAGGCACCGTCGCTCATCGGAGGTTATGTAGCACTCATCCAGGTAGAGATTATCTACATAGATGAGTGCCAGCAAGGGCATGGCGGCCGCGTCTACCAGCCTCGTGAGTGTTGAGCAGGGTTAGAACCCTGTTGAACACTCACGAACCATCAGCGCCACGTGCAGCGACACCCGGATGTCGGGATCGTCGAGGGAGACCGCCAGCAGTCGTTCGATCTTCGCCAGGCGGTCGTAGAACGCGGCGCGGGACAGGTGGACCGCGGCGGCGGCCTCGGATTTGCTGGTCGGATGCTCCAGCAAGGCCCGCAGCACGTCCAGCAGGTCGCCGCCGCTGCGCTCGTCGTGCTCCGTGAGCACGTCCAGTTCCCGGATGGCGAAAGCTCGTACGCGTTCGTCGTCGCCGAGCATGGTCAGCAAGCCACGCAGGTGCACGTCTTCGAGCCGGTGGACGAGCCGGTCGCCCGCGGTCGCGCGCGCGGATTCCACGACGTGCTGCGACTCGCGCAGCGTCCGGTCGATGTGCGTTGCCCGCTGTACCGCGCGGCCTGCGCCGATGACGACGGAATGCCGATCGGCTACGCGTTCCGCGACCTTCTCCACGGCTCGCTCGTGCTGTGCTGACGGCCCGAACGACAGCAGTACGCGGATATCGCGGTCTATCGCGCACACCAAGGCCGGCACGCGCAGTCCGTGCGCCGCGTGCACCACCGCGGCCAGCGCATCGTCCACTAAGGACGGCGCGAAGGCGGCTTGACCAGCCACCCGCAGCCGCGGGCGGATCGCGAGACCGACGAACATCCGGTTCGCGGTGGGCAGACCGGACAGTTCGCACCGGCGCAGCAGGTCGGGATCGGTCGGATCCGCGAGCAGGCCGAGCATCAGCTCGTGGTGGGTCCGCCGGAGGAGGCTGTCGCGATGCCGATCCTGCAGCCGGTGCATCGCCAGGGCGGCGGCGGCACGTTCGGCCACCACGGTGAGGCGCTGTGGGGGAGTCGCAGGAGCCTGCACGATCAGGCGTCCCCAACCCTTGTCCCGCTTGCCGAGCCTGGTGATGAGCCAGCCGTTCGTCGCGTCCCACGTCGTGCGATCGGGATGTTCGACAGCGCGCGAGCGCGAGTCCCAGTCGGCCAGGAAACCCGCGATATCCCCAGGGCCGGACCGGTAGTCGAGCACCCGGTGTTGCTCGTCCTCCAGGACAACGGCCGCGCCCGCGAGGCGCTGCACCGCTGCCAGGATCTCGGCGGGGCCGGCCTCTTCCATGCTCAGCGCGGTGAATGTGTCGTGCACACGCTCGGCCTCGCGAAGCTCCGTGAGCTGTTCGTCCACGATCCGTTCGCCCACGGTTTGGGTCACGGCGGCGAAGCGCACCTCGCGGGTCAACGCGATGAGCGGAAGCTCCAGCCGCTCACATGCGGCGACCAGCGGCGCGGGAACGGACTCCCACCGGCGGCCCAGTTCGATGAGCAGGCCCGCTGCGTCGCTCTCGTCCAAACTCCGCGCCAACGCCTCGAGGTCTTCGGCTGTATCGGGGAACGCGATGCCGGTGCTCAGCACCAGGTCACCGCCGCGTAGCAAGGGCGCGATATCGGGCAGTTCGGTCGTGTGCACCCAGCGCACCTGACGGCCCAGACCTGACTTCCCCGCGAGAACTTCGGGGCCAGCGGCCCGCAGCACGGGCATCTGGAGCACCTCTGCGACGGTCACAACGGCCATGAAAGCGCCTTTCGCTGAACACTCACTCCGACAGGATGCCGGAAGAGTGAGTCGAATCCAACATTCTGTCGGGCTGTGCGGGCGTGGCCGGCGAGCTAGTTTTGAAGCCTCGACACCAGAAGGAGCCTGCACATGACCACCTCGATCGCGCACTGGGCCGACGGCGCCGAGTTCGTCGGCACCTCCGATCTCTGGGCAGAGGTCACCAATCCAGCCACCGGGCAGGTCTCCGGTCGCGTCGCGCTCGCCGGCGAGGACGACGCCCAGCACGTCATCGCGTCGGCGGCCAGGGCCGCCAAGACGTGGGGCGCTACCTCACTGGCCAGGCGCACGCAGATCCTGTTCGCCTTCCGCGAGTTGCTGAACAGCCGTAAGGGGGAGTTGGCGCACCTGATCACGGCCGAGCACGGCAAGGTCTACTCCGACGCCGTCGGTGAGATCAGCCGTGGCCAGGAGGTCGTGGAGTTCGCCTGCGGCATCTCCCACCTCCTCAAGGGCGGCTACTCCGAAAGCGCATCGACCGGCGTCGACGTCCACTCCAAGCGTGACCCGCTCGGCGTCGTCGGGATCATCAGCCCGTTCAACTTCCCGGCCATGGTTCCCATGTGGTTCTTCCCGATCGCCATCGCCTCAGGCAACACGGTGGTCCTCAAGCCGAGCGAGAAGGACCCGTCGGCCGCGTTGTGGATCGCCAACCTCTGGAAAGAAGCCGGCCTTCCCGACGGTGTGTTCAACGTGCTGCAGGGCGACAAGGCCGCGGTCGACGCGTTGCTGCGGAGCCCGGACGTGGCCGCGATCAGCTTCGTCGGGTCCACCCCGATCGCCGAGTACGTGTACGAGGAGGCCAGCAGGCACGGCAAGCGGGTCCAGGCACTCGGCGGCGCCAAGAACCACATGGTCGTGCTGCCGGATGCCGACCTCGATCTCGCGGCCGATGCCGCGGTCAACGCCGGTTACGGCAGCGCGGGGGAGCGGTGCATGGCCATCAGCGTCCTGGTCGCGGTCGACCCGGTCGGTGACGATCTCGTAGCGCGGATCGCCGAGCGCACCCGCACCCTCGTCACCGGGGACGGCCGTAAGGCCGACGCCAGCGAAGGCGCCGAAGCCGACATGGGACCGCTGGTCACCAAGGCGCACCGGGACCGGGTCGCTGGTTTCGTCGCCTCCGGCGAACAGGCGGGCGCCAAGCTGGTCATCGACGGCCGGAACGTCGAGGCCCGCGGTGAGAAGGACGGCCACTGGCTCGGCCCGACGCTCTTCGATCACGTCACTCCCGACATGGACATCTACGCCGAGGAGATCTTCGGCCCGGTCCTGGCCGTGGTGCGGGTGTCGTCGTACGACGAGGCCGTGGAGCTCATCAACGTCAACGAGTACGGCAACGGCACCGCGATCTTCACCAACGACGGTGGTGCGGCTCGGCGCTTCGAAGCGGACGTCCAGGTCGGCATGATCGGCGTCAATGTGCCGATTCCCGTCCCGGTCGCCTACTACTCGTTCGGCGGCTGGAAGCGGTCGCTGTTCGGTGACACCCATGCGCACGGCGCCGAGGGCGTGCACTTCTTCACCCGCGCCAAGGTCGTCACCACGCGGTGGCTCAACCCGGCCGCCCGGCCTGAGGGCGGCCTCGAATTGGGGTTTCCGCAGAATGTGTGAGCTCACCACGGCTACCTACGTGCCCGACGACTACTCGTGATCACACTCTGGCGTACTGGACCCGCCGCCCGGGTACTACCGGGGCGGTAGCGACACCGGTGACTGGAGGTGACGTGGCGGGTGTGAGCGGTCTCGTGTGGGCCATGACGATCGGGCTGATCGTCGCGCTCCTGACTTTCGACTTGTACTTCGGCTTCGCCCGGCCGCACCGCGTCGGGCTGCGCGAGGCCACCGTGTGGTCGGTCTGCTACGTGCTCGTCGCCGTGGTGTTCGGCATCTGGTTCACCGTGACCTACGGCGGCGACCCCGGCCTGGAGTACTTCACCGGCTACCTGGTGGAGAAGAGCCTGTCGGTGGACAACCTGTTCGTTTTCGTGATCATCATCTCGGCGTTCGCCGTCCCGGAGGAGCACCAGCACAAGGTGCTGGCGGCCGGAATCGCGATCGCGCTGGTCATGCGGGCGATCTTCATCGCCATCGGCGCGACCCTGATCTCGTTGTTCTCCTTCGTGTTCCTGCTGTTCGGGATCCTGCTGCTCTACACGGCGGTACAGCTGTACCGGCACCGCAACGAGGATCCCGATGTCGAGGACAACATCGTCGTGCGGGCGGCCCGGCGCTTCCTGCCGGTGACCGAAGACTATGCCGGGGGCCAGCTCGTGACCCGGGTCGACGGCCGGCGGATGGCCACCCCGCTGCTGGTCGTTCTGGTCGCGATCGGCGGGGTGGACCTGCTGTTCGCGCTCGATTCGATCCCCGCCGTCTTTGGCATCACCAAAGAGCCGTACATCGTCTTCACCACGAACGCGTTCGCGCTGCTCGGACTGCGTGCGCTGTACTTTCTGGTGAAGGGCCTGCTGGCCCGGCTGGTGTACCTGTCCGCCGGGCTGGCGATCATCCTCGGGTTCATCGGGGCGAAGCTGGTACTCCACTGGGCACACGAGGATCTCGACCCGCGGGTGCCGACGATCCCGACCCTGGTCAGCCTCGGTGTCATCGTCGCCGTGCTGGCGGTCGTCACCGTAGCCAGCCTGGTCAAGGTGCGCCGCGACCCGACGGCTCGCGCGCACGCCGGTGTACTGCGTGCCCATCGCGCTGAGATCCGCACCGAAGATCCCTGACGGTTCAGGCCGGCAGCAGGCTGCTCATCGCGAACCAGTCTTTCCTCGGCAACGCCGACCACCAGGCAATCCTCGACGTCGAAACCGGAGAGCAGGGCCTCGCCCCCGTTGTCCCGGCGCCTTCCCCATAAGGATGACGCATAGGTCTGCGCTGGTGGGGAACCCGATCTCCGAACGCGGCCGACGCGAAGGAAGGCGATGAGCAATGGCCGACAACATGGGTAGGACGAGAACCGAGGAGCGGCCGGTTGGCCAGCTGGTCGGTGAGGCTTCCGAACAGCTGACCCGGTTGGTGCGCGACGAGATGCGGCTGGCCGTGGCCGAACTTCAGCAAAAGGGCAAGCGCGGCGGCGTGGGGACCGGTTTGTTCGGCGCCGCCGGTGTACTGGCCTTCTACGGTGGTGCGGCCTTGGTGGCGACCGTCATCCTGGCGCTGGCGACGGTCATCGCGCCGTGGCTGGCCGCACTCCTGGTGGGCATCGGCGTGCTCCTGGTGGCCGGTGTGGTGGCGCTGGTGGGCAAGAAGCAGTTCGGTGCCGCGACGCCGCCGGTGCCCGAGCAGACCGTGAACAGCGTTAAGGCGGACGTCAACGCCGTCAAGGAAGGACTGCACCGATGAACGCTGAGCATCGCAAGACCGAGACCGGGATGACCGCCGGGACCGAGCAACCGGCCGCCGGCCCGGATGCCACAGACGCCGCTCCGCCGACTGAACCGGCCGAGATTCAGCGTGACATCGAGCGGACCAGGGCGCAGCTCGCCGACACGATCGACGCGTTGGCGAGCAAGGCGAATGTGTCCGCGCGGACGAAGGAAAAGGCACACGAGACGGCGGAAACCGTGCAGGCCAAGACCGAGCAGCTGACCGGCCAGGCCAAGGACGTGACGGATCAGGCGCTGGCCAAGCTCCCGCCGTCCGCACGCGAGAAGGTCGAACAGGCTGCCACCACGGCGCGCCGGAAGCCGATACCCACGGTGGCCGCGGCCGTGGCGCTGCTCCTGGTACTACGCCGGCTCTTCCGGCGTGGCAAGTAAGGAGCGCGGCGATGCTGAAGCTGCTGTACAAGCCGTTGAGCATGCTCGCGAGCGTGGTCGGTGGGCTCGCCGCGGCCGCGGCGTTCCGCAAGCTGTGGAAGATGATCTCCGGCGAGGTGGACGCTCCGGACGCGACCGACGAGGACCGTGGCTGGCGGGAGGTCGTGACGGCCGCCGCCGTGCAGGGCGCGGTGTTCGGCGGTGTGAAGGCCGCGGCCGACCGGAGCGCCGCGACCGGGTTCAAGAAGGCCACCGGCCGCTGGCCGGATAAGTGACTCGCGCCTGCGGCTAGTTCGGCCCGCGGGATGATCATGAGGCAAAACGGCGGCTATCACTGCCGAAATGTCTGATGCTTCACGCAACGCATGAACTCGTCCCGTGGGGCCAGAGGGCGTGCCCTCTTGCGTTTTTGGCGTTTAGGTCGATAATGAGCTCATGACTGACGAGGAGTTGCTCACGACCGGCCGGGCCGCCAAGTTGCTTGGCTGCTCGCGGCAGCACGTTGTTGACATGTGCACGTCCGGGGCGTTGCCCTACGTGTCGATGGGTACTCATCGCCGCATTCGGCGCGTCGATGTAGAGGCATTCCTTCGTGTGCCGATGCGGCGGGAACAGGAGCGCTCTCTCTGGTTGCATCAAGCCGTGGCAGGCCGGTTGGCGATGGACACCGTCGGTGTTATGGCGGCGGCCGAGGCAAATCTTCTCCGTATGCGCGAGGTGCATCCCGACGGGATGACCGCTCGATGGCTCGATCGGTGGGACGAGTTGCTGCGCACAGGGCCCGATGCGGTGTTCGAAGCGTTGACTTCACGTGCTGAGTGGGCGATTGAGCTGCGGCAGAACAGCCCGTTCGCCGGCGTTCTAGGCCCGCAGGAGCGGCACGCCACCCTAGAGTCCTTTCGGGCGCATTGGCGCACGGCGCACGCCGCATGAAGCGCGAGCATCTGGAGCACGTGCTCCGTGCCGCTTCGCGCATCG
>WHSS01000125.1 GCA_009379975.1 Actinophytocola sp.
CCATCCAGTTACCGGAATCGAGGGTGTCGATCACTCCAGACAGCGCCAGTGCGGCGGAGTCGTGTCGGCATCCATCCACCGGATCCGAGATCCACGCCAGCCGGCCGTCCAGGTCGCAGGCGACCTGGACGTTCATGCCGGTGGTCTTGTGCTTGCCGGAGTACAGCTCCCGGTGACCGTGCCACGACCAGCACGGAAGCAGCGATCCGTCCACGATGTACTGGGTCCGCGGGTCGAGTTCTTCGGCAACGGGCACGTAGTCGGCCAACACCTGCCCGAAAATCGGGACCAACGCCGTCACGGCCCGGCTGATCGTCGACTGGGACACCCCGAAAGCCTCGCCGATCTCGCTCTGCACGCGATTTCTGCGAACGTATGTCAATGCGACAACCATCGAGTTAAACAATCCCAGTATCGGTGGCCAATCAGCGGCCTGGTCCTCTTTCGTCGCGACATGAACGAGGGCACACAGATCCACGATCTGGTCTTTCGTGAAGCCTGTAGTATGATACATGTCGGCGGTCCGTTTCTCAGAGTTGAGTGCGGTAACCCAATTCTTTCAAGAAACGGACCGCCTTTTACTTAGACGCGCCGGACTGCGCATTAATTAGCCAACTGTGAATAACCCTCCCCGTCGCAGCCCTGCGCCTTTCCAGGTGATGAGGGAGTCTTCGTTGGCTCGGCACCATCTGCGGCCACGCCGCCGACACCCATGGCAAGTGCGATCGCGGACAGGAGCACCGTTCCCGCTTTCGCGCGGCTGAACTTCCGCATCGTGGTAAGTTTCCGCATCATTTTGTTCCTCACTTATGCGGCGACCATGCCGTGCGGGTCGATGACGTATTTCTTCGCAGCGCCGCCGTCGAATTCCTGGTAGCCCTGCGGGGCCTGGTCCAGGCTGATGGTGGTGGCGTTCACGGCCTTGGCGATCTGCGCCTTGCCGGTCAGGATGAGGTTCATCAGCTGCCGGTTGTACTGCTTGACCGGGCACTGTCCGGTGGTGAACGAGTGGGACTTCGCCCAGCCGAGGCCAAGCCGCACCCCCAGCTGGCCGATCTTGGCGTCCTCGTCGATTCCGCCGGGGTCTCCCGTCACGTAAAGCCCGGGGATGCCCAGCTGCGCACCAGCTCTTGCGATCGTCATGATGTCGTTGAGCACGGTGGCGGGCGCCTCGCCGGCTCCGGCGCCGTGCCCGCGTGCCTCGAACCCGACGGCGTCCACCGCCGCGTCGATCTCGGGCTCGCCGACGATCTGTTCGATCATGTCCGGCAGGGCGGCGTCCTGGGTGAGGTCCACGGTCTCGCAGCCGAAGCTGCGGGCCTGCGCCAGCCGTTCCTGGATCATGTCGCCGACGATCACCACGGACGCGCCGAGCAACTGCGCGGCGTGTGCGGCGGCCAGCCCCACCGGGCCGCCGCCCGCCACGTAGACCGTGGATCCGGTGGTGACCCCCGCGGTGTAGGCGCCGTGATAGCCGGTTGGGAAGATGTCCGACAGCATGGTCAGGTCGAGGATCTTCTCCAGCGCCTGGTCCCGGTCGGGGAACTTCAGCAGGTTGAAGTCCGCGAACGGCACCATGACGTACTCGGCCTGTCCGCCGATCCAGCCGCCCATGTCAACATAGCCATAGGCCGCGCCCGCGCGAGCAGGGTTGACGTTCAGGCAGATCCCCGTCTTGCCTTCGACACACATGCGGCAGCGGCCACAGGCGATGTTGAACGGCACCGAACAGATGTCGCCCGGCTTGACGAACAGCACGTCGTCGCCGGCCTCGACTACTTCGCCGGTGATCTCGTGCCCCAGCGTCTGCCCGACGGGCGCGGTAGTCCGACCGCGCACCATGTGCTGGTCGCTACCGCAGATGTTGGTGGTGACGAGCTTGAGAATGGCAGCGTGCGGGGCCTTCTTCTTGATGCCCAGGCCCTGAACCACATCGTCGGGTAGCTCGAGCTTCGGATAGTCGATGTCCTCGACGGCGACCTGTCCCGGTCCCTTGTAGGCGACCACACGGTTGTCCGACATGTCGGCTCCTTCTCCTTCGTTGGGTTATCAGGTGTTCCCTGGCGGGGTCACGAGGTGCGAGACGGGGCGTGCGTTGGTTCCGGTGCGCGGGGCGCGGCGACGAACTGGTACACCCCTGCTGCGATGGCGGCGCCGAGTAGTGGGCCGATCCAGTAGAGGGCGAAGTCGGCCCAGGGTGCCGAGCCGCCCCACAGCGAGGCGGCCAGATTGGGGCCGAAGGTTCGGGCGGGGTTGAGCGATCCGCCGGTGAGCGGTCCGGTGACGAGGATGGCGACGGCGACCGCGAGCCCGATCATGAAACCGGCCCATCCGTGCGGCGCCCGCGCGTCCACCGCAAGCGTCATCACCGCGAAGACCAGGATGAACGTGCCGAGCACTTCGGCGAGAATGCCTGCCCCCACCGGGACCGTCTCCGCGAGGGCGGTAGCGCCGAACCCGCCGGCCTCGGAAGCATCCGGGCCGTACGCTGCCACCAATAGGATCGCGCCGAGAGCGCCACCGGCTAGCTGAGCGAGCATGTACGGGACGACCTCCGCCCAGCTGAAGCGCTTGCTCACCGCGAGCGCGAACGTGACGGCGGGGTTGATATGCGCCCCCGACACCGGCCCGAAGCCGTAGATGACCAGCGCGACGACGATCGCGAAGGCTAGCGCGATAAAGCCCAGCCCGGAATACGTCAGTCCGCCGTCTGCCATCGATACCGCGGCGACGACCGAGCCCGCGCCGAAGAGCACCAGCAGCGCGGTGCCGATGAACTCGGCGCCGAGCCGTCGAAACAGGGAAACATCCATACCAGGCTCCTTCGGCTCGCCGCACCTGACCGATCGGACGATCTTCGCTGACCGGCCGGTCAGTGCGCTACTGGGTGATATGCGGATATAACGTTGTGCTATGAGATCTGAGACACATCGCAGTTGCTGTATGGAGAATGGCCCGCAGCGTCGCCAGCCAGCAACGAGTTCGTGATGAGCGGCGGCGGGTTGAGCACAAGCGGTGTCCGCGCAGCAACAAGCGGCGTCGCCCACCATGCGCCGCCGGTGTGGGCCAGGATCATCAGCGCGTGGGAACGGTTCGCCGCCGGTGAGGACGTCAGCAGCGAAGTTCGGCCGCACATCCTGGCCTCGTGGTACCGCTGCCGGGATGACCATGGCGTGAATCCGCAGCTGACACACGCGCCCGCCGCGGCGGGCGGCAATGAACACCCGCTCGACCACGATGTGGTCATCGCCGAGCTCGGCGGCCTAGCGGTCTCAGCGGCCAAGGACATCCCGGTGGAGGAGGGCATCGTCACCGTCACCGACAGCGCCGGCCGCGTGCTCGCGTGCTGGGGCGATGACCAGATCCGGCATCAGGCCGCGGACGGCAACCTTGCGCCATGGGCCGGTTGGTCCGAACGGTGCATCGGAACCAACGGGATGGGCACCGCATTGGAAGCAGGTGAGCCAGTGACGGTGCTCGGACCCGAGCATTGGTGTGCCGGGTTTCATGAGTGGACCTGCGCCGGAGTCGCCATTCGTGACGTCGTGACCGGCTCTGCGATGGCTTCGGTCAACATCTCACGCTGGCGCGCCCCGTTGCCTGCGCAGGTATCGGCATGGCTGCGGCGCGTCGCGAATTCGATGCACGCTGACCTCCGCGGTCGCGCGGTTCGCGATGGAGCCGAGCTGGCGGCGGTGTTCAACGCCGAGCGGCCACGCAGTGGCCACCCGCTGGCAGCCGTGGACTGTGCCGGCCGTGGCGTCGTCGCCGACGATGCCGCGAGTGCCGTTCTCGGGTTGCCCGCCGACCGGACGATGATCGATCCGCGTGACCGTGCTCCCGCCGCGTTTCCTGCCCTGGCCACGGTGGTGCGATGGGCGAGGCACCGGGCGCAAGCGGACGCGGACTGGACCGGGTCCGCCCAGCTCGGCTCCGCCGTAGCGGTGACCCTGCGCCCGGTATTTGGGAAGGGGCGCTTGCTGGGCATGCTCTGCGAGTGCAACCGCGAAGACGGTGAGCCGTACCGCGACACCGCCGAGCCACGGCAACGGCCGCTACGCCGTCAGGTGATCGGCGTGCGAGGCGACCGGTCGGTCCTGCTCACGCCATCGGAGATCCGCTTCGCCGAAGCAGACCGCAACACCGTCTGGCTGATCACCGACCGAGGCCGGATGCGCTCCGCCATTCGCGGTCTGGACAACGTGGCAACGGCGCTCGCCGGTCTCGGATTCGTCCGCGTTCACCGCAGTTTCGTGGTCAACCTGCGCCGGGTCAGGGAGGTCGAGCGCGGCTTCAAGAACGACCTGATACTGGTCACCGACCCGCAAGGTCCTGAGCTCGTTCCGGTCGCCCGGCGGCACCTGGCCGAGGTCAGGGGTCTACTCGGTGTGTAGCGGGGACAGCTCAGTCGTGTGAGTCCCCAGTGATCGGTTCAGATGAGGCCGAGTTTGCTGGCTTCGTAGACGGCTTCGGCGCGGGTGGCGGCGGAGAGCTTGCGCATGATGTTGCGGACGTGGAACTTGACCGTGGTCTCCGAGATGTAGAGCTTGGCGCCGATCTTTCGGTTGCTCAGGCCGTGAGCGAGCAGTTCGAGGACCTTCTGTTCGCGTTCGGTGAGCGTCGGTTCCTCCGCGGCGATGCGGATGGAGCGCATCATCACCGAGGCAGACCGGGAGTCGAACGCGCTCTCGTCCCGCGCGACCGCCCGGATGGCGGAAACGAGGCCGCTGGTGTCCACGTCCTTGATCACGTAGCCCTTGGCGCCGCGATGGATCGCCTCGAGGACCAGGGCGTCGTCGAGGAACGTGGTCAGTACCAGGACGCCGACCTCGGGGTATCGGGAGGTGAGCTCCGAACACACCTCGAGGCCTTGGGTGTCGGAGCCGGTACCGAGCTTCAGGTCGAGCAGCACGATGTCGGGCCGGATCCGCTCGACCACGGCCATTGCCTCTCCCGCGGTGGTCGCCTCCCCGACGACACGCATGTCGTCCTCGCGGTCGAGGATGGACCGCAGTCCTTGCCGGACGATCGCGTGATCATCGACCAGGACGATATTCAGCTTCTGGTGTGGCTGCCGCGTTGTGGCGTCGGGCGGCTGCTGGGTCGAGGTGACGACCTGCTGGGGTGTGTTCACGGTGCGGCCGTCCCATCAGGTCCTGGCGGGTAGGGGACGTCGAAGGAGAGCATGATCCCGCCAAGCGGTGAGCGGCGAATCGACATCGTGCCGCCGAGGTCACTTACCCGGCCCCGCATGTTCGCCAGCCCCCGGTGTGCTCCTGCGAGGTTGGCGGTGGAGGTCACCCGCAGCATCTTGCGCAGCTGTGCTGGATCGCCGTCGCCGTCGTCGGAGATCGTCAGCCGCAGGGGCCGGTCGGCGCGGTACCGCAGGCGCACGAGCGCATGGGTGGCGCTGGTGTGCGCGGCGGTGTTGAACAGAGCCTCGCCGGTGACTCGCAGCAGCGCGTGCTCGACCTCGCCTGGCAGGGGCACCGCGTCACCGGTCACGCCCACCCGCACATTCAGGTCGCTGGGCAGGTGCACACTCGACAGGCGCTCCAGAAGTTCGGGCAGTGATCCGTGGGCGTCCTCGGCGGCGTTGTGCAGGGCGTAGATGGAGGCGCGCAGCCGCTCGACCGCGTGCCGGGTCAGGTCCTTGGCCGCGGTCAGCCGCTCGAGCACCTCGTCGATGTCGTCGTGGGCCTGTGCCAGTTCCGAGCGGCAGATCTCAATGGTCATGCCCGCCGACAAGACGTCCTGGGTGACGCTGTCGTGCAGCTCGCGTGCGATGCGGTGCCGTTCGTCGTCGAGCGCTTGGCGCTGCATGACATCGGACAGCCGTTGCTGGGTCTCGGCCAGTTGCGCGTCGCGCATCGCCAGGTCCTTCGCCTGCCGCTCGGCGGTTACGGACAGCTTCTCGGTGCGTCCGCGCAGCCGGGTGGTCGCGTGCATCAAGAACGCGTTGTGCAGCGCGACTGCCGCCTGGTTGGCGAGGACCCGCAAGATCGCCAGATCGGTGTCGGCGACCACCACGTCACGACCGGGCAGGCCTGCGATCCCGCCGACCGGCTCGCCATCGAGGATCATCGGCACGCGAACCACCGGGCCGTGCTGGCCACCGTCGGCTTCCCACGGCCTGGTTCGCAGCACGTCGAGATGCGGTCGCACATCTGGCGGCAGCAGCTGCTCGTCATCGACCAACCCGTCACCGCCCAGGAGCAGGAACCGCGGTCGTGCGGCCTGCAGTGCCCCGTCGGAGACGGCGACGAGTAACCAGTCCGCCTGCAGATGGTCGGCGGCCGCGAACAGCACGGCCTCGACCAGCCCCTGCGGACCTTCGCGGGTGCGTACCAGGGCACGGGAGATCCGGTCGAGGGCACGGACGGCGTTCTCGAGGCGTTCCGCCGAGCGCACGTACGCCGGGTAGAACGACTGCTTGCCCGATCGCACCCCGGTGAGCGCGCTGAGATCGGCGTCGGTCCTTCCGAAGGTCTGACCACCCGCGACGGTCATCTCTGCTTCACAATGCCTGACGGAACAGTGTTTCGACGTCGGCGGCGTCGGCGTCTCGGGGATTGGTGGCGAGGCAGGCGTCGTACAGCGTGGTGCGCGCCATTGTCGGGATGTCCGCCTCGGTGACCCCGAGCGCGGCGAGGCCTTTCGGTACCCCGACGTCATCAGCTAGCGCGCGGACGTGGTCGGCGATCTCGTCGGCCACCTCCTGCGCTGGGCGATCACCTGCCTCGATGCCGATCGCCGCCGCGAGCGGAACGTACGGTCGCGCGTCGGCCTCGGCGTTGAACCGGATGCAGTGCGGGAGCAGAACCCCGTTGAGCACCCCGTGGGGCGCGTCGAGCCGCCCGCCGACCTGGTGGCTCATGGCGTGCGTGATGCCCAGGATCGCGTTGGTGAACGCCATGCCCGCCTCCAGCGCACCCTGCGCCATGCAGATCCGCGGCTCGGCCAGCAACGGATGGCTGATGGTCCGCCGCAAGTTGTGGGTGACCAGGTGCGCGGCGTGCAAGGCGTGGTGATCGGTGAGCCGGTTGTGCGCGCGGGACACGAACGACTCGATCGCGTGGGTGAGCGCGTCCAGGCCCGTCGCAGCGTTGAGGTCGTCCGGCATGGTGGTCAGCAGGCGGGGGTCCACGAGGGAGATCTCCGGCACCAGTGTCCTGCTGATGATGGTGATCTTGGTGCGCTGGGCCGTGTCGGTGACGATCGCGAACTGTGACACGTCGGCGCCGGTCCCGGACGTTGACGGGACCATCACCAGCGGTGGGATGGGTTGCGCGACCTTGTCCACGCCCTCGTAGGCCAGGATGGTCCCACCATTGCCGGCGAGGATGGCGACCCCCTTGGCGGCGTCGATGCAGGAACCCCCGCCCACGGCGATAATCACGTCGCTGTCCGTGCCTGCGTACTCCTGGTAGGCGGCCTCGATCTCGTGGTCCTTGGGGTTGGGCGTGACGTCGGCCCACACCACCGGATGGAGCCCGGCGAGCTGGAGGCGCCCGGTCGCCTCCGCGACCCACCCTGCCTCGGTAATTCCCGGATCGGTGACCAGGAAGGGGCGACGTGCGCCGAGGCGTCGCGCGCAGTGTCCGAGTTCGGCGAGCGCACCGGGGCCGAACACGACCTCGGGGGTGTGAAATTTGGCGAGCTGACCGGCCGCGTCCTCGGACCTCGGGTTGAGCATTCCCGGACCGCTGAGCTCGCCACCACACTCGTCACTATCCCCCGGCCGGATCAGTTCCGTCGTCACCGATCTGGCGAGCCGCCAGCCGGCTGAGGCGGGGGCGGGCCGGGTCAACTGAGCCACGACAACTCCTTCTTCGCGCGCACACGGCGTCATCGCCGTGCGTAGCCAGAGTAGCGTCGTTGTGATGGGTGGCACACCTGCTCGTAAGCGAAGTTGAGCGAGTGTGACGTTGGCACCATAGGATTGGTCGAACGTCACACTCACTCAACGAGACTGGTCGGGTGCTGAGCGAACGGGAGGCGCTGACCGCGCTGCGCCGGGAAGACCCGGATCGGGCCGAGGATGCCGCAGCCGCGCTGGGCTGGCTCAGCGGCGAGCACGGTTTGCACACCATCACCCGGCTCCGGTTGGCCGAGTTCTTGTGGTATTCACTGCCGGTCAAATGGTCGATCACCACCGGCGACCAGGTGCGGGTGGCCAGAACGCTGGGACGGCTGTTCAGCCTTACCAGTATGGACGGCTACGCCGAGATGTGTGCCTCACCGCTCCCCTGCTCATACGCCCGACGGGAGCTGCGATCAGTGCACGAAAGCAGAGTAGTGCCCACTGAAGCGGGGAACGACGTTTCTGCTGGCTGACGGCATGGCATGGAGATCAGAGACGGCCACCACGTCGCCGGAGTGGCTGCACGAGATGGTGACCACGTTCGCCAACGCGTTCATGTCGGCCGAGGCCGACCAGCGCTGCGACGCCGTCGATTGGCACGATGACGGCCATGTCGCCGGCTCGTTTGACAGCGGATCACCGGCCAGTGAGCGGGGAGACGGCCTCACGTAGCTGGTTGTGAATGCAACCGACGTCTCCATGGGATGGGCACGCCCGCAAGCCCTCAACCCGATCGGGAGGAGTCCGCCGCGAAGGCGGAGTACCGCTCGACGAACCGTTGCATGATCCGCTCGGTCTCGCGCAGGCTGCCAGCCCAGGCGTGTAGCCAGTCGCGGCCTTCCTCGCTCAGCACGTACGTCCGGCGGCGCGGGCCGAGCTCCGAGACCTCCCAGTCGGACTCCACCAGCCCTTCCTGCTCCATCGCCCGCAACGACCGGTATAGCATGCCGGGGTCGGCCTGCGTGAAACCGAGCTCGCGCAGCCGTTCCAGCAGGTCGTAACCATGCGACGGCTTCTCACCGATGAGCAGCAGCAAGCAAGGCCGCTGAAAGTTGCGGGGCAGACCGGCGAGCGGGTCGTCGCTCGCACGTGGCATCGGCACATTCAGCTCCCTGACCGTTCGGCGAGGCACGCTTCCGCTTCATCTGCCGACATATGGCACCAGCAGTCCGGCCCGCACTCGCCGTGCGCCGGCTGGGTGAGTTCGGCGAACTCCGCGGCGAAGACCCGAGCGCCCTGCTCGTGCCCTCGCGCCGTCAGCAGGTACCGCGACTCTGCGTCCCGCTCGATGAGGCTCTCCGCGACGAGCCGGTCGAGGTAGGTCAGCCCCACCTCGGCCCGGACGCCGAGGAAGCGTTCCAGCAGTTTCGCGTCGACCGCGTCGCCGAACCCCTCGCCTTTGACCCAGAACATCAGCTGGAGTATCTCGTCCCGCCAGAACAAGGCACGCAGGGCTTCCGACTTCGGCTCGTGCAGTTCGTCCATGCCGCCACCGCCTCTCGTCTACTGGCCAACAGCGGGTTCGCTCACCGATCGTACCGCCCGGCAACAGGCGCCACCCGCCCCCGAAGCACTACCCTCGGAATATGGACTCGCTCGAGTCGATGCTGCGCAGGATGGAAGAGCTGCTGCGCGCCGTCGAGGGGCTCGCTGACGCGGACCGCTCGGCCGTGTTCGAGTTCCTCGACGGCATCGACACGCTGCACCGGAACGCCCTGATCGACCTGGCACGACAACTGCCCGAGGAGACATTGGCGTCGCTGCGCGACGGCAGCGACGCGGTGGCTTGGCTGTTCGACGCCTACGGCATCGGCATCGACGAACACGCGGCGGCCGAGCACGCACTGGATCAGATCCGGCCCTATATCCACTCGCATGGCGGCAACGTCGAGCTGCTCGATGTCACCGACGGCATCGTCAAGCTGCGGCTGGCGGGCGCCTGCGCGGGCTGCAGCGCGTCGGCGATGACGCTCACCGACGGCATCGAGCAGGCGCTGCGGGAGCATATGCCTGGCTTCGTCGGCGTCGAGGCGGAGCAGGAGGAGGCCAAGCCGCATCCACCGCCCGGACCGGTGCTGGTCGAGCTGCGGTCGTCGCCACCGGAAGAGTGGCGCTAGCGCCCCGCTTTCGTGTCCGGTAAATGTAAGCGACACATAGTACACTCGAGGAGATCAACCGCCCAGCGTGTTGCGAGGTGCTCATGGACAACCTCTCCACCGGCGCCGCCATCCTGTGGTGGATCGGCGTCGCCGCGCTGTTCGTCGTGGTGATCCCCCTCGTCCTCGCGCTCTCGGTGCGGATACTGCGCCGGCTGCGCGAGATCAAGGATTACGCGGCCGACGTACTCGACAACGGCGTGCGGGTGACCGAGAACCTTGAGCCGGTGCCCGCGCTGCTCGACACCCGTGACCTCGCCGCGTCGGTCGGCACCGGGCTGCGCCGCTACGTCAGCGCGGTCGGCGGACTGCTGCCGGGAGGCAACCGATGACGACGACTCTCGTGGTCCTCACCCTGGTCGCGGTCGGGCTGATCGTGGTCGCGCTCGCGCTGGTGCTGATCACGATTTTGTTCCTGCTGCGCAAGACCCTTTTCACGCTCGGCACGGTCAACGTCGGGCTGCGCTCGATCGCGCGCAGGGTCGAGCCACTGCAACCGGTGATCGCCGATGTCAACACCGGGCTGGTCCAGGTGAACCGCGACCTGTCGGACGCGCTCGCCGCAGTGCAACGAACACCGAGCGAGGTGTGATCGGGATGGCCTACGACTTCCACTGCCGCGACGCCGGAGCGCCGAGCTGCGGCGGCCACATCAAGGCCGAGACCGAACAGGAGCTGCGCGACAAGCTGTCCGAGCACCTGCGCAAGCACGACGTCGAGAAGCCGAACGAGACCCTGCTCGATCACCTTGTTGCCTCGGCTGAGCAGCGCTGAACCGCTACGGCCAGTCGATGCCGAGCCCGCGCGCCAGTTGGCGTACCTCGGCGATGGCAACGTCGACGGCCGCCGCGACCGTCGGGTGCAGGCCGTGCGCGACGCGTTCGGCGTCGACCGGCTGGCAGCCGACCACCCAGGTCTCCTCTGGCAGCACGCCGAGCGCGCGGGCCAGCATGAACGCGCGTTCCGGGGTTGCGTAGTGGACGTCGGACAGTTCGTCGTTGCGGGCGAGCACCGGCAGCGACACCACGTCTTTGACGGTGGGCCGCACGACGAGCACGGTGCCTGGTTCGCGGCCGAGCTCGATCGAGTCGATGACGACGAGCGCTTCGGCGCCGGCCATCAGCTCCTGCACCAGGTGCAGCCCGCCGATGCCGGTCTCGATCACGCGGACCTGCTCCGGCACGGCGTCGGCAAGCAGGCGCTCGGCGACGACGACCCCGAAGCCGTCGTCACCGCGCAGCACGTTGCCCACCCCGGCGACCAGCACCGTCATCGCTGAAGGATAGCGCCGTATGCGAGCCTCCGACCCACTGAACGAGCTACGCGAACGGCTGGCGCGCTACCCCGCCGACCGCTACCCGGTGCAGCACGCGACCGCGCAGTTCCACCTCGGCGGGCTGCTCGTCGAGTCGAACCGGGTCGACGAGGCCCGCGAGGCGTTGTCGGCCGCCCGCGCGCTGTTTCCCGTGGAGCGGATGCCGGTCGAGCACGCCAAGGTGCTCAACGCTCTCGGCGCCGTCCACCGGCTGACCGGCGAGCTCGACACCGCCGCCGAGTGTTTCCACGCGGCGGAGCAGCGGTTCGCCGATGCCGAGCTGCCCCTCGAGCGAGGTGCCGCAGTGTTCAACCTGGGCCTGGTGAGCAGGCAACGCGCGGACGAGACCGACGCGCTGGCGTGGTTCCGGCTCGCCGCCGAGCTGTTCGACCCGGTGCAGGCGCCCGCCGAGTCGGCGGCGAGCGCGCGGGAGATCGCGGCGAGCCTGCTGGCCACCGGCGACCCGCGTGCCGCGCTCGACGCGCTGGCACCGGCATCGGCGCACGCGAGCGCCATGGTGGCGCGTGGCGCGGTGGCGAACCTGACCGGTCTCGCCCACCTCGCGCTGGACGTCCCCGAACAGGCGATCGACGACTTCACGCTCGCGGTCGCCGCCAACCCGCGCGGCGTGCGGCCGGGGGAGTACGCCATGGCCAAGGCGAACCTGGCGCTGGCCTGCGAACGGGCGGGGCAGCAGGACCGCGCCCGGCTGGCCGCGTGCCAGGCACTCGGCGTGCCCGGCGCCGCCGAACAGGTACGGGCGCAGGCCACCGGCGTGCTCGACCGGCTCGGCCACCGCGCCTGCGCGCTGCCCGAGGTGCTCGACACCGTTGCCGAGGAACACTGGCCGCCACTGCTGCGCGAGGAGCTGGCCCGCTGGGCCGACGTCGGCGAGCCGGACCGGCGGGCGGCGGCAAGCGCCTGGATCGACGGCCAGCTCGCCCGCCCGTCGACGTCGATGGCGCTGGCCGAGGCCTGGCTTGGCGGCCTGCTCGAGCTGCCGCCGGACGCCATGACGACCCTGATCAGGAGCACACTGGCCGCGCTTGCGGCGAAGGACGAGCAGGAGCCGTTCCGCCGCACGGTGTCCTCGGCCATGGTCCACTTCCACGTGCCGCAGTGGATGCGGCTGCGCGACACCTTCACCGCGGTGGCGGCCGGGTTTGACGGGGAGCAGCGGTGGGGATAGCCGACGACCTGACGGAACCGGCGCTCGCCGCCGCGCTGCCCGATCGGGAGGTGCGCGCCTACCCCGCCGTGCTGTCCACCGAAAGCGTGGCGCTGGCCTGGGCGCGAGCGGGCGCGCCGCACGGCTCGGTCGTCGCCGCCGGATATCAGGTCTCGCCCCGGGGCAGGGGCGGGCTGCCGTGGACCGTCTCCCCCGAGCGCGACCTGTGCTTCTCCGTTGTGCTGCGCCCCGAGCTGTCCGTCGCGCGGGAAGGCTGGAGCTACGCGGCGGCGGTGTGCGGGATCGCCGATATCCGTGACCGCCCGGCGATCACCTGGCCGGATGAGGTCCGTACCGCGCGGGGGCTCGCGGGGTCCGTCGGCGCATGGGCCGAGCTCGGGCCGTCCGGCGTGCGGTGGCTGGTGCTGACCGTGCTGCTGCCGGACGTCGGCGGGCAGCGGGCGGCCGAGCTCGCGCGGGCCGTGCCGGCGATCGAGCACCGGCTCGCGGCGGATCCGGCCGACGTCCTCGCGGACTACAAGCCGCGCTGTGACACGCTCGGCCGCAGGGTCTGCGCGCGCATGATCCCGCTCGGTCCCGCCGGACCGCAGATCGAGGGCACAGCGGCGGACGTCCTCTCCGACGGTTCGCTCGTCATCCGCACTGACCGGGGCAACCGCATCGCGGTCCGGCCGCAGAACCTCGGCGTCCTCGACCAGCTGCCGACAGCCGAATCGACCGACTAGGACGGCCCTGAACAACCCGCTGCCGGCGCCTCCGCCGCCCAGATTCCCGCTCGCGGTGTTGTCGGAAGGCCCGAGTACGACCCGGTAACGAGGGCCTTGCAGACCAACCCCGCCTTGCGAGCGGAAATCTGGATCGCCGGATCCATCCGGCGGGGTTATTCAGGACCGTCCCAGTGAGGCTCCGCCTCTGACCGCCGAGTTGGTGGTGCCGTTGGTGGGTTGGTAGCGGTCAGGCTGGGGGGATGGCTTCGATTACTTCGACGGTGACGGTGAATGACCTGCTCGATGGGCATGTCGGG
>WHSS01000034.1 GCA_009379975.1 Actinophytocola sp.
CTTCAAAGCATGCCGAAGACTTCGGACTTCGAGCAGATGCTGCGCGGGGTTGCGCTGCGTGTGACGCGGCCTCGGCTGGCCGCGGTGCACGAGCATCCGCACGCCGACACGGAGTCGATCATCGGTGTCGTGCGTGAGAAACTCGGTGAGGTGTCCCACCAAGCCGTCTACGACGTGCTGCGCGCGCTGACTACCGCGGGTCTGGTGCGGCGCATCCAGCCGCCGGGCTCCGTTGCCCGCTACGAGGCGCGGGCCGGAGACAACCACCACCACGTCGTCTGCCGGTCGTGTGGCGCCATCGCCGATGTCCCGAGTGTGTCGCGGCACCAACGTCGTGATCAACCAGCCATAACAAGGAAACAGCGAGAAAGGAGTGGATCTACGTGACCGAGAGCGTCAGCGAAAGCGAGAACCCGGAAATCCCCTCCCCCACCCCGAAGGCGCATCGGCCCAGGACGAACCGTGACTGGTGGCCGAACCAGCCGGACCTGAGTGTTCTCCACCAGCACTCGTCCCGCGCCAACCCGATGGGTGAGGACTTCAACTACGCAGCAGAGTTCAAAACCCTCGACGTCGAGGCGCTCAAGCGTGACCTCGTCGAGGTGATGAGGACCTCGCAGGACTGGTGGCCCGCCGACTACGGCCACTACGGGCCGCTGTTCATCCGGATGAGCTGGCACGCCGCAGGCACGTACCGCATCGCCGATGGCCGCGGCGGAGGCGGCCAGGGTGCGCAGCGCTTCGCCCCCCTCAACAGCTGGCCGGACAACGCGAGCCTCGACAAGGCGCGCCGGCTGCTCTGGCCGATCAAGCAGAAGTACGGCAGGAAGATCTCCTGGGCCGACCTGCTGGTCTTCGCCGGCAACGTCGCCATTGAAGACATGGGATTGGAGACGTTCGGCTTCGCCTTCGGGCGGGAGGACATCTGGGAACCCGAGGAGGTCTTCTGGGGACCGGAGGACACCTGGCTCGGAGACGAGCGCTACAGCGGCGACCGGCAGCTCGCCGGGCCTTTCGGCGCCGTGCAGATGGGCCTGATCTACGTGAACCCGGAGGGACCCAACGGCAACCCGGATCCGCTGGCCGCCACCGTGGACATCCGGGAGACCTTCAGCCGCATGGCGATGAACGACGAGGAGACGGTCGCGCTCATCGCAGGCGGCCACACGTTCGGCAAATGCCACGGTGCGGTCGGCGAGGAGTACGTCGGCCCGGAGCCCGAGGGCTGCCCGATCGAGCATCAGGGCATCGGCTGGAAGAACAGCTTCGAAACCGGCAAGGGACCCCACACGATCACCAGCGGCATCGAGGGCGCCTGGACCAACGAGCCGACGAAGTGGGACAACGGGTACCTGGAGAACCTGTACTCCTACGACTGGGAGCTGACCCGGAGCCCCGCCGGCGCGAACCAGTGGACTCCCAAGAACCCCGAGGCCAAGGGCACGGTGCCAGACGCCCATGACCCGTCGAAGCGGCACGCCCCGATGATGCTGACAACGGACCTCGCGCTGAAGCTGGACCCGATCTACGGGCCGATCACGAAACGCTTCTACGAGAACCCGGATCAGCTCGCGGACGCGTTCGCCAAGGCGTGGTACAAGCTGCTGCACCGCGACATGGGTCCCGTCTCCCGCTACCTCGGCCCGTGGGTGCCGGAGCCGCAGCTCTGGCAGGACCCGGTGCCCCCGGTGGACCACGAACTGATCGGCGACGCGGAGATCGCCGCCCTCAAGGAGAAGGTCCTCGCCTCGGGGCTGTCGGTCTCCCAGCTGGTCTCGACCGCCTGGGCTTCGGCGGCCAGCTTCCGCGGCACCGACAAGCGAGGCGGCGCCAACGGGGCACGGATTCGCCTTGCGCCGCAGAAGGACTGGGAGGTCAACAACCCGGCCGAGCTGTCCACGGTGTTGCGGGCCCTCGAGCAGATCCAGCAGGACTTCAACCGCTCGCAGTCCGGTGCGAAGAAGGTCTCACTCGCCGACCTGATCGTCCTCGCCGGGTGCGCCGGCGTCGAGAAGGCGGCGCGCGACGCCGGGCACGACATCACGGTTCCGTTCACGCCGGGGCGCACCGACGCCTCGCAGGAGCAGACCGACGTGGACTCCTTCGCGGTGCTCGAACCAGAGGCGGACGGCTTCCGTAACTACCTCCAGTCCGGCGTGAAGCTCTCACCGGAGACCCTCCTGGTGGACCGAGCCGCCATGTTGAATTTGAGCGCTTCCGAGATGACGGCCCTTCTCGGCGGCATGCGAGCCTTGAACGCCACCTTCGGACGTACCAAGCACGGCGTCTTCACCGACCGGCCCGAGACGTTGACCAACGACTTCTTCCGGAACCTGCTCGACATGAGCACCGAGTGGCAGGGGTCCGAGTCGGAGAACGTCTACGAGGGGCGGGATCACGCCACGGGCGAGGTCAAGTGGACGGCCACCGCCGTCGACCTCGTCTTCGGCGCCAATTCCGTGCTGCGGTCCATCGCGGAGGTCTACGCGAGCAACGACGCGAACGAGAAGTTCGTGCGTGACTTCGTCGCCGCGTGGGACAAGGTCATGAACCTCGACCGGTTCGACCTCGCCTGATCGTGGTGTGAGTGTGACGTTCGGCCGATAGGTCGGGCCGGACGTCACACTCACTCAACGGCGGGCCGGCGCATGATGAAGTTCATCGCGCGGAAGCTGACCGGGCACTTGTCTTCCTGGTTCAGCAGTTGCACGTCCGTGCGCACGATTCCACGGTCCGGTTTCGACTGGGACAGCCGTGACTCGACGATGCTGGTACGGACCCGCACGACATCGCCGGGCTGGAGGGGAACCGGCCACCGGAGCTCGTCCACACCCGGCGACGCGAGACTCGCCACGTGCGAGAGGTAGTGGTCGACGAGGAGCCGCATGGCCAGGCCCGCGGACTGCCAACCCGACGCGATGAGGCCTTCGAACGGGCCCGTCTCGGCGAACGCCGGGTCGGTGTGGATGGGCTGAGGGTCGTACTGCCGGGCGAAGTCGAGGATGTCGGCCTCGGTCACCGTCAGGTGCCCGTATTCGTAGACCGCCCCGGGGTGGTAGTCCTCGAAGTAGCGGTCGTCGATCGCCGCGTCGAAATCCGCGTCACCGAGAGTGCGGGTCGTCAGGTCGAGATGATCCATAGCGCGCAGTATGCACTCAGAACCGTCCACCTGGTCCGTAGCATGAGGAAGATGCCCACTCAGACGACGCTGTTCCGGTTCGACGACTCCTACGCCCGCGCGGTGTCCGGTCTGTCCGTGCCGTGGACGGCGGCGCCGGTACCCGCGCCCGAACCGCTGGTGCTGAACAACGACCTTGCGACCGAGCTCGGCGCCGACCCGGCGGCGCTGCGCGAGCCTTCCGGTGTCGGACTGCTGGTCGGCCAGGTGCCCGAGGGGACCACCACCGTCGCCCATGCCTATGCCGGCCATCAGTTCGGCATGTACGCGCCGCGGCTGGGTGACGGCCGGGCGCTCCTGCTTGGCGAAGTGATCGACACCCACGGCCGTCGCCGGGACCTGCACCTCAAGGGCTCGGGACGCACCCCGTTCGCTCGCGAGGGCGACGGCAAGGCGGTGGTCGGGCCGATGCTGCGCGAGTACCTGCTCGGCGAGGCGATGCATGGCCTCGGCATCCCCACGACGCGGGCGTTGTCGGTCGTCGCCACCGGCGAGCGGGTATTTCGTGAGCGGGAGTTGCCGGGCGCCGTGCTCTGCCGGGTCGCAGCGAGCCACCTGCGCGTCGGCACGTTCCAGTACGCCGCCGCGTCCGGCGACCATGAGCTGCTGCGCAAGCTCGCTGACTACGCCATCGAACGCCATTACCCGGAGGCAGCGGGCGCGCGGAACCCGTACCTCGCGCTGTTGGCCCCAGTGGTCCAGGCGCAGGCTGAGCTCATGGCCAGCTGGATGCTGGTCGGCTTCATCCACGGCGTGATGAACACCGACAACATGACGATCTCCGGCGAGACCATCGACTACGGGCCGTGCGCGTTCATCGACACCTTCGACCCGGGGACGGTGTTCAGCTCGATCGACCACGCGGGTCGTTACGCCTACGGCAACCAGCCCCGGATCGCGCAGTGGAACCTCGCGCGGCTCGCTGAGGCCCTGGTGCCGCTCATCGACGAACGCGTTGAGGCCGCCGTCGAGGCAGCGACGGACGTGCTCGGCGGGTTCGCCGAGCGCTACGAGGAGCTCTGGTCCGAGGGGATGGCCAAGAAGCTCGGGCTGCCAGCGCCGAACCCAGAGCTCCTGGCGGACCTCCTGGAGCTGATGCACAGTCAGCACGTCGACTTCACGCGGTTCTTCCGCGCGCTCGCGGCAGGCACGGCGCGGACCCTGTTCACCGATCCCGAGCCGTTCGACGCCTGGGCAAAGCGACGGGAGACGCTCCTGCGGGCTGACCGCGAGGCCGTGGCGGCGGCGATGAACCGCGTCAACCCCGCCTACATCCCCCGCAACCACCGAACCGAGGAAGCACTCGCCAAGGCGACCCTCGGAGACATGGGCGAGTTCCACCGCCTCCTCGACGCCGTCTCCCGCCCCTTCGACGAGCGGCCCGGGCTGGACGAGTTCACCCACCCCGCTCCCCCGGGGTGCCCGCCGCACGTCACCTACTGCGGCACCTGAGACCCGTGTCGCATTGAGCGAGCGTGACGCTCGGCCGATAGGTCGGGCCGGGTGTCACACTCACTCAGCGGTCGCCGCGGCAACGCGAGCTCGTCCCACGAATCCGGCAAACTGCCAACGAACGCCTCGGCATCGCCCTAAAATCCCTCGGCATGAACAGTAGGTGGGGATTCGAAGAAGACGACGCCAAGCTCTGGGACCAGGCTGCGAACGACCTCAACGACCCCAAGCATGCGGTCGGTCCGCTGACCCTCGACGGCGCCAACGACGTCACCGGGCTGGGCCAGCGCATGGGCATCGACGCCACCTACGAGCAGGCTCGGGCCAAGGTCGAGCAGTTGCTCGGCGAGGGACAGGAGTACCTGGGCAGACTGGCCGACACGCTGCTGGCCGTCGCAGCCGACTACGAGGCTCGCGAGCACGCGAGCGAGAGCAGCTTCAAACAGAAGGATGTGGAGGGGAACTGATGATCGGGGCGGCAGTCTGCGAGATTCTCGACCAGAACCGGGAACGGGTCGACACGCTGGACAAGCGGATCCAGGAGCTGTTCGACCGGGTCAACAGCGTCCTCGAATGGGTGCCCAGCGGTCTCGGCCACCTGGTGGACGGCATCGTCGAGGGGATGAAATGGCTTGCCCAGGCGACGAGTGGGCGAAGGCGACGCCGGAGTCGCAGAAGAAGATCGACGACCCGTCGCAGTGGGATCCGGTGACCTAGTGCCCGTCAACGCTGCAGGGCGAGCCGCCCGCCGCTGAACCAGCGGACCGCCTCATCCGTGCTGCCCAGCCGCGACCTGGTCACGGGGTACACGAACGGCGTGCCGCCGAATTGGCGCATCATCCGCCGGATCCGCTGCGCGGCGCGGCGGTCGCCCTTCGCCAACTCCTCGGGGTTCGCGACGAACACCAGCAGCGCGGTGCTGATACCCCGTGGCTCGAAACGCACCACTGCTATTCGCTGCCACGGCACCAGCAGATACTCGCGCGTCGGCGCCAACCACATCCGTATGCCGTGGCCGCTCAGCCGCGGCGGATGCCGCACCGTGTCGAACGCGCGGTATACCGCCCAGCAGACGGAGGCCAGCATCGCCGCCGAGCCGGCAAGAGCCACCACAAGCCACACCACCCACAGCGCGCCGGAGGAGGAACCGCTCCGGAGCATCAGGGCCAGAACGCCCGCGAGCAGCGCTATCACCATCGGGACAAGCGCGGCCAGGACGAACGCGGGCCACTTCTTGACGCCGATGATGACCTCGGGCGGCTGGACCATGTGGAGAGGTTAACAACGCCGACGCATTGTGCGAGTGTGACGTCCAGCCGATAGGTCGGGCCGAACGTCACACCCACCCAGCGCCAGGAGCCAGCCGATCATCCAGAACTCGCCAATCGTCGCTGGCACGATGAGCACCTGGGTGATCGGATCGGCGGAGGGAACGAGATACCTGACGAAAGCGCTCAGCACGTAGCCGACCCCGCCGGCGATGAGAACCCAGCCGAGCGGACGCGGCGTCCAGCCGGAACGGAGTGCCGCGAGACCCATCGGGATGAGCCAGAGCCCGAAGAAGACGTTGCCGACGCCCCAGAGGTTCTCGCTTTGCGCGAGTGTGACGTTCGGACGATAGGACGGGCCGAGCGTCACACTCACTCAGCGAACAGGCCAGAGCGCGAGCCGGGACTCAGTGGCACGCACGTCCTCCTCGCTGGCCATGGCCGTCACCAGCGGCCGGTATCGTGCCAGCACCACCGGAGCACCGAAGGTCACGGCGGCCACGATGCGGGACGAGCGCCAGAACGTTCCCACCACGCTGCCGGGTTTGTCGGGCACTTCAAGAATCCGCACACGTTCGGCCAGGTCGGGACGACCGACCAATTGCAGCTTGGTGCCGTACTGGTCGGACCAGAAGTACGGCGCCTGAACGGCGTTGCGCCGCGGGGGTTTGCCGGCCAAGTTGTGGGCCACCGTGCGCGCCTGCTCCCCCGCGCTCGTCCAGTGCTCGACGCGGTGACGGTGACCGTAGGTCGGGCTGTGCCAAGCGGCCACGTCCCCCACAGCGAAGACGTTCTCCCTGCCGTCGACCCGTCCGCCCTCGTCGCAGGGAACTCCGTCGCTGAAGTCGACGCCCAGTCCGCTCAGCCAGCGGGTGTTGGGGCTGGTGCCCACGCCGACGAGCACGCAATCGGCTTCGAGTACGCGCCCATCCCCCAAGGTAACCCTCGCGCCGCCGTCCGACTCCTCGAACTTCGTCACCAACGCGTTGACGATGATGCGCGTGTCATGGTCGAGGTGCAGTTGAGCGCATCGCTGTCCGACTTCGGTGCCCAAGGCCCTGGCGAACGGCGTGGGCAGGACCTCGACCATCGTGACGTCCAGCCCCTGGCCGCGAGCGACGGCAGCCACCTCCGCGCCGATGAACCCGCCGCCGACGACCACGAGCGAGCGGGACCGCCGCAGATGATCGCGCAGGCGGATCGAGTCGTCGAGGGTGCGAAGCACATGGATCCGCTCGCCGTCGGGCTGGTCCGGCAGCCTGCGGGCGGCGACCCCCGTGGCGATGACCAGGTCGGAGAACGGGACGGACTCCCCGCTCCCGAGGATGACCCTGCCCTCCTCGACCGCCGTCGCCCGGCATCCGAGCCGCTGGTCGACGTCGAGTGCGTCGAGATCGGCCTTCCCGCACAGCGTCACGTCGTCCGGCGACCAGGCGCCGGCCAACACCTGTTTGGACAGGGGCGGCCGGTCGTACGGGAGTCCCGGCTCCTCGCCAACCAGCGTGATCGGTTCCTCGAAGCCCGCAGCCCGCAATGCCTCGGCGGTGCGCAGCCCGCCGAGGGATGCGCCCACGATGACCACACGCCGGCTGGAGTGCTGCGACATAGGAGAGTTCAGTCCTCTTCGATCCGGAGGGCGGCGACCGGGCAGCTGCGCACGGCCTCTTCGACGGCATCGCGTTCGTCGTCGGGTGGCTCGGAATCCGTCACTATGACGACGTTGCTGTCGTCGATGGAGAAGACGTCGGGCGCGGCGATGATGCAGTTCGCGTAGCCCTCGCATTTGCCGAAATCCACGTGCAGCTTCATGTAGGTACCTCCCGTGCGGCGGGTTCGCTTGCGGTGGCGGCCATCGATGTCGGTCGCAGGCCGGGCACCAGAACGTGATGGGGCGCGTCACGGGCCGCACCGGCCGCGACGAGCTCGCGCAACAGCTCGGCCCCCTCACTCAAGGGTGTCTGGGTGGTCACCGCGTCCAGGTCGTACTTCCCGCTCCCGATGAGCCGGAGCGCGCCCGCGATGTCTTGCCCCTGATGGCCTCTGACTCCGGCGATCCGTAACTCCCGCTGGGTGATGAGCTCCACCGGGAAGCCGTCAGCCGGCCCTGGTGGCCCGCCGGCGAGGACGACGATGCCGCCACCCCGGGCGAGGCGGATCGCGAGACCGGGCGAGTTCGCGGATCCGGTCACGTCGACGACGACGTTCGCGCCTCGGCCGCCGGTCCGACGGTGGACCTCGGCCTCGACGTCGTCGCGGTCCGCACGCAGCAGCGTCGAGGCGCCCAGGGCTCGGCCGACGGTCAGGCGGGTGGTGTCCACGGACTGCCCAACGAGAATGACTTCGCCCGCACCCGCCTCACGCGCCGCGACGACACAACCCAGGCCATGCGCGCCCGGTCCGAGGATCACCACGGCGTCACCGGGCCGGGTGTCACCGACGGTGCGCACCCACCGCAGGCCGTTGGCCAGCGGAGTGGCCAGGACCGCGAGGTGCGGGGCGACGCCGTCCGGCACGGGATGCAGTCGCGCATCCGGATGCAGGAACAGGAACTCGGCGAAGCCGCCCCAGAGTCCCGGAGCCGTATCGAGCGACGTGCGGCCGTACCGGAGAAAGCGCTCGGATCGGAAATCGGTACGCGGGCAGACGTGGTAGCGGCCCGAGCGACAGGTCTCGCACCAGCCGCACGGAATGAACTCCTCGACGAACACCAGGTCGCCCTCGCGGACGCCCCACCGCTCGGCAAGCACCGCCGACGTGACGTCTATCCGCACCACCGTCTCGTGGCCGAGGATGTGCGGGCGTTGGCCGCTTGCGATCCCGTTGCCCCCGAACAGCGCGAGGTCACTGCCGCACACGCCTGCGGCGAGGACCCTGCCGAGGCCGCCGTCGCCCGAGCTCGCCGGGATCGGCACCGTCCGGTACTCGGCCTGTCCGGGGCCGACGTTGAGAAGGGCGTGGCAGGTGCTGGGCGGGACGCGGTTCACGATTTCAGCTCCGTCGCCGGACGCCACCGCACGAGGCGAGCCTGGACGCGACCGATGACGCCGTATTCGATGAACGCCATGATCAGGGCGAACGAAAGCGTCCAGGCCAGGACACCGGCGATGTCGAAGTTGGAGAAGTTCTCGTGGATCTGGTAGCCGACACCCGAGCCGAGACCGAACAACTCGGCGAGCACGACGACCTGCCACGCGAGGGTCAGGCCCAGTTTCGTACCAGCCACAATGGACGGTACGAGCGAGGGCAGGAGGATGTGGCGCAGCCTGCCCGCGCGGCCTACCTCGAAGACCTTCGCCATGTCGAACAAGTCGCGGGACTCCGCTTTGGCGGCTTCCCAGATCTGCAGCACCACAAGGGGTGTCGCGGTCAGGAAGACCGCGACGACGGGGGCGCTGTTGTTCAATCCGACCACCATGACGGCGACCAGAGCCCACACCAGGCCGGGGATGGTGCGGCCGATCAGCACGAAGGTATCCAGGAACAGCTCGACGATCCGGTTGCGGCCCATGGCGATGCCCACGATCACGGCCACCAGCACGGTGATCGCCATCCCGGCGCCGACCCGGCCCAGAGTCACGGCCACGCTGGACACGAACGCCTCGTAGCGCACGATGTGCCACAGCCGTTCGAGCGTGACCAGCGGACTCGGGACTACCCCGGTGAAAGCGAGTGAGGTGAGCCACCAGGCGAGCAGCACGGAGACCGCTGCCATGGCCCGAACCCAGATCCCGCCGGCGTCGCGCCGGCGTCGATTGCTTGCCGCCGCGGCGGCCGGTGTCCGCGATTCGACGGTCGTGGTCATCAGATGGGCACCTCCGCCCTCGTGTCACGTACCTGCCGGAACCACGCGGCCTGACGCAGCAGCCGGGTAGCAACGGACAACCGGTCATCGGAGCGGCGCCAGCGGGTGAGGTGGCTGTACAGCGGTGCGATCAGCCCGTACTCGATCAGCGCCATGACGGCCGCGAACGCGAGCGCCCAAGCCAGCACACCGTCCAGGGAAAAGATCTGGAAGTTGCGGTTGATCTCGTAGCCGACCCCGCTGCGAACCCCGAACAGTTCCGCCAGCACGGTGACCTTCCACGACAGGGCGAGGCCGAGCTTCGCCCCGCCGACGATCGAAGGCATGATCGCCGGTACGACAATGTGCCGCAGCCTGCCGAACCGGCCGACCTCGAAGACCTGCGCCATCTGGAACAAGTCCCGGTCAAGTGCCTTCGTCCCTTCCCAGATCTGGAGCGTCAGCAGCGGCGAGACCGCCAGCACGACGGCCAGGATCGGCGCGGTGCCGCTGACGCCGATCACCATCACCGCGAGCAGCGCCCATGCCAGGCCCGGCATGACCCGCCCGCCAAGGACGATCCCGTCGAAGAACCGTTCGGCCCCGCGGTTGAGGCCCATCGCGATCCCCAACGCGGTCGCGATGCCGAGGGAGACCACGAGCGCGATCGACACGCGCGCCACGGTGGCGGTCATGTGCCGCACGAACTCCTCGTGCAGCACCACGTTGACCAATCGTCCACCCACGACGTCCGGCGTCGGAATGATGTCGGTGCCGATCCACCGGGCCGCCAGCCACCACAAGGCCAGCATGACGCCCACCGCGGTGATCCGGAGGAGGACCGGTGCGGCCACGGACCGGTGCCGCCGTGCGGCGGCGCCGGATCCGCGGGTGCTCCGCTGTTGCTGATTCGACACGGCTCAGCTCCCGGCCGCGGCGAAGATCGGTTCGGGAACCTTGGGGATGAGGCCGAGTTTCTTGGCTTCCTCGAGTTGCTGACGAACCGGCCCGGCGGCCTCCTCAGCGGACTCGGGCGTGTAGATGACGCCGAGGTTCTTCGACAGCTCCGTCAGGTGCTTGTCGTTCTTGGCCTCCAACGTTTTCCTGAGGTCCTCATAGACCTTGGGGTCGTCCGCCAGCATCTCGGTGGCCTTGCGGACGGCGGACACCGCGCACTCTGCTTCGTTCCGGTGGTCGGCGAGCCACGCACTGTTGGCGCTGATGCCCAGCATGTAGAGGGGGTTGCCGGTCAGCTCCTGCCATTGTTCGTTGAGCTTGAGGATCGGCCGGTAGCCACCTTCCTGTTCCAGGTTGGTGGCGTTGGGTTCGAACAGGATCGCCCCGTCGACCTGTCCCCGCTTGAGGAACGCCTCGATGGCGGGCGGCGGACCGGTCACGGTTTCGAAGTCGTTCTTCAGGCTCAGTCCCATCTTGGCGACCAGCATGTTGAAGTCCTGATGCTGGGCGGAGACCTTGGGTAGCAGGGCGATCTTCTTGCCCTTGAGGTCTTCCAAGGTCCGCGCCGAGGAGTCCTCAGGCACGAAGAGAACTCCGTGCTCGGCCTGCAGCGGCGCCAGCATGTCGAGCTTGTTCACCTTCTCCGGTGAGCCTGCCCGGGAGTTGTAGCCGAAGTACCCGACGTCGGTCTGTCCGGACAGCAGCGCCACCTCCGCCGCATCCGGCGAAAAGTGCGAGACCTCCATCGTGATTCCGCATTCTTCGTCGAGCTTCTTGGATTTGATGACCTGGGCCACCGTGCCGATCGAACTGGGGTCCAGCGTCGCGCTGAACCGCACGACAGGTCGCTGCTGGTCGCCGCCGCCTGCCCCGCTTTCGACGACACTGCAGGCGGCCAGCATCACGCTGCCTGCGATCACGGCCCCGAGCGCCCGCAGGCGGTGGGAGAGTTCAGTGCACTTCATCGTGACTCCTCAAGGTCGGTTTGCGCCCTCCCCGAACGACATGGCAACTGCGTAGCTGCATGGTCGACGTCATGGCATGGCGAGCTCCCTCTCACGGGGGTCTCCCGGCGAGGCGTCGTCGGGCTCGAGCATCGTGAGCACCTGCGCCTGGATCGCCACCAGCGCCGGGTCCTCCGGCGCCCGCGGGCGGCCGACCGGCACGTCGAACTCCTCGACGACCTTGGCCGGCCGCTGACTCACCACGCAGATCCGGTCCGCCAGGAACGCGGCCTCGAGCGCGTTGTGCGTCACGAACAGCACGGTGGTCTTCTGCGTGGACACGATGTCGAGCAGCTCCACCCGCAGCCGCCGCGCCGTCAGCTCGTCCAAACTGCTGAACGGCTCGTCCATCAGCAACACGTCTGGCTCGATGACCAGCGCACGGGCCAATGACACCCGCTGCTGCATGCCACCGGACAGGCTCAACGGATACGCATCGGCAAAGTCGGCAAGGCCGACGAGCCGGAGATATTCGTCGGTCTTGCCGAGCCAGCTCTTCCGCGGTGCACCCTTCCCCGCGAGCGCGAACTCGAGATTCTGGCGCACCGTACGCCAGTTGAGCAGCCGTGGACGCTGGAACACATAGCCGCACGTCAGTCCCGACCAACCGGCGGACCCGCCGACGGTGACCGTGCCCGCGTCGGGCTTGGTGAGTCCGGCCAGCACGTCCAATGTGGTCGATTTGCCGCAGCCGGATGGTCCCAGCAGGCACACGAACTCGCGGTCCTGCACGGTCAAGGAGAAGTCGTCCAGAACCTGCAGCGCGCCGGACCCTGATTTCGTGGGATAGGCCTTCCGCAGATGATCGAGTTGGATTGTCGCCATGTCTCACTCCGGACTGTCGTAGTGGTCGTCAATTTCGCGGAGCAGCTTCCGGAAGGACTCGTGCGGGGCGCGCGCCAAGGTCTCCAGCTCGGTCGAGTCCAAAGTGATCTCGTTGCCGGTGACGGTGTCGGTCACCAGCAGGCTGAGCGATTCTCCGCGCCTCGAGTAACGCAGGTGCACCAGGGAGAACTCGTTGCGCAGCACGATATCCGGAGGAAGTGAGGTCTCGGGTTCCGACATGATGCCCCTAGAAGATGAAGGTCAGGTTGTAAATGGGGTACTCCCGATCGATCAGGAGGCAGGTCTTCTCCTTGATCCGCCAACCACTGTCGGGAACGAAGAGGTACCGGCAGCGCGCGGTCAGTAGCCTCGGCTCGGCGAGGCCCACATGGAACACGTCACCGGTGCGCATCTCGTGCACGGTCTGGTTGCAGAACACCTCCAACTGCCCGTCCCGCAGGTCACCAACCTCGATGTTGGTGACGTCGTGCTGGGTTCGGGACGGCGGATTCTGGGCGTGCGCGAGAGTCTTGGTCAGCCGGAACACCCGCTCTTCCATGCCCGCCTTGGAATCCCTGATCAGGGCCGGCTCCCGCGGGTCGTCGCTCAAGGTGATCGGCAGCGAGTAGACCCCGTCATCGGTGAACAGGTCGAGCCACTCATCGAACCGTCGTTCGTCCAGCAGCCGCGCTTCCCGGTACAGGACCTCCTGCGCCGCGAGCTGAAGTTCGGCCCGCTCCTGCCACGTCTGCTTCGTACTGGTCATCGAAGTCCCTCCTCGCTGGTCATCCACTTGCGCCACTCGCGATACATCGCGCGTTGCGGGTTCTCGTCCGTGGAGTGACTCACCGTCTCCCCCAGCTCATTGACGTACTCCCGAGCCATCCCTCGACTGAGTTCCATCCACGGCATGGCGTCCACATTCACGCCGGTCTGCGCGCAGACGAAGATCTCGATGTCATCCGGTTGACCGAAACTGGCCGGCCCGAAGAAGCGCTGATGCTCTCTCAGCCGTGCCTTGTTGAACTCAGCCCCGGCACCGACGAGCGTCGTCGGATAGACCTCGACGTAGGTCTTGTCCACTGCGACGGGCCGGATCACGCGGATGTGGGACTCGAAGAGGTAGAGATTCGGGAAGATGAAGATGTTCCGCTGGGTCAGGATCTCCTCCATCCGTTCCCGACCGTAGGCCTCGGCGATCTGCTCCCGATACTCCGGCACACTCCTAGTGTCGTAGGTACCGAGCATGCCGTCCTCACGCTCCAGCAAGCCGTCGCCATGGTGCAGACCCTTCGCGAAGTTCCGTGATCCCACGCGGTTTCTGGCTCGCGTGATGTCCGTCGCATTGCGCTCACCCGAGCGTTCGAGGATGTGGGCGAACGACTCGTGCACGTAATTGCCGTGGTAGCCGTCGACCCCGTTCTCCATTTGCATCTTCCAGTTGCCCGGGTACTCGTACCGATGCGCTCCGGCAGGCACCGTCACCTCACCTTGCGGCGACCGGTCACACCACGCGTCGATGTACCACCGGACGCCAGCAAGACGTTCCATCAGCGATTCGCCGTCGTCGGCCACGCTGGCGAACACCAGACCGCGATAGCTCTGCACGCGCGGAACCTTGGCCAGCCGGAGGCCCCACTCACCGAAGTCCTCCGGGTACCCGCTGCGCTGGGCCGCGCCGATCAGGGAACCGTCGTTGCGATACATCCAGCCGTGATACGGGCATCGGAACGTGGACGCGTGGCCCCGTTCCTCCCTGCACACCACCGATCCACGGTGGGCGCAACGATTGAACAGCACATGAATCTGTCCGTCGTCGTCACGGCTGACGATCACCGGCTGGCGACCAATCGTCGCGGTGCAGTAGTCACCCGGGTTGGGAATCATCGATTCGTGGGCCACATAAACCCAGGTGCTTTCGAAGATCCGCGTCATCTCCAGACCGAAGATCTCCTGATTGACATAGATATCGGAATGGACCCGGAACCGCCCGGAATCCTCGATGACAAGGTCGCCAACCTTGTCATCGAGGATTCCGGTGCGGCCAGGGCTGAACTTCTGCGGTGTCATGGTCGACCGCTCTCCTCGCGTGCTCGTGTGACCCGTTCAACGCGACCGACGCTAGGGAGGCCCTCGGGGAACAACAACGATAGGCTGCCATTGAATGGCAGTGCGCGACCTGGGAAAGCGCCGTGGTCGGCCATGCTCGTCAAGAAGTTTCGCGAGGAGGTGCGATAGGTGCCACGAACAACCGGGCCGCCGGGAGTGTCCGTTTCCAGCAAGCTGCTGGCCGTACTCGGCTGCTTCGACGTGCACCGGCCGACGCTCACGCTGACCGAGATCGCTCGTCAGGTTGATCTTCCGGTGTCCACGGCCCGCAGGCTCATTCTCGAACTCACCGAATGGGGCGGCCTGGAGCGGCTGCCCGACGGGCGCTACCGGGTGGGCATGCGCCTGTGGGAGATCGGCTCCTCCGCCCCGCAGCAGCGAGATCTCCGCGACGCCGCCCGGCCCTTCATGCAGGATCTCTACGAAGCGACCAAGGAGAACGTCCAACTGATCGTGCTCGACGGCCTCGAGGCGCTGTGCGTCGAGAAGATCTACGGCACCCGCGCCGTACCCACGGAGACCAACGTCGGCGGGCGGATGCCCCTGCACGCCACCGGCGCGGGCAAGGCCATCCTCGCGTTCTCACCACGGCAGCTGCTGGTGGACCTGATCGATGCCGGCCTCGCCCGATGCACCCCGTACACCCTTGTCGAACCTGGCAGGCTAGCCGCGGCGCTGAAGAAGACCCGCGAGACAGGGTTGGCATACTCCCAGGAGGAGAAGACCTACGGAGTGGTATCGGTTTCCTCGCCGATTCTCGATACCGACAAACAACCCCTTGGCGCGGTCGCCATCGTGGCCAGGCTCGGCGCGCCGATCGATCGGCTCGGCCCTGCCGTGCGTACCGCGGTACTGAGCATCTCGCGGATCATCCGCTAGCACAATGCGCGAGTGTGACGTTCGGACGATAGGACGCGCCGAGCGTCACACTCACTCAACGGCCGAGGCACCGCTGTAGAGCGCGTCGATCTCGGCTGCGTACCGGGCGTGCACGCCGCGGCGCTTGAGCTTCATGGTCGGGGTCAGGCACTCGGAGTCCGGCAGCCATTCGGTCGCCAACAACCGGAGCTTCTTGATCTGCTCGACCTGCGACAGGCGGGAGTTGACTTCGTCGAGGCCGGCTTCGACTACGCCCGCCACGGCAGGGTGCTGGGCCAGATCCGCCATGGTCAGGTCCTCGCAACCGTTCTCCTGCGCCCAGGTCGTGCACGAGGCGGGGTCGAGCACCAGGAGCGCCGTCAGGTACGGCCGGCTGTCGCCGATGACGCAGGCCTGCCCGATCAGCGGGATCTGCTTCAGCGCCGCTTCGATGTTGGCGGGCGAGATGTTCTTCCCACCGGCGGTGATGATCAGCTCCTTCTTGCGGTCGAGAAGCCGCAGGTATCCCTCGTCGTCGACGGCGCCGACATCGCCGGTGCGGAACCAGCCGTCGGCGTCGAGCACTTCGGCGGTGCGCTCCGGGTCCCGGTAGTAGCCGGGGAAGACGTTGCCGCCCCGGCAGCAGATCTCGCCGTCGTCGAGGATGCGGACCTCGCAGCCGGGAGTCGGACGTCCGATGGAACCCACCTTGACGCTCGCGGTCTCCACGAAAACGACGCCGCTCGTCTCAGACAGACCGTAGGCCTCGGACAACGGGACGCCGACCTGGCGGAAGTAGTCGATGAGCCCCGCGGGCGGCGGCGCCGCCCGTCAGGCTCGACGACCTCGTGCACCAGACCGATCGAGCTGGCCTGATCCGGACTCAGCCGGCCAGGGCGTGACCGTTCACCGCGGCGACCACCGGCTTCGGCAGCTCGAACAGGGTCAGCATCGCGGTACCCGGTTCCGGCCGATGTCAACCAAAACCGCCCGCTATCGGCGGGTCCAGCCGGTCAGCTCGGCGGCCGTCCAGGTGTTGATCACCCGTTCGGGGCCGATTCCGCACTCCTCGGCGCGGACGCAGCCGTACTCCAACCAGTCGAGCTGGCCGGGAGCGTGCGCGTCGCTGTCTATGGCGAACCGGCAGCCGGCGGCTTCGGCGGCTCGCAGCAGCCTGCGCGGCGGGTCGAGCCGCTCCGGGCGAGAGTTGATCTCGACAGCCACGTCGTGCTCGCGGCACGCTTCGAACACGGCTTCGGCGTCGAACTGCGACTCTGCGCGTCCCCTGCCCGCCAGGAGCCGGCCGGTGCAGTGCCCCAGCACGTTCACATGCGGATCCGCGACCGCGGCGAGCATGCGCTCCGTCATCTCGGCCTTCGGCATCCGCAGTTTGGAGTGCACGCTGGCCACCACGACGTCGAGCCGGTCAAGCAGTTCGGGCTCTTGGTCCAGGCTGCCGTCGAGGTGAATGTCGACCTCGATGCCGGAGAGGATGCGAAACGGGGCCAGCTCCTCGTTGAGCGCATCGATCACGTCGAGCTGCTCACGCAACCGGTCCGCGGACAGCCCACGGGCGACCGTCAGCCGAGGTGAGTGGTCGGTCAGCGCGAGCCACTCGTGGCCGATCTCGGCGGCGGCCTCGGCCATCTCCCTGATCGGGCTGCCGCCGTCCGACCAGTCGGAATGGGTATGGCAGTCACCCTTCAGCGCCGCACGCAGGGCGGAGGGTTCCGGCAGCTCGGGGGCCGAGCTTTCCAGCAACCGGGTGAGGTAGGCGGGTTCGCGGCCCTGCGCGGCATCGGTGATCACCTCGGCGGTGGCCTTGCCGATGCCCGCCAGCGTGGTCAAGGTGCCTTCGCGTACGCGCGCGGCGAGCTCGGCGGCAGGCAGGCGGTCCACCACGGCGGCGGCGCGACGGAAGGCCGCTACCAGATAGGTCGGCTCGCGGGCGCGTTCGAGGTGGAAAGCGATGGTGCGCAATGCCTTCGCGGGATGCATGTCTTCTGCTTACCGTGTCCGGACCGCGTTGCCCACCGCAAGGCCAGGGCACTGGCATGTCAACACCGCGAAAAACACGCCCACCAGCGAGTAGCGTGTGCGATATGCCAGCGTCCGACACCACCAGACGAAAAGCGGGTCGCGGATGAGCGGCGGCGAGGAGCGCGACGGGGGTGTCGCTGACGAATCTCGATCAGCCGCTGTTCGACGGCGCGAACGCCACCAAGCGCGACCTGGTGGACTACCTGGACGCGGTGGGCGATCGGATCATCCGTGTGCTGGCCGGACGCCCGCTTTCGGTGATCCGGGTGCTCCGCGGCCAGGCGCCGTTCATGCAGAAGAACTTGCCCACCTACACGCCGTCGTGGGTGCGAACCGTGTCGATGTGGGCCGAAAGCTCGAAACGCGAAGTGCGCTACGCCCTGTGCGACGACCGGCGCACGCTGCCGTGGTTCGCGAACCAGCGCGCGGTGGAGTATCACCCGACGCTGCTGCGCGCGGAGAACACGGAGAGCACCGCGGGCCCCGGACACCCGACCCACCTCGTCATGGACCTCGATCCGCCGTCAAGACCAGCGGCGCGAAGGGCCTGCACGTCTTTGTGCCGCTCGCCGAGGGCGCGGCGATCGAAGACGTGGCGGCGGCGACCCGCGCCGCAGCGGTTGAGCAGCGAGTTGATCGAGGAAGGCCACACCATTCCGATCGCCAGGGTGCAAGCGATGCACGAGGGTAAGCGGCGCACTCGCGCTCGGCGCGGCTGACTTCCGTGAAGGCCGTCCTAGCCCGAAAAGGACTCGGCGTCCGCGCAGGCGGTGCAGTCGCAGGAGTCCACAAGCCCCAGGTTGCGCTCTTCGGCGACGCATACTTCGAACGATTCAACCGACATTCCGCTCGGCGACACGACGAGTCTGACACCGGTACCGCCGGCGACGGGTGCGTACTCGGTGCGGCCGACATCCTCGTGCAGCAACCCGATGATGCGGTACTGCGCGAAAGGCCGGATCAAGCTGTCTACCTCGAGGTAAGCGGCTCGGACCGAGTCAACGCTTGCCAACGGAGTATCCGACTCCAGCCAGTCAGCATGTCCCTCGGTTATGTGCCATCCGCTTGCCTCGAGGACGTAGGACGATTGCGAAGTCATCGGCGCACCCTTCCTATCCGCGCTCTGGTGGTCTCTCGTTCCCGCAAGACGCTTCGTTACTTGTCCACGAAGGCGCTGCCAATTTGTGACCTACCTGAAGCCAGGTAGAAGTTAGCAAGGGTAATGAGTTATGCTAAAGATATGCCGGTTTTCAGCTTTGACAGGAAGCCGGCCCCCTCGTGAGTCGCATGTTCCGTTCGCTGCGCCACCAGGACTACCGCCGTTACTGGGCGGGCATGTTCACTTCGAACATCGGCACCTGGATGCAGCGCGTCGCCCAGGACTGGCTGGTGCTCGTCATCCTCGGTGGCGGAGCGCAGGCCGTCGGCATCACGACCGGGCTGCAATTCCTGCCGTTCCTACTCATCTCACCGTTCGGCGGCCTGCTCGCCGACAGGTTCCCCAAGCGGCTGCTGCTGATCTGCACCAATGCGTTCATGGGGCTGACCGGGCTGGTGCTCGGCGTCCTCGTGCTGACCGGTGCCGCCGCGATCTGGCACGTCTACGTCGCCGCGTTCCTGCTCGGCGTAGGCGCCGCCCTGGACAACCCAGCACGGCAGGCATTCGTTTCCACGCTGGTCGACCACAAGGAGATCACCAACGCGGTCGCGCTCAACGCCGCCTCGTTCAACGGCGCACGGCTGATCGGGCCCGCCGCGGCCGGGCTGCTCATCGCCGTCGTCGGGGCCGGCTGGGTCTTCGTGATCAACGCGGCATCGTTCGCCGCGCCGATCATCGCGCTGCTCCTGCTGCGTGATCCCCGGTACCGGCTCTCGCTCCATCGCGAGGACGGGCTCTCCACCTTCGCCCGGCTGCGCGGCGGGGTGTCCTACGTGCGCTCTCGCCCCGACCTGGTCGTCATCCTGGTTACCGTCTTCGGCGTCGGCACCTTCGGTCTGAACTTCCAGATGACGATGGCGCTGATGGCCGCCGAGGTCTTCCACAAGGGTCCCAGTGAGTACGGCATCCTCGGGTCGGTCATGGCCGTCGGCACCCTCTCCGGCGCCTTGCTCGCGGCCCGGCGGCAGCTGCCGAGGGCGCGGCTGATCCTCGGCGGCGCGGTGCTGTTCGGGATCGCCGAACTGGTCGCCGGGATGATGCCGAGCTATCTGCTGTTCGCGCTGTTGCTGGTGCCCATCGGCGTCCTCGTGATGACCATCTTGACCTCGGCCAACGCCTACATCCAGACCACGGTGCCCGAGCAAATGCGAGGCAGGGTGCTCTCGCTCTACATCATGATCCTGATGGGGGGCACACCCGTCGGCGCGCCGGTGATCGGCTGGGTCGCGGGCGTGTTCGGCCCGCGCTGGTCATTGCTGGGCGGCGGCATCCTGACCATCGCCACCGCGGCCCTTGCCGGGTTGCTGTTCCTGCGCAGCACCGGCACAGCACTCCGGCCCTCATGGCGGCCGCGGCCCTGGCTCACCATCGTCCGCCCCGACAAGCCCGAGCCCGAGGACGACCGCGGGGACGGCGACCCGGCGCCAGGCGCGCAAGCCGCCTAACCCAGGGAGAGCCAACCCCCGCGGCCAAGCCGCCCGCCTACAGCCCGAGCAGCCGCCGGAGCTCGCGCGCATGCCTGCGGGAGACTTCCACCCGGCTGCGCCGCTGATCGTCCATCACCAGCACTAGCGCGCCCTTGAAGTCGGGCATCAGCTCGCGCACATGGTTCAGGTTGACCAGGTATGAGCGGTGTGTCCGGAAGAAGTGGCCGCCCAGCCTGCGCTCCAGTTCGCTGAGCGAGAAGCTCACCAGCACCCGCTCGGCTGCCAGCTGCAGGTAGGAGTACCCCCGCGCCGCGCTGGCGTAGATGATCGACGACGCGTCGACCAGGACCGTCCGATCGCCCTGCTGCACCGGGATTCGCCCCAGCGGGTCCAGCTCCGGCGCCAACCGCGGGGCAGGCGCCGGGGCCTCGTCCTCGTCGGCGTCGTCGGGCGTGCTCGGGGCGAGTGCCCGGTCGAGCGCCCGGCCCAGCCGCTCGGCGTCGAACGGTTTGACCAGGTAGTCGGCGGCATCGAGGTCGAAGGCCTCCGCCGCGTAGTCCGGATATGCGGTGGTGAAGATGACCTTCGGGGCGTTCGGGGCCGCGCGCAACGCCTCGGCGACCTCGATGCCGGTGCCGCCGGGCATGCGGATGTCGAGCAACACCACGTCGTAGGCCAGCGAACGCAGCAACACCAGCGCCTCTTCCGCGTTCGTGGCTTCGCCGACGACCTGCACCGTGTCGAAGCCGCTGAGCAGGTAGCGCAGCTCAGCCCGCGCCGGCGCCTCGTCGTCGACGATCAGGCAGCGTGCGCGCAATCCGATCACTCCACAGTGTCCTTATCCCTAGGTAGCTGCAAGTCGACCACGGTGCCACCGCCGTCCGGTGCATGGATGTCGAGACCATAGCGCCCGCCGCGCAGCGCGTCCAAGGGCGAGAGGTCACTCAGGCCGATGCAGTTCACCCCCTGCCGCTCGAAACTCGGCCAGGGCGGATGCGGCCGCCTGGCAAACCGCCGGGTCCTCATCGGTTTGAGCCAACTGATCGAGGGTTTCCAGGAAGTCCGGCCATTCGGCGTAGGCCATCGACCATGCGGCGGCCGTTCGGACGTCGGCGTCGCGGTGTCGCGTCCCTGCCCGGATCATCGACACGACTGATTCCATGGGATGCGACGGAGCTCCCACCCCCAGACGCAGCAGCGCTCTGGCCCAATCGGCCGGGTAGACGTGAGTGCCGGCCTCGATCAGCATTTCCGCCACCGACCAGCACGGCAGTGCTTCCGCGGCGTGGTCGATGACGTCTTCGGCGGCCTCACGGTTCTCGTTCATGGCGACCAGATATGCCATGCCGACGAAATCATCGACGATATAGTGAACGGCCGTGCCGTTTTCGGTCTCCCATTTGACTTCGTAACAGGTCCCGCTTTCGGGATCGGCCTTGATTTGGCCGACGTAGGCCCAGCCGCTCTCCTCGGCCACGGCGCGGACGGAAGACGCGTCCACCTGATCGCGCAACACGAGCTTTCGGCTCATTGCCGGGTTGAAGGCCATTGATTCTCCTTGGCTCGCCCCCTCCCATCACCCCACGGGAATGTGCAAGTCGACGACGGTGCCACCGCCGTCCGGCGCATGGATGTCGAGGCGGTAGCGCTCACCGTAGAGCGCTTCCAAGCGTTGCGAGATGTTACTCAGACCGACCCCGCCATTCTCCGTCGTCTCGCCGGAAGCGAGCCGCTCGAGGACCGCGGGCGCGATACCGACGCCGTCGTCCGAAACCCGGATCGAGGTCGTCCTGGTCAGCGGATCGACCCTGGCCTTCAGGCGCACCGTGCCGCCGTCGACTTTGTCCGCGAGCCCGTGCTTGACGGCGTTCTCCACCAGCGGCTGAATGGTCAGCACCGGCACGTGCGCGGTGAGCACCTGGGGGTCGACGTCGTAGCGCACCCGCAGCCGATCGCCGTAGCGCGCTTGCTCCAGCGACAGGTAGGTGCGCACGAAGAAGTACTCCTGGCCGAATTCGACCAGGTGCCGATCCTGGCGCACCGCGTAGCGGAAGAAGTCGGACAACCGCAGTAGCAGCCGCCGTGCCTCCTCCGGATCGGTCCTGGCCTTGGAAGCGATCGTATTCAGGGTGTTGAACAGGAAGTGCGGGTTGATCTGGGCACGCAACGCGTCGAGCTTGGCGTCCACCCGAAGCTTGCGCTCGCGATCGAGTTCGGATAGTTCCAGGTGTAGCGACAGGATGCCCGCGACGCCCTCGACCAGGTCGCGAGGCGGCGGTATCTCGTCGAGCCGGTACACCTTCAAGGTGCCCACCACACGCTTGTCGATGGCCAGCGGGGTGATGACGGCGCTGTGCAGCGGGCACTCCGGATGCGGGCAGCCCAGCTTCTTCTTGTTCCGCACCACGGAGGTCTTGCCGCGGCCGAGGACCCTGGCGGCGGACTCCGTCTGCAACGGATCGCCAACAGTATGGTGATCGGAACCCGGACCGGCGAAGGCGAGCACCCGCTCGCGGTCGGTGATCGCCACCGAGTCACCGCCGAGCAGCGGCTGCAGCAGCGCGATGGTGCGGCGCGCCGCCTCGGTCGTCAAGCCGGACCGCAGGGGCATCGAACGCCCGACCGCGGCGATGGTGCGGCCTTGCCTGCCCGATTGTCTGCCCGCCTGTCTCCTTGCCTGTCTGCTTGACTGCCTGGCTTTGCGCGGGCCACGCAGCGCCGACGGGTAACCGATGGTCAGGACCAGCGTGAGGCCGAGCCCGACCAGCACGGTGGGCCCCACTCCCAGCGGCGGATCCGGCAGCACCTGCGTGACCAGGTAGACGATGCCCCAGCCCAGCGTGACCGCGCCCGCCAGCGGAAGGCTCCCCTGGCTCATCGCTTACCTCCTTTCTCGGCAACGCCGGCAATGGTCAGCCTGGCCAGCCGCACCGCACGCCGATCGGCGGCGGTGCCGTGCAACTTGAGCCACAGCCGATCCAGGTCCGCGGGTGGCCGGGTCCTCAACGAAACCACGACGGTGACCGCGACGGCGAGCGGAGCGGCGATGATCGTCGGGGTGAGCAGCAACTCCCCCGCGCCCCGGTCGCCGATCGTGGTGCCTGCGGCGAACATACCGATCGCGGTGACCGCGCCGGTGATCATGCCCGCGCCCGCGCCGTGCGCGGTGATGCCGCGCCACCAGATGGCGAGGATGAACACCGGCGCGAGTGCGGAGCCCGCCAGGGCGAACGCCCAGGTCACCATGGTCGCCACGATCGAGGGGAACAGCGCGGTCAGCGAGTCGGGGCGCAGCCCGAGCGCGAACCCGGCGGAGAGCACCGCGACCACCACGACGGCGACACGACCCGCGCGCACGGCCTGCTGTTGCGTCGCCCGCGGGTTGATGTGCCGCTCGTAGACGTCGTGGCCCCACGACGCCGCCGACGCGAGCAACAGTCCGGCGATGGTGGACAGCACCGCGATCAGCGCCCCGATCGCGACGAACCCGAGCCCGGCTTCGCCGCCGAAGATCCGGCCAAGGACCAGTGGGGCGTGCTCGGGCACCCGCAGCACGCCGTCCACGGTGAGCTCCGCCAGCCACGGCTGTTCGGGCACCGCCTTCGAGATCAGGGACCGTGCCGCCGTGCCGAGCAGCACCGCGAGCGCGTAGAAGACACCGGCGAAGCCGAGCACCCAAACCGTGGTCATGCGGGCCGCGGTGCCTGTCGGGCTGGTGAAGTAGCGATTCATGATGTGCGGCAACCCCGCGGTGCCCATCACCAGGGTGACGATGAGCGTGAGCTGGCCGAGCGGGCCGTAGCGCCCGCCCGGCTGGCCGAAGTACGAGGAATGGTCAGGGTCGAGCCTGCTCGCATCGGCCTCGAGCCGCCACTCGCCGTCGACCTGGGTCGGGTTGGCGAGTGGTTCGGCGGTGAGGTCGGCGACCGCGTCCGGATAGCTGAAGCCGGACGCGAGCACGACGACGGCGAGCCACACGAACGCCGAGAGCAGCAGCAGAAACTGCACGGCCTGCGTCCAAGTGGTGCCGCGCATCCCGCCAAGCACCACCAGTGCCGTTATGGCCACAGTGGACACTACGACTCCAGTGGCGTATGGGGTCAACCCGGCGATGCCCTGCCCCACGAGTAGCTCCCACGTTATCCCGCTGCCGACCGCCTGTGGGACCAAATAGGACAGGATGATGAGCTGCACGACGGTGACCGAGATGAGCCGCACCCGGTCGGAGTCGAGCCTGCGCCCGAGGAAGTCCGGGATGGAGAACTCACCGAAGCGCCGCAACGGGGCGGCGACGAACAGCAGCACCGGTACGAATCCCGCGGCGAACCCGGTCGCGTACCAGATCCCGTCGAGCCCGGAGGCGTAGACCGCGGCGGCGACTCCGAGGAACGAGGCCGCGGAGAAGTAGTCGCCGCAAATGGCGCAGGCGTTGGTCACTACCCCGACCTGTCTGCCGGCGAGGTAGAACTCGAGCGTCGACGCCCCGCGGGGCCGGGTCACCAGTGCGAGCCCCGCCAAGCCCAGCAACAGCACCGCAAGCGCGACCACGGTTGCCGTGCTCATGCCGGATCGCCATGGTGCTCGGCAGGCTCTCGCTCCTGTTCGCCGAGCATGCGTTCCTCAACCGCGTTCGACAGCGTCGCCGCCGCTGCCGAGAGCGCGAAAAAGAACAGGTAGAGCCCGAAGGCGGCCATCACGAAGCTCGGGCTCATGCCGCCGATCAGCCTGCCCGCGGACCACCAGTCCACGGTCAGCGTCAACACCGGCACCGCGACGACAACGCCGAGGAACACCAGGAAATGGCCGGCGGCCACCCGCCGGAGGGTGCGGAAGGACGCGTCGACGTCGGTGGGCATGTCGTAGTCGTCGCCGATCTCGGACAGCACCGGGTCGCCGTCATCGGGGTCGAACCCGGGACGGGCATCGAAGTGGCCGGCATCGCGCACCCTCACTCTGTACCCGTCCGGCGAAGATCTAGTCAATCTCTGATGTGCGCTCTCCTCAGCCTGCGGCACGAATGCGCGCCGCGCTGCGTAGCAAAACCACCGCGCCGCCCGCGACCAGCACGAGGCCGATGCCCGGCAGCAGCTTCCCCCAACTGTCGGTGCTCGCGCTCAACTGCATCAGCCTGATTGCCTGCCAGGCGACCAGCAAGAGCATCGCCGCCCCCGGCACCAGGGCGTGGGCCAATGCCACACGGCGATACGGCAGCAGTGCCCCCGCGATCGCGATGAAGCCCGCGCTCAGCGCCCACAGCCCTGCGCCGGCGAGGCCGGACAGGTGGCCCATCGGCGTCGATACCCACGGCATCGCCGAGCCAACCAGCAGCAGCAACCCGCCCAGAATCATGCCGCCACTGCCGACATGGAGGATGCGTCGGCGGCGAGCCGTAGTCGCCCCGCTCGCTGTGGTTACCGGCGGCATGCCCGGAGTCTAGGTCCGCTCACCGCGTCACCCACAGGATTCCCGCCCGAACGGGCCCTGCCCGGCCGCGAACGGCCGGATCCGGCGCCCGAACGGCCTTCGCCGCGGTTCCGGCGGCCATGCCGCACCCGTGAGGAGACCGTTCGGAAAGTGCTAGCCACCGTCCACGAAGAAATCCTTGTCCGCATCACCCCCCAGGGTTGCGCTTGACCACAAGGCTGGATCAGTGGGCGGCGAAGGGAGCCAGAACGGTGACTCGGACAGAGCAAGAAGGGCATACATCGCCCCCGGGCGACTGGCGACGCGAATATTGGCGCAAGAACCTGCGGCTCATGGTGATCCTGCTGAGCGTCTGGTTCATCGTGTCGTTCGGCTGCGGCATCCTCTTCGTCGACCAGTTGAACAAGATCACCATCGTCGGCTTCCCGCTGGGATTCTGGTTCGCCCAGCAGGGCGCCATCTACACGTTCCTGGTGCTGATCCTCATCTACGCGCTGCGCATGGACCGCCTCGACGACGAGTACGGCGTGAGTGAGCGCGACGGGGACGGTGAGCGGTTGTGAGCCAGATCCAGACGTGGACCACCGTCTTCATCGTCCTGTCCTTCGGCACCTACATCTTCATCGCCTGGCGCAGCCGGGTGCACGAGACCGACAGCTTCTGGGTCGCACGGCACGGCATTCCCACCGTCGCCAACGGCGCCGCGATCGCCGCGGACTGGATGTCGGCCGCCTCGTTCATCTCGATGGCAGGCCTGATCGCCTTCCTCGGCTCCGACGGCTCGATCTACCTCATGGGATGGACGGGCGGCTACGTGCTGCTCGCCCTCCTGCTCGCGCCGTACCTGCGCAAGTGGGGCAAGTACACGGTGCCGGAGTTCGTCGGTGAGCGCTACAACGAGTCCGTCCGCACCGTCGCCGCGATCGCCGCGATCCTCATCTCCTACACCTACATCGTGGGGCAGATGAACGGTGGCGGCATCGTCTTCAGCCGCTTCCTCGGCATCGGCATCACCGGCGGCGTGATGATCGCCGCGGTGATCATCTTGATCTACGCCGTGCTGGGCGGCATGAAGAGCATCACATGGACGCAGGTCGCCCAGTACACCGTGCTGATCACCGCGTACCTGATTCCCGCGGTGGCGGTCGCCCAGCTGATCACCGGGATCCCGATACCGCAGGTGTCGTTCGGCCAGATTCTCGCCGAGCTCAACGCGCTCAGCGCCGATCTCGGGCTGAGCAACTACACCGAGGCGTTCACCGAGCGGCCAATGATCGACATCTTCCTGGTCACCATGGCGCTGATGATCGGTACCGCTGGCCTGCCGCACGTCATCATTCGCTTCTACACGACCAAGAGCGTGCGCGGCTCCCGCTACTCGGCCTTCTGGGCGCTGCTGTTCATCGCGTTGCTCTACACCACGGCTCCCGCGGTGGGCGCGTTCACCAAATTCAATCTGCTTGAGGGCGTGAAGGGCACGTCGGTGGACGCGTTGCCACAGTGGATCGAGAACTGGGCGAGTACCGGGCTGGTTTCGGTCAATCCCGATGCGGAGACGATCGGGTCGGTCAGCAACGACGCCGCGGCGGGCGCCGATCTGACCGTCAACAACGACATTCTGGTGCTCGCCTCACCGGAGATCGCGGGGCTACCCGCACCGATCATCGGCCTGGTCGCCGCGGGCGGCCTGGCCGCCGCCATGTCGACGGCGGCGGGGCTGCTGCTGGTCATTTCGTCCTCGGCGTCGCACGACCTGTACTTCCGCCGGTTCCGTAAGCACGCCGACGACCGTGAGCGGCTACTGGTCGGCCGGATCGCGATGGCCGTCGCGGTCGTGGCTGCGGTTCTCGCGGGCATCGAGCCGCCGGCGTTCGTCGCGCAGGTGGTGGCGTTCGCGTTCGGCTTGGCCGCCGCGAGCTTCTTCCCCGCGCTGATCCTCGGCATCTTCTGGAAGCGGTGTAATGCCGCCGGTGCCGCCGCGGGCATGCTCGCCGGGTTGGCGCTGACCATCACGTACATGGTTCATACGCTCGAAGTGTTCGGAACGTCGGCGAACGATCACATCCTCAACATCAGCCCGGAGGGCATCGGCACGATCGGTGCGCTGGTCAACTTCATCGTCGCCATCGCGGTCTCGAAGCTGACCTCCCCGCCGCCGAAGCACATCGAGGAGATGGTGGAGAACATCCGCTACCCGGCCGTCACCCGGCGCACCGCCGACACCGGCGCCGTCGCGACCGAGGAGCGCCCGGATCGGCCAGAGGAGGGCAGCGGGTAAAGCAGCTGGGCGAAGGCGTGGCAGACCCCGCCGGCTGCCACGTCTTTTGCCTGGCCCAACACGGTAACCGGCGTCTCGGTTCGAGCGACTGATCGATGAGTCAGCTCGGCAGCTAAGGAGACGCCATGACCGCCGCGAACGCTACCCGCATCGTCGCCGTTACCGGAGCTACGGGGCGTCAGGGCGGAGCCGTCACCCGCCACCTGCTGACAGCGGGGTGGCGGGTACGCGCCATCACCAGAAGCCCGGACAGCGTCCGGGCCCGGCAACTGGTCGAACTTGGCGCTGACGTGGTCAAGGCTGACATGGACGACCTCGCGACGCTGCTCCCGGCCTTTCACCAGGTGTATGGCGTCTACAGCGTGCAGAACCCGATGATCAGCGGCCATGACGGCGAGATCGCCCAGGGCATCAACGTGGCGGACGCCGCGCTCGAAGCGGGGGCGCGGCATCTGGTCTACGGCTCGGCGGGCATCGGAGTCGTCGGCACCGGCGTCGACTCCTGGGAGTCGAAGCTCATCATTCACGGGTACATGCGCAACATCGGCCTGCCGGTCACGGCGCTGCGCCCGATGGCGTTCTTGGAACTGATGACCGACAAGTCGTACTACCCGGCGGTGTCGACCTGGCACGTCATGCCGAAGCTGATGGGCGCCGAGCGGCCGGTGCCGTGGCTGAGCGTCGATGACCTCGGCGCGATCGCGGCCCGCGTCTTCGCCGATCCCGCCCGGTTCATCGGCGCCGAGCTCTGCTTGGCCGCCGACGTCCGCACGCTCAGGGAGTGCGCGGAGATCTGGCGTGAAGTGAAGGGCCGGGCACCACGGCGGTTCCCGATGCCCACCTGGCTGTTCGAACGGATGACCGGCACCGACCTGACGACCATGTGGCGCTGGCTGCGCACCGGTCGCTTTGACTTCGACACGGCCGAAACGTTGCGGCTGCTGCCGGAGGCGGCCTCGGTGCGCACCTGGTTATCCGCCCGGCAACCGCAACGCACGTAGTGCGAGCCGACATCGTCGTGCGTGAATTTCCGTGCCTGCGCACGCTTGATCACTCACGACGGCAGGGCGGCTCGCGCCCTGGCCGGTCAGAAGGGTGGGTCGTCGTTGTCGGGTTCGGGTTTGCGTGGTGGTGGTAGCCCGGGTGGTGGTTGGGGTTCGATGATGGGGTTTCGTCGGCGTGTGTGGGTGCGTCCGGCGGGGGTGGTGATGGTGGCGGTTGCGGTGTC
>WHSS01000046.1 GCA_009379975.1 Actinophytocola sp.
GACACCGCAACCGCCACCATCACCACCCCCGCCGGACGCACCCACACACGCCGACGAAACCCCATCATCGAACCCCAACCACCACCCGGGCTACCACCACCACGCAAACCCGAACCCGACAACGACGACCCACCCTTCTGAACCGTCGCCGGAGCGCGACTGACACGACAACGCACTGTGCGGCAGATGAGACGTGTCGTGACTGGTCCGTCTCGGGATCCGCGTGCGAATCGGCTCGGATAGCCACCGATCGCCTCTGTCTGAACCCCTGGGCTCAGGCAGGGGTGAGTAGCACGAGCGGGATCTCACGCGCGGTCTTGCGCTGGTAGCTCGCGTAGCCCCGGTACGCCGCCACCACACGCGGCCAGAGCGCAGCCCGCTCGTCCGCACTGGCGATGCTGGCCTTCATCGGGTGTCGTGGCCCTTGCTGCAGCGACACCTCGACAGCGGGGTTGTCACGCAGGTTGAGAAACCACGCTGGATGGGTGGGGTCCCCGCCTCGGGACGCCACGACGACGATGGTGTCGCCGTCGACGATGGGCGCGGTGAGCATGACCGAACGTGTCTCACCGGACTTCCGGCCGATCGTGGTGAGCTCCAGCGACGGCATACCCGCGATCGTGCGGCCGAGCCTGCCCCCGGTGAGTTTGAGCAGAAGTCGGTGCCCGGCGTTCATCGTCTTCAGCTGAAGATCAGTTGGCATGATTCAAGCCTAGCTGGTCGGACGCGTCCGCACGCTACGCCACATACGGGCACTCAACTGACCCATACACGAAGCGTGGTGGCGCACAACCGCTCATTGGCATGTGCGTAGAAACCGCGAGGACCAATGCCCGGTTGTGGCTAGCGCTGGCGGTGCGGAGATCTGCAGCGCACATGCCTCTTGGCGGCGGGCGATGGCAGCAAGAGTGGGCGGCCATCAGGGTGTCTGGACCTGCAAGATGTCCCAAACGTGCAAGGCCAGCTGGAGGTCCAGGCGGGTGTTGGCCAGCCTGAGGTCGCGCGCCGTCAGCTTTTCGATGCGGGCCAGTCGCTGGCCGACGGTGTTGACGTGAACGGTGAGTGCCTTGGCGGTCTGGGCCACCGAGAAGCCGGAGCCGAGCCAGGCACGCAGAGTGGCGAGAAGTTGGGCGTCGCGCCGCTCGTCCTGCGCTGCCACTGGCGCCTACTCTGAGCAGGCGCCGACCCTCTTTGCCGGAACACACCGCTTCACCCTTAAGTGCTGTAGCCGTGCAGGAACGCGCGTACGCCGGCTTCGCTCATTGCGTCGCGATCTTGGCCGGCCAACTCGACGCCGGGTTGTGATGGGTCTCGCGCTGACGCGAGTAGGGAGAAGTGCAGCGCGGCGAGTTCCGGATCGGAGATTGCGAGGAGGCCAGCGCTCGACGGACTCGGCGGGGACCGGCCTCTTGCCAGCGCTCGATCGCGGCCGCGGGGATGTGACGGCGCTCGGCGTTGATTTGCCGCACGAGCGCCGAAATGGTCGGCGTAGTCGGGCATCGGGGCTGCCCAAGCGCGGCCGAAGTCACGCAGGTCGGCCTCGATGTCGGTGACCTTCCACAAGTAGCGGTCGATAAGGGCGAGCTGAGCCTCCGCGACCTGGTTGGCGCTGTGTTCGATCACAGCCTCAAAGAGGCCGGCCTTGCCCCCGAAGTGGTTGTAGATGGTCCGCGTGGAGACATCGGCATCATCATCGGCACCACCCGCCCCCGCCGCCGGGGCGGGATGGTCGCCCACTGGGTGCGCGAGGTCGCCGAACAGCACGCTCGAACGCGCGGAAATGACACGACCTACGAGCTGGTCGACCACGAACTGCCCCTGCTGGACGAAACGTCGCCGGCCATCTTCGGTGAGTACCTCGGCGCCCACACGCGACGCTGGGCCGAGACCATCGGCGCCTGCGACGGGTTCGTCTTCGTCACTCCGGAGTACAACCACTCGACCACGGCGCCGCTCAAGAACGCGATCGACTACCTGTTCGCGGAGTGGAACGACAAAGCCGCAGGCTTCGTGAGTTACGGAATCCACGGCGGGACCCGCGCTGTGGAACACCTGCGGTTGATCCTCGGGGAACTGAGCGTGGCCGACGTCCGAACCCAGGTCGCGCTCTCCATGTTCACCGACTTCGAGATCAGCGATCCCCGTGAGCCCGGCACCCTCGCCCCAAGCCCGCACCAGGAGCCGACCCTGACGCGGATGCTCGACGAGCTCGGCGCCTGGTCCCGAGCCCTGGAGCCGCTGCGCGTGCCGGACGCGGACGACGTCTCGGTGGCCTCATGACCGCCACTGAGCCGTTGACTCCGCCGGCCCCTTCGCCGGTGCAGGACCGGCGGGCTTCCCGGATCGCCGCGGTGCTCGTCGTGGGGGCCGTTATGGTGGTCCTCGACACCACCGGCCGCCTACTTCGGGTCGATGTTCCTGGCACCCCTGTACTACCAGGTGGTGCGCGGCGAAAGTGCAACCTTGGCCGGTCTGCTACTCATTCCCCAAGCTCTGGCCACCGGCCTCACCATGCAGATCGCGGGTCGGCTCATTGACCGAGTGCCCGCCCATAGGGTGATCGCGTCCGGCCTCATACTCGCCCCAACCGGATTCATCGCCTTCACCACCCAAGTATCGGCCGAGACGCCGTACTGGGTCCTGGTCCTCGCACTCAGCGTGGCCGGCATCGGCGTCGGCGCCACGCTCATGCCCACCATGACCACCGCCACCCGGAAACTCGGCCACGCCGACGTGGCATCCGGCGCCACCCTGCTCAACGTGATCAACCAGGTCGCCGTGTCCTTCGGATTCGCCATGACCTCCGTCCTGCTCGCCACCCAACTCAGCCGAAAGGTTCCGCAACTCACCGGCGGGCACATAGGAGACGCCTACAACCTTCCCGCCCCGACGTCTCCGGTAAGCCCAGCCGCGCCATCTCGAACGCACGCTCATCGCGTGCGAACCCAGCTCACCGTTGTGTCTTACGGCAAGAAGGTGGCAGGCGTCTTGGGCTTCGGGTTGATCGAAAGCCGATGCCCGGTACGCCTCAGAGCCAGTCGTCCCCGCAGGGCCAGGTGAGAAACGCGTCGAGGCGCTCGCGAGCGGGCGCGGGCTGGGCGTGCTCGAGCGCCGTCGAGGTGTAGCGGCCCCGGTAGAACAGCAGCGGCCGATCGGTGCCGGTATCGCCGAGTTCGGTGACCCGGCCGATGACGACGAAGTGATCACCGGCATCGTGCACAGTGTCGACGGCGCAGTCGATCCAGGTCAGCGCACCGTCGATGAGCGGGGCGCCGGAAGCCGCCGGCGTCCAGTCCACCGTGGCGAACTTGTCGGCGCCGCGGGAGCCGAACACAGTGCTGATCTCGCGCTGCTCATCGCCGAGCACGTTGACCGTGAAGTGCCCCGCGGCCTCGATGACCGGCCACGCGCGGGAGGTCTTGCCCGGGCAGAACAGCACGAGCGGCGGGTCCAGTGACAGCGCGGCGAACGACTGGCACGCGAAGCCGACCGGCCCCTCGGGCCCGCACCCGGCGACCACGGTGACCCCGGTACAGAAATGGCCGAGCACGGTGCGGAACCGGCGCGGATCGACGTCGACGACGGCGCTGCCCGTCTGCGCGGTCATCTCACGAGTCCGGCGTGAATCCGACGCTGAAGTCATGGCCCCACAGGCTGACCGCGGTGCTCTCGCGCGCGATCCAGGACTCGTCGTCGACGGTGCGGCCCTCGCAACCGAATTCGACGTCGAACCCACCGGGGGTCTTCATGTAGAACGAGAGCATCAGGTCGTTGACGTGCCTGCCCAGCGTCGCCGACATTTCTACGTTGCGCCGCTTCGCGCGGTCCAGGCACAGCCCGACGTCGTCGGTGTTCTCCACCTCGACCATCAGGTGCACGATCCCGCTCGGCGTCGGCATCGGCAGAAACGCCAGGCTATGGTGTCGCGGGTTGCAGCCGAAGAACCGCAGCCACGCCGGCGGGTCGTCCTCGGTGCGGCCGACGGCCTGCGGCGGCAGCCGCATCGAGTCGCGCAGCCGGAAGCCCAGCACGTCGCGGTAGAAGTGCAGCGCCTCGGCGTCGTCCCGTGTGGACAGCACGACGTGCCCGAGGCCCTGCTCGCCGGTGACGAACCGGTGCCCGTATGGGCTGACCACCCGGCGATGCTGCAGCGCTACGCCGTGGAAGACCTCTTGGGTGTTGCCAGACGGGTCGGCGAAGCTGATCAGCTCATCGACCCGCCGGTCCGCGAGTTGCTCGGCGGTGCCTTCCTTGTACGGCACGCCGTTGGCGTCCAACCGGTCCCGGATCTCCTGCAGTTCGGCGGCGTTGGCGGCCTCCCAGCCGGTCTGCGCCAGCCGGTCGGCCTCCCCGGGCGTGATCACCAGCCGCGCCGGGAAGTCGTCCATGCGCAGGTACAGCGCATCCGGGTCGGCTCCCTTACCCTCGATCATGCCGAGCACCTTGAGGCCGTACTCGCGCCATGCCGCCATATCGGTGGCTTCGATCCGCAGGTAACCCAGTGAACGGATACCCATCACGCCTCCTCAATGCCGCCAGCTCGGCGCTGCGCGGCCGGCTTGACAACGAATCTCACCAATTCGGCCACTCGGGCAGGACTCCGCCCTACCCTCGCTGGGCCGAGCCGAGCTGCCAGCATCACGCCTCACTTTCTTTGCCCGGCACACCATCGCTGAGGAAGTCCATCGCGAGCCGGTTGAACTCATCGAACTTCTCCAGTTGCGCCCAGTGACCGCAGCGGCCGAACACGTGCAGTTGCGAGCGCGGGATCAGCTTCAGCGCGAGCAGCGCTCCGTCGAGCGGGTTGACCCGGTCCTCGCGACCCCAGATCAGCAGCACCCGCTGCCGCAGCCGGTAGGCCTCCCGCCACAACATGCCCAGTTCGAAGTCGGCCGCGGCGAACGACTTGCCCATCGCGGCCATGGCCGCCATCGACTCGGGCTCGCACGCCGCGTCGTAGCGCTCCTGCACCAGTTCGGGCGTGATCAGCGACTGGTCGTAGACCAGCACGCGCAGGAACGCCTCGAGCTTCTCCTTGCTCGGTCCGGGCGCGGCGCCGAACTTCGCGAGGTTCTTCACGCCCTCGGTCGGATCCGGCGCGAACACGTTGACGCTCAGGCCGCCGGGACCCATCAGCACCAGCCGCCCGGCGCGGTCCGGGTGGTCCAGCGCGAAGCGCACCGCGGTCCCACCGCCGAGCGAGTTGCCGATCAGGTGCGCCTTGTCGATCCCCAGCGCGTCCAGCAGCCCGAGCAGGGCGCCGGCGCTGTGCGTGAAGTACTGCGGGTGCTCGGTCGGCTTATCGGAGCGGCCGAAGCCGGGCTGGTCGGGCGCGATCACGCGGAACCGCTTGGCCAGCACCTCGATGTTGCGGCCGAAGTTGCTCCACGCCGAAGCGCCCGGCCCGCCGCCGTGCAGCAGCACCACCGTCTCGGCGTGCTCGCCACCCGCCTCGTGGTAGTGCAGCCGCAGCCCTGGACGTGCTTCGACGTAGTTCCCTGTACTCACGCTCACTCCTAGACCATCGAGTCGCGAACCTGCTGGCCGAACTCCGCGGTGCCGAACATCTGATAGGCCCGTTCCGGGTCATTGGCGGCATGCACTCGACCGGCGTGCGCGTCGCGCCAGAACCGCTGGATGGGTGTGCCCGACTTGAGCGCCCGCCCGCCGGAGTTCTCGAAGAGCCGGTCGATCGCGAAGATGGCGCGCTCGGTGCCGCGCACCTGATCCCGGCGCACCCGGACCCGGGTCGGGAACGGGATCTTCTCACCGGCGCAGGCGTGCCGGTACTCCTCGGCGATGTTGCTGGTGAGCTGCAGCCACGCCGCGTCGATCTCGCTGGCGGCCTCCGCGATGCGCACCTTGGCGAACGGGTCCTCCTGGGACTTCTCCCCCGCGTAGGCCGCGCGGACCCGGTTGCGCTGATGTTCGACGTGGGCGTCGTAGGCGCCTTGCGCCATGCCGACGATCGGCGCGGTGATGGTGCTCGGGTGCACCGAGCCGAACGGCAGCCGGTACAGCGGGCCCGGATTGACCTCCTGACCGGGCACCTGGCACTTCGACATCGGGATGAAGCTCAGCGCGCGATGCTGCGGGACGAACACGTCGTCCACGATGACGTCGTTGCTGCCCGTGCCTCGCAGGCCGACGGTGTCCCACACGTCTTCGATGGTGTAATCGATGATCGGCAGCAGGTACGTGCAGAAGTCGACCGGGTTGCCGTCGGCGTCGAAGGCGGGGCCGCCGAGCAGTACCCAGGTGGCGTGATCGCAGCCCGAGGAGAAGCTCCACTTACCGGAAAGCCGGTAGCCGCCGTCGACGATCTTCGCCTTACCCATCGGCGCGTAGGACGAGGAGAGCCTGGTGTCGATGTCCTCACCCCAGACCTCTTCCTGCGCCTTGCCGTCGAACAGGGCGACGTGCCACGGGTGCACGCCCAGGATGGACGCGACCCAGCCGGTCGAGCCGCAGGCACTCGCGATGAGTTTGACCGCGGTGTAGAAGGTGACCGGATCCGCCTCGTAGCCTCCGTAGCGTTCCGGCTGAAGGAGCTTGAAGAAGCCGGTCTCCTGCAGCGCCTTGATGGACTCGTCCGGAATCCGGCGGAGATCCTCGGCGTCCTGAGCACGCTCGCGCAGCACCGGGAGTAGCTCCTCGATACCCGCCAGCACCTTGTCCGCGGCGCTGTTGGTCGGTGTCGGCACTTCTTCGCCCCTATCGGTCTCGGTGAGTTCCCACCCAAGACTAGAACACGTTCTCATTCTTGTCGACGGCGGATACCGCCAACGCGTTCGAGTCCGGTCGGGATAACACCGCTCGACCTGCTCGCATCGTGCTCAGCGGCAGCGCGGAGCCGCCCCGAGATGCCGGTCACTCGGGGCGAGAACAGATCCTCGGCTCGCGGGGCGGCCGCCATCGTGGTCGTGCGTGAAAGTCCTTGCTCCCGCACGCTTAAACACTCACGACCCCGCCAGGTTGGGTCGTGAGTGTTTAAGCGTGCCGATGCAAGGTGTTTCACTCACGACACCCCGGGTGCCGGCGCGCCGTCAGCCCTTGCTCAACTGCCCGCGGATGGCACCGTTGGGGAACGTCGCGTTGTGCAGATTGAAGTAGAAGCCGTCGGGGTTTCGCAGGATTCGCTTGGCGAGGTCGCGATCGACGTCAGCACAGCCGGTGGGCGGCACCGTTCCCGCCGGGTCGGTGAAGAAGTCGACCACGATGTCCCCGTTCTCACCGGGGGCTCCCTCGTGGATATGGAAGCCGTGCGGTTCCGGCACCAGGTCGTGGCTGACTTCGTAGCACACCGCTTCGGCGCCGGGCCGGAACGTCGCGGTGGCGTACCCGCTTGCTCGCGGATCACCCGCGCCAGGCGTGTTCAGCACCGGGGCCACTTCTTGCGAGCCCGTCATCTCGCCGGACACCCGGTCGCCTCCGGGCAGGTCGGACTCCGACGTGGGCTCGAAGGTGAACACGTCCAGCCCGCGCGTCATGTCGCCGACGTAGACCACCCCGTCGTCATGCGCGTACGCACCCCAGGCCGTCGTGCCCGGCTGAATGCCAAAGCCGGCCTGCACCGGGTTGGCGGGGTCGCGATAGTCAACAATCTGCAGCCCCGCGTTGTAGGAGCCGAAGAACGCGTAGCCGTCCTGCGAGTCCATCACGTGGACCGAGCACACCGGAGCGGCGGGCGTGCCCTCGGGGATGAACCACTCGGACTCTTCGACGGCCTCGGTCAGCGTCTCGGACAGCCGCACACCCGTCACGCCGCCGCCAGCGGTGTCGACCGCACCGTCGCCGCCGGACCCGCACGGGTGATGCATGTCCTCGTCGGTGACCAGCATCAGCCGCGGGTCGCCGTCGAGGAACTGCACCTCGTGCGTGTAGCGGATCGGGTGATGGCCCGGCTCGTTCGCGTGCAGCCACCGCGTGAGCACCACCGGGTCGGCGGTGTCGGTGACGTCGACGACGAACACGCTGCCGGTGTTGCCGTGCTCGGCGCCGTAGTCCGGGCCGTCGTCGGCGTAGTTGCCACCTTCCGCGAGCAGCACGATGTCGCGCGGCGCGAGTGAGCCGTCCGGCTGCCGCACCGGGTAGTCCAGGTAGACCGACTTGTCGTGGGTGTGAGTGAACTCGGGACCGACATCCTTGCCGTCGCGGTACGGCGAGGACTCCCACAGCGCGACCGGATCGGCACGGAACAGCGATTGCGGCGCCTGCGGTTCGTCCTCGAGCAGCGGGTTCATGTCGTAGATCCGCAAGCCGTTCTCGCCGCTACCGCCGGAGGGCAGCCACAACCTGCGCTCGTCGACGATGTCACCGTTATGGGCCTCGCCGTCCTCCTGGCCGACGAACTCCCACAGCAGTTCGGGGTTGGCCGGATCGGTGACGTCGAGGAATTCCGTCCGGTCGGTCCGCACCTGTTCGGGGGAGGTCACCCGCCGCGTGCCGTTGAGCGTGGCGATGTGCCTGCCGTCCCATTCCGCGGCATCCGGCACCGCGTCGGCCCGGCCACCCGGCAGGTAAGAGCCGATCTCCACCGGCGCCTGCGGCTCGCTGATGTCGAAGATGCGAAAGCCAAGACCGTAGGCGCCCACGTAGAGCCGATCGCCGTCGACCGTGACGTGCCCGCCGGTGGCGCCGCCGTCATGAAACACGTGCGTCACCTCGCCGGAGGAGTACCCGCCGCCGTCCTGCCCTACCGCCGCCGGAGCACCGGTGACGGTGACGGCGAGGAGCCCGGCTGAGGTCAACGCGGGCAGCGCCCGTCGCGCCGGTCCAGTCATCGTCTTTCCCCTACCTTGTGGGTAATTTGTCACTAGAGATAACGATCGTCACCTCCTACGGGGTGCGGGTTCGCCTGCCCCACAACTAGAACTAGAACACGTTCTCGTCTATCCTCACCTCAGAGACCGAGGCGCCCCTGCTGAAGCGATGGATCCCCGGCCCGTTCCGGGATGTAACTTGTTTCAGAGTTGCGCTACAGGGCAGGGCAGAACGAAGGAGCGACATGGCATCCGACGACGAGTTCGACGTCATCGTCGTCGGCAGCGGCGCCGCGGGCATGACCGCGGCGCTGGCCGCCGCACACCTCGGCCTGTCCGTGGTCGTCGTGGAGAAGGCGGCGACGTTCGGCGGGTCGACGGCGCGTTCCGGCGGCGGGGTGTGGGTCCCGGACAACGAGGTGCTGCGCGCGGCCGGCCTCGAGGACAGTCTCGACGATGCCCGGAGCTATCTGCACTCGATCATCGGCGAGCACGTCGACGCCGAGCGGATCGACACCTACCTCGAGCGGGGCCCGGAAGTCGTCTCGTTCCTGCTGCGGAACACGCCGCTGCGGCTGCAGTGGGTACCGCACTACTCCGACTACTACCCCGAAGCCCCCGGCGGGCGAGCCAACGGCCGCTCGGTCGAGCCTAGCCCGTTCGACGGCAGGCGGCTCGGCGCCGAACTCGCCAACCTGGAACCGGACTACGGCAAGGCGCCGCTGAACGTGGTGGTCACCCAGGCCGACTACCGGTGGCTGAACCTGCTCGCCCGCCACCCCCGCGGCCCCGTGCGGGTGCTGCGGGTCGGCGCCCGCTGGCTCAAGGCGAAGCTGCTACGGCAGCGGCTGCTCGGACGGGGCCAGGCACTGACGGCGGCGCTGCGGGCCGGGCTGCAGCAAGCGGGCGTACCGGTGTGGCTGAACACGCCGCTGGTCGAACTGCTCGAGGACGGCGGCCGGGTCACCGGCGTGGTCGTGCGCCGCGAGGGGGCCGAGAAGACAGAGACGACACTGACCGCGTGGCGGGGCGTGGTACTCGCCGCGGGCGGCTTCGAGCACAACGAGACGATGCGCAAGCAGTACCAGCGCGAGCCGATCGGTACCGAGTGGACGGCGGGCGCGAAGGCCAACACCGGCGACGGCATCCGCGCGGGCCAGGCCATCGGCGGCGCGGTGGCGTTCATGGCCGACGCCTGGTGGGGGCCGTCCATCCCGCTCACCGGGCGCACCTGGTTCTGCCTCGCCGAGCGGTCGCTGCCCGGCAGCATCATGGTCAACGACCGGGCGGAACGCTTCGTCAACGAGTCCGCGCCCTACGTCGAAGCCACCCACGCGATGTACGGCGGCGAGTTCGGCCAGGGCGACGGTCCCGGCGAGAACATCCCGACGTGGATCATCTTCGACCAGCGCTACCGCAACCGGTACATGTTCGCCGGGGTCGGGCCGCGGCAGCCGTTGCCGGGCCGTTGGTTCAAGTCCGGTGTGGTGCAGCGCGCGAAAACCATCGCGGAACTGGCCGGACGCATCGACGTCCCCGCCGAGCGGCTCGAATCGACGGTGGCGCGGTTCAACGGCTTCGCCCGCGAAGGCAGCGACGAGGACTTCCACCGCGGCGAAAGCCGGTACGACCACTACTACGGCGACCCCCGCAACCGCCCGAATCCGAGCCTCGCGCCGCTGGAGGTCGCGCCGTTCTACGCGGTGAAGCTGGTGCCGGGTGACCTGGGCACCAAGGGCGGGCTGGTCACCGACGCGCGCGGCCGGGTGCTGCGCGAAGACGGCACCGAGATCGCCGGGCTTTACGCCGCGGGCAACGCCAGTGCACCGGTCATGGGCCACACCTACGCCGGCCCAGGTGCGACCATCGGACCCGCCATGGTGTTCGGCTACCTGGCGGTGGCCGACCTGGCACAGGCAACCAGTACTGGATCCGTACCGAACGCCACGTTCGGCGCCGGAGAGACCGAGCACGGAGGAGTGGGATGACTGAGGTTCGCACCATCGACGCCGGGGCCGTGCCGACCCGCTTCGCGCGCGGCTGGCACTGCCTCGGGCTCGCCGCTGGCTTCAAGGACGGCAAACCGCACGCCGTTAACGCCTTCGGCACGAAGCTGGTGGTGTTCCAGGCCGCGGATGGCACGGTCAACGTGCTCGACGGCTACTGCCGGCACATGGGCGGCGACCTCACCCAGGGCACCGTCAAGGGCGACGAGATCGCGTGCCCGTTCCACGACTGGCGCTGGGGCGGCGACGGCAAGTGCAAGCAGATCCCCTACGCCAAGCGGGTGCCGTTGCGGGCGCGCACCCGAAGCTGGATCACTTGCGAGGAGAACGGTCAGCTGTTCGTCTGGCACGACCCGCAGGGGCGCGCGCCGACGGACGATGTGGCGATCCCGCGCATCGAGGACGTGTTCAGCGACGAGTGGAGCAACTGGACCTGGGACTCGATCCTCATCGAGGGCTCCAACTGCCGCGAGATCGTGGACAACGTGGTGGACATGGCGCACTTCTTCTACATCCACTTCGGCTTCCCGACCTACTTCAAGAACGTCTTCGAGGGCCACATCGCCTCGCAGTACCTCAACACCAAGGGGCGCCCGGACGTCATGGAAGGCAACTACGGCGGCGAGGACAACCTGCTCCGCTCCGAGGCGCACTACTACGGCCCGTCCTACATGATCAACTACTTGCACAACACCTGGCAAGGCATCGAGATCGACAACGTGTTGATCAACTGCCACTACCCGGTCACGCCGGACTCGTTCGTGCTGCAGTGGGGCGTCAAGGTCAAGAAGCTGCCCGGCCTCGACGACGAGCAGGCCGACAAGATCGCGGGCAAGTTCGCCAAGAACGTCGGCCTCGGGTTCATGCAGGACGTGGAGATCTGGAAGAACAAGACCCGCATCGACAACCCGTTGCTGTGCGAGGAGGACGGCCCGGTCTACCAGCTGCGCCGCTGGTACGAGCAGTTCTACGTCGACACCGAGGACGTCAGCGACGACATGACGCAGCGGTTCGAGTTCGAAGTGGACACCAGCCACGCGGTCGAGGTGTGGCAGGCCGAGGTGGCCGAGAACCTGGCCCGTAAGCAGACCGAGGCGGGAGTCTGAGCGTGCGGGCCGAAGCCGGCGTGAACGGTGGTGCACCGGGCGGCAGGACGACGTTCGGTGAGCCGGCCGCGCGCGCCGACACCCTGGCCGACCGGCGGGAGTTCCTCACCGGCGGGCTGCGGCCGCTGGCCTGCCGCACCTGCGGGACCGAGGTGCTGGTCCGGAAGAACAGCCCGCAGCACACCAGCATCCAGTGGACGTCGGACCCGGCGGCGAGCTGCCCGGTCTATGCCGAGCGGGTGGCGGCCGGGGGCACCACCGCGCTGCTGGACACCTGCGAGCGACTGGCCGACAGCATCGCCCACGCCGCGACCGAAGGCGAGATCGAGGCGGCAGGCGGTGACTGAGCTGACTGACCCGGAACTGCCGGGCGCCGACTTCTGCCGGCTGCACATCGCTCGCACGATCGCGGAGACCCACGACGCGCGCTCGATCGAGTTCGATGTGCCGCCGGAACTGGCGGAACGCTTCCGCTACCGGCCCGGCCAGTTCCTCACACTGCGGGTGCCCAGCGACCGGACGGGCTCGGTCGGCCGCTGCTACTCGCTGTCCAGCGCGCCGCACGAGGGCGGGCCGCTGAAGGTCACGGTCAAGCGCGTACGCGAGGGCTACGGCTCGAACTGGCTGTGCGACAACGCGCACCCGGGCATGGCGATCGACGTGCTGCCGCCCGGCGGGGTGTTCACCCCGAAGTCGTTGCGCGCCAGCCTGCTGCTCTTCGCCGGGGGCAGCGGCATCACCCCGGTGATGTCCATCCTGAAGTCGGTGCTGGCGCAGGATTCGGGCAAGGTCACGCTGATCTACGCCAACCGCGACGAGCGGTCGGTGATCTTCGCCGATGAGCTGAACGCGCTCTGCGCCGAGCAGCCGGACCGGCTCACCGTGCTGCACTGGCTGGAGACGGTGCAGGGGCTGCCCTCGGTCGCCCAGCTCGCCGCGCTCGCCGAGCCGTGGTCCGACCGCGAGGTCTTCATCTGCGGCCCCGGCGCCTTCATGGACGCTGCCGCCGCCGCGATGACCGGCCTCGGCGTCCACCGCAAGCGGGTGCACGTCGAGAAGTTCATCTCGCTCTCCCGTAACCCGTTCGAGGTCGAGGACACCACGGAAGAAGTGGAGCCTGCCTCGGCGGGCGGGCCGGTTTCGCTCGCGGTGGACCTGGACGGCGAGCAGCACACGTTCGCCTGGCCGCGGCAGCGCAAACTCCTCGACTTCCTCCTCGAGAAGGGCCTCGATGCGCCATACTCGTGCCGCGAGGGCAACTGCAGTGCCTGCGCGTGCCGGATCGTCTCGGGCGAGGTGAAGATGCTCAACAACGAGGTGCTGGAACCCGTCGACCTGGACGAAGGCATCGTGCTCGCGTGCCAGTCGATCCCGGTGACCGACGACATTTCCGTCACCTACGAATAAGGGAGCTGGTATGCCCATCGATCCGGCCGTCGCCGTCGGCGCGGACCTCGGCGAGACGACGTTCTCCTGGGAGTCCGCGGACGTCTTGCTGTATCACCTCGGCATCGGCGCGGGCGCGAACCCGGCCGATCCGCGCGAGCTGCGCTACGCCTACGAGCAGGACCTGCGCGTGCTGCCCAGCTTCGCCACAGTGGCGCCGAACCTGCGCACCTACGAGCCCCCGTCGGTGTCCTTCCCCGGCGTCGAGATCGACCTGGCGAAAGTGGTGCACGGCAGGCAGTCGGTCACCGTGCACCGTCCGATTCCGGTCGAGGGTAAGGCCGTCGCGCGCGGCCGTATCGTCGACGTCTTCGACAAGGGCAAGGCGGCCGTGGTCGTGCAGGAGACCGAGGTCTTCGACGCCGGCGGGAGTCCCCTGTGGACCGCGTTGTCGAGCATCTTCGCCCGCGGTGAGGGCGGCTTCGGCGGCGAGCGCGGGCCGTCGGACGCCGTGACGTTGCCCGATCGCGAGCCGGACACGGTCGTCGATTCGCCGACGCTGCCGCAGCAGGCTTTGCTGTACCGGCTCTGCGGCGACCGCAATCCGCTGCACGCCGATCCCGAGTTCGCCAAGGCCGCCGGCTTCGACGCGCCGATCCTGCACGGGCTGTGCACCTACGGCATCGTCGCGAAGGCGGTGACGGACGCCCTGCTCGACGGCGATCCGCACCGGGTGCGCTCGTGGTCCGCACGCTTCGCCGGGATCGTGCTGCCCGGCGAGACGCTGCGCACCCGCATCTGGCAGGAAGACGGCCGATTCCTGGTCAGCACCACAACGGCGGAGCGCGGCACCCCGGTGCTGGCCGACGCCGTGCTGACCCCAGCCTGAGTCGGGACCCCCAGCTTCGCTCGTGCGTGAAACTCTTTGCATGGGCACGCTTCAGCACTCACGACCCACCTGGCTGGGGTCGTGAGTGCTGAAGCGTGTGGGGGCAAGAACTTTCACGCACGACGATGGCGGCTCGCTCCGTTGACAGTAGGGTCGCGTCCGTGAGCATTAACATGCGCGGGTCGCGTCAGGTCGATGCCGTCGATGCCGTCGATGCCGTCGTGGTCGGGGGCGGGCACAACGGGCTGGTCGCCGCCGCCTACCTTGCCAGGGCGGGCAAGTCGGTCCGGGTACTCGAACGCAGGCCGGAAGTGGGTGGCGCCGCGGTGTCGTTCCGCGCCTTCCCCGGCGTCGACGTCCGGCTCTCCCGCTACTCCTACCTGGTCAGCCTGCTGCCGAAGCAGATCATCGAAGGCCTCGCGTTGCCGGTGACGCTGCGCCGCAGGCGGATCTCGTCCTACACGCCGCTCCCCCGTGACGGCGCCGCGTCCGGCCTGCTGGTGGACAACGGGGACGTCGAGCGGACCCGCGCGTCCTTCGCCGCGGTCACCGGATCAACCTCGGATTTCGACGCCTGGCAACGGTTCTACGACATGACGGCGAAGCTGGCGCAGCGGGTGTTCCCCACCATGACCCAGCCGCTGTTGAGCGAGGCGGAGATGCGCGCGGTGGTCGGCGACGACCGGGCGTGGCGGATGCTCTTCGCCGATCCGCTGGGCGAGGCGCTGGAGGCCACGTTCACCGACGACACGGTGCGCGGTGTGGTGCTGACCGACGGGCTGATCGGCACGTTCGCCGACGCGCACGACCCGCTCCTGCGGCAGAACCGCTGCCTGCTCTATCACGTCATCGGCAACGGCACCGGCGACTGGGACGTCCCGGTCGGCGGGATGGGCGCGGTGATCGCCGCCCTGGCCACCGCGGCCACCGATGCGGGCGCGGAGCTGCTCACCGAAACCGAGGTGATCTCGCTCGACCCGGACGGCGAAGTCCGTTACCGGCACCGGGACGCCGAAGAGGTGCTGCACGCCGGGCATGTGCTGGCCAACGTCGCGCCGAGCACGCTGGCCCGGCTCCTCGGCGAGCCGGACGGCGACGATGCTCCGGAGGGCGCGCAGCTGAAGGTCAACATGGTGCTGCGCCGGCTGCCGCGGATCGCCGACGCCTCGGTGGATCCGCGCGAGGCGTTCAGCGGCACGCTGCATGTCAACGAGGACTACCAGCAGCTGGCCACGGCCTATGCCGAAGCGGACGCGGGCAAGATCCCGGCCGTCCCGCCGTGCGAGGTGTACTGCCACTCGCTGACCGACGAGTCCATCATCGGCCCCGGCGCGGCGGGCTCGCACACGCTGACGCTGTTCGGGTTGCACATGCCCGCGCGGTTGTTCGAAGTGGACAACGACGCCGCTCGGTCCGCCGCGCTGAAGGCGACGCTGGTATCGCTGAACCAGGTCCTGGCGGAGCCGATCGAAGACTGCCTCGCCACCGACGCAGAAGGCAAACCGTGTATCGAGGCCAAAACGCCGCTGGACCTGCAGGGCGAACTCGGCCTGCCCGCGGGTCACATCTTCCACCGGGATCTGAGCTGGCCCTACGCGACGGATCTGGCGCAGGCGGGTAGCTGGGGCGTGGAAACCGCCCACGAACGGATCCTGCTGTGCGGTGCGGGCGCGGTCCGGGGCGGCGGGGTCAGTGGTGTCGGCGGTCATAACGCCGCGATGGCCCTGCTGCGGTAGCATCCGTTCTGAACAACGTTCAATTTGCCGCCCGGAAGTGAGCAGCATGGCCACCAGCACGACATGGGGGCAAACCGAGCAGCGACGGGCCGACATCCTCGACGCGGCGCGCTCACAGCTCAGCGAGGGCGGGCTGGCGGCGTTGAACATGCGCGAGGTGGCACGCGGCGCCGGGGTCAGCCCGGGCACGGTCTACACGTATTTCCGGAGCAAGGAAGAGCTCTTCGCCACGCTCTACGCGCAGCGCATCGACGAGTTCCGCGCTGAGATCGAACCCGCATGTGCGAGCGCGCGGACCCCGGAACAGCTGTTCGTCACGATCGCGACGGCGTATCTGGACGTGTACCGGGTCTTCGGCCGCGAACTGAACATCTGGGCGGTGCTGCTGGCGGAGAACCCCACCGCCGAGGACATCGCGAAGCCGTTGATCGCCGCGGCAGAGCGCACCATCGCCGCCGTCGCGGGCACCATGGCCCGGATCGCGAACGCCCGCGGCGGCACCGTCACCAGCGAAGCAGCGGCGCGGCTGGCGTTGCCGTTTCTCTGGGCCACCATCACCGGCCTCGCCGATCACGTCACCAGTGGCAGGCGACGACTGCATTCCTCCGGCTGGCGCGAACTGGTCGAGTTCACCGCCACCACCGTCGTTGCCGGCCTCGATGCCGGCAACTCCCGCACACCTCAGGAGTGAATGATGCTGAGATCGCTGACCCGGACCGCCACGTCGGTCGTCAACCGGATCGTCAATCCTCATGGGCTGACCGATGAGAACGAGCTCCGCTCGGCCGTCGCGGGCAAGACCGTGCTGGTGACTGGCGCGTCGTTCGGGCTCGGGGCGGCGACCGCGCGCATGCTGGCCCAGGCGGGAGCGAAGGTGCTCCTCGCGGCACGCACCGCCGAACGGCTCGAGCTGATCGTCGAGGAGGTCACCGCGGCAGGCGGCAAGGCGTATGCGTATCCGGCGAATCTGGCAGACCCGGTCGCCGCCGAGGCGCTCGCGGGGACCATCCTCGCCGAGCACGGCCACGTCGACATTTTGGTGAACAACGCGGGCAAGTCGATCCGCCGCTCCGTCGACCTGCAGTACGACCGTTTCCACGATTTCGAACGCACCATCGGCATCAACTACCTGGGGCCGGTCCGGCTCCTGCTGGCATTGCTGCCGTCGATGCGCGCGCGGGGCAGGGGCCACATCGTCAACGTCTCGACGCTCGGCGTGCGCGTTCCGCCGGGGCCTCGCTGGGGCGCGTACCAGGCGTCCAAAGGTGCCTACGACACGTGGCTGCGCAGCATCACGCCGGAGATCCAGCCCGATGGCGTCACGGTCTCCACGCTCTACATGGGACTGATCTACACCCGGATGAGCGCCCCGACGCCGATCATGCGGCAGCTGCCGGGGCTTCGCTCAGGCGAAGCCGCCGAACTTGTCGCACGCGCGATTGCGAAGCGGCCACGCACCATCGAGCCGTGGTGGCTCGGCCCGGCCGAGCTCGGCAGCGTTGTGCTGCGAAAGCCCGTGGATTGGGGGCTGAGCATGCTGTATCGCAATTCCACCGACACTTCGAGCGCCAACGGCAATTCCCGCTTCACCGAACTCACCTCCCGGGCGGGCGGGTCCCGTTGAGCCGGCTGTCACTCGGCGAGCAGGCGGCCGCCGCCCGCCTCGCGCTGACCAACGCGCCCGCGCTGCTCCGGTCGGGCCTGCTCGCGCCCGCACGGCCGTCGACGCTGGCCAGGATGGCGGGTTCGTGGTGGAACTGGCGCGCCAGCCCGGCGACGCTCTGCGCTGCGGCGGCGGCGCGCTGGCCCGGCGAGGTCGCGGTCATCGACGAGCTGGGCCAGCTGACCTATGGCGAGCTGGACCGGCGAGCGGCCGCGCTGGCCGACGGGCTCGCGGCGGAGTCCGGGATCGGGCAGGGCACCGCGGTGGCCATGATGTGCCGGAATCACCGCGGTTTCCTCGAGGCCGCGGTGGCAGCGGGCCGGCTCGGTGCCGATCTGCTGCTGCTCAACACCGAACTGCCCGCGCGTGCGTTGGCCCAGCTGGTGGCCAAGCACGACATCAGCGCCGTGATCTGCGACGAGGAGTTCGGCCGCGCGTTCGAGGCAGCGGAGTTCGCCGGTCCCTTGGTGCTGTCCTGGCACGAGGGCGGCAGTGAGCACACCATCGACTCGCTCGTGCGCAAGAGCGCACCGCAGGCCCCGCGGCCGCACGCTCCCGGCAAGGTCGTCATTCTCACCTCGGGGACGACCGGGGTACCCAAGGGTGTCCCCCGCACGCCGTCCGCAATGGACACCATGGGCATCGGGGTCACCGTGATCGCGCGAATGTCGTTGCGCACCAAGGAAGCCATGGTCATCGCGCCCCCGCTGTTCCACGGCTTCGGGCTGGCGTTCCTCGCGATGGCCATGCTGATGGGTCACACCGTGGTGCTGCGGCGCAAGTTCGATCCCGAGGCGCTGCTGGCCGACATCGAACGGCATCGGGTAACGACCATGCTCGCGGTGCCGGCCATGCTGCAGCGCATCCTGCAGCTGCCGCAGAACGAGCGCGAGCGCTACGACACCTCATCGCTGCGTGCCGCCTTCTCCGGTGCCGCGCCGTTGAGCCCGGCGCTGGCGAGCCGGTTCACCGCCGTCTTCGGGCAGGTGCTCTACAACGGCTACGGCTCATCGGAAGCGGGCGTGGCCACCGTCGCCGATCCCGCGGACCTCGCCGCCGCGCCCGGAACCGTGGGGCGTCCGGTCAGCGGTGTCGACGTGCGTGTACTCGGCTCGGACGGCGAGGAGCTGCCGCCCGGGGCCATCGGCCGAGTCTGTGTCGGCAGCTCACTGACCTTCGAGGGCTACTCCGGCGGCGGCCCGAAGCCCGAGCTGACCCGCGGTCTGATGCCGACCGGGGATCTCGGGCATCGCGACGCCGATGGCAGGATCTTCATCGACGGCCGCGAGGACGACATGATCGTCTCCGGCGGCGAGAACATCTTTCCGCAGGAGGTCGAGCACGTCCTTGCCGGTCATGATGCGATCTCCGAAGTCGCCGTCGTCGGCGTTGCGGACGAGGAGTTCGGGCAGCGGCTGAAGGCCTTCGTCGTGACCCGTCCGGGGAGCGAGGTCAGCGCCGATGAGCTCAAGGACTACCTGCGCGAGCACTTGGCCCGTTACATGGTGCCCAAGGAGTTCGTCTTCCTCGCCGAGCTACCCCGCAACGCGACCGGCAAGCTGCTGCGCTCGAAGCTGACGTAAGGCGCTCGGGCCGTCAGCAAGGACCTCCGCCAGCGCGCGCGAGGCCTGGCGAACCATGCCCAGGTTGGTGTCCCAGTAGCACGACAGGGCAGGTAACGCCTGGCAGAGCGCCCAGCCGCGGCCACGCAACCAGGTCGCGTCGTCGAGTGCGAGTTCGGCCCGGAACCGCTGGCGGCTGGCGCCGGTGAACACATTCCACGCGGGCAGCAGGTCGCAGGCCGGATCGCCCACGTTCAGGCCGCCGAAATCGATGACGGCCGACAGGCGACCGTCGATGACGATCAGGTTGCCCGGCAGCAGGTCGCCGTGCACCCATACCTCGGGGTCGTCCCATACCGGGGCGTTGAGCGACTCCTCCCATAAGCGGAGGGTGACTTCACCGTCGATTCGGTCGCCGAGCTCAGCGATAGACCGGCGAACAGCCTCGTCGCCTTCCGCGAGCGGGCAGCCCCGATTACCGGGCAGACGCGGATGAGCTCCGGTCACGTCGAACTTGTGCAGCGCCATCACGAACGCGGCTAGGTCGGCCGCCACCTGCTCCAGGTCGTCGATCGTGCCGTTGGCGTCCTCGCCGGGTAGCCACTCGCACACCGACCACTCGAACGGAAAGCCCTCCGCCGGCTGCCCCATCGCAAGCTGCTCCGGAACCGCGAGCGGCAGGTGCGGCGCGAACCTCGGCAACCACTCGGCCTCCTTCGCCGCTTGCCCGACGCCGCCGGGGCGCGGTAGCCGAACGGCCAGGCGATCACCGAGCCGAAATATGTCGTGGTCGGTGCCGTACGAGGAGACCGGGCGGATCGGCAGATCCGCCCAGTGCGGGAACTGCCCGGACAGCAAGCGGCGCACCAGCGCGACACCGGTCTCGATCTCAGGCACGGTGATTCCCCTTTCGCCGTCATCATGGCGACACCGCGCCCCGGACGTCCACCAAGTTTTCCACCAGCGCTCCGGTCTGGTGACGCAGCTGTCAGGCGTTTTGGTGGCCAGAGCAACCAAAACGCCTGACAGCTTCAGCCGCGCCACTCACAGCACGCGGGTCATGAAGGTGCTGTTGGGATCCTCGACGTAGGAACCGAACGGTGCGCACGGGGCGAAACCGGCGCTGGCATAGAGCGCCCTGGCGGGGGCGAAGAAGTCCATGCTTCCGGTCTCCAGCGAGATGCGTGTGATTCCCCGGCTTTTGGCGTTGTCAACGAGGTACTCCAGCAGTTCGCGCGCGATGCCTTGTCCTCGTCGTGCCTGGTCGGTGCGCATGCTCTTCAGTTCTTCATGTCCCGGCTCCAGGGCCGCCAGCGCCCCGGTGCCGACGACCTCGTCGCCATCGCGCACCGCCCACAGGCGGACCGAGGTCTCGGCCAACTCAGCAAAGCTCAGCGCATGGCGGCTCTCCTCCGGCGCCGTCGGTGCGATGTCGTCCAGGTGTGCTTGCAGGAAAGCCTGAACGCGCGGGTCGGTCACGTCGGCGTACATGATCTTCATCGGCACATTCTGATCCTGCCACGACCACCACAGGCGGAAGCACGCCATCACGTCATAGACAGCAGCATGATTCCCATCGTGACGCCCATGACCGCGCGAGCGGCGTGGCGGATCCGAGCACGAAACATCACCGGGACCGCCCCGACATCGCCGGTGTCACGCGCGGCCAGCACCGTGCAGCGCGCCATGTCGACAAAGAGATAGCCCGCAGCGGCGGCGGCAAGCGCCGGCAGCGGCAGGACACCGGTATGCCCGGCCATCGTCAGCCACGGATCGCCGTCGTGACCGGTGTGCCCGGCCACGCCGAGCAGCATGTACAGCATCACCACCGCACAGATGGCGTGGTGCCCGCATTGCCGGGCCACGCAGGCGCCAGACTCCGACACTCGCCGCGCCCGCACCCAGGACACCGACAGCCACAGCGCCGCCAGCCCGAAGAGCGCCTGCCAGCCCGCCAGCGGAACGGGCGCGCCTATAGGCAGGACCATCGCCAGCATGCCGAGGCACAGCAACACTTCCGCGACCTCGTCCGCCCGGTTCACCCGGCAGCGCAACTCGGCGGCGGGATGACCACGGACCAGTCGCACGACGCCCGGCACCGCGAGCGCGACGAAGACCACGGCCATCGCCCACAGGATCGGCATCGGCGCGTCCATGGCTGCTCGCTTCCGCGCGACGACCAGGGGCTTCCAGCCTGCCAGCGACGACCGGCGGTGTCAGCCCGCAATCCGGTGATCACGTTCAGTAGTTAGAGTGGCAGCACAAGGGTGTAGAGGCCGGCGCGGCGCGACGGCATACTGATCGGATGACCGAGAGCATGGCGGAAATCGGCGACCTCCAGATCTGCTACGAGACGATGGGCGATCCCGACGGCGACCCCTTACTGCTGATCATGGGGCTGGGCGGCCCGATGATCTGGTGGGCCGACGAGTTCTGCCAGGAGCTGGTGGACCGTGGCTGCTACGTCATCCGCTACGACAACCGCGACTGCGGCCGGTCATCACGGCTGAGCGGCAGGGTCAGCGTCACGCGCAGCTTTCTCCGGCTGCAGCGCCCGCCCTACGGCCTTGCCGACTTCGCCGACGACGCGGCCGGGCTGCTCGATCACCTCGGCATCGACTCCGCCCACGTCGCGGGGATGTCCATGGGCGGCATGATCGCGCAGACACTGGCGATCAACCACCCCAGCCGGGTGCGATCACTGACCTCGATCATGTCGACCACCGGCAACCGGCTGGTCGGCTGGCCGAGCCCGCAGGCGATGCGACGGCTCTTCAGCACGGGGCCGCGCAGCCGCGAGGAGTACCTCCGGCAGTCGGTCAAGACCTGGCGCATGCTCGCCGCCGACTACCCCGTCGACGAGGAGCGCATCCGCAAGCTCTTCGGCGCCACCTACGACCGCGGCCTCAATCCGGGGGGCTACTTCCGGCACGTCGCCGCGATCAACGCCGCGACCGATCGGACGAGACAGCTCTCGCGGGTACGGGTACCCACGCTGGTCATCCACGGCACGAAGGATCCGCTGGTCAATGTCTCCGGCGGTAAGGCGACCGCGCGAGCCGTCCCGGACGCCGAGTTGATGCTCGTTCCGGGTATGGGCCATGACCTGCCGCCGGAAAGGTACACCGACATCGCGGCGGCCATCACGCGGAACATGGCGAAGGCCGCCGACGACCGCGCACGCTGAGCAGACTGCCACCGATCACCGTTCGATAGGCACGCAGTTCCCGGTGCCGTAGCTCCCCTCGTCGACGGGGACGAGTTGATGCTCGCTGTTGGCGATGCGAGCGCAGGCTTTGGGCTCATCACCGATGACTTCGGCGACATCCGCTGCCGACAACACCGCGGGCAACTGATCCTTGATCACCCAGTTGCCGCGGCCGTCCCCGGCGTGCGTGCCCATCACGTCATCCGGCGGCGCGGTGCCGTCGCTGCCCCAGATGTGCAGGTGGAAGCCGCCGTTGATGTTCGGGGTGCCGCCCGCCCAATCGGCCTGGTAGTCGATCACCAGCTCCTCGCCGTCGAAGCGGGCGCCGGTGAGGCACACCCACCGCTCATTGCTCTTGATCGCATCGGTGCACTGCTCGTCCGCGGGCACCTGCGGCTTCTCCTTGGTCGTCTTCGGTGCCGTCGTCGTGGTGGTGTTCGGGTCCGCACCGGCGCCAGGGGTGTTATCCCGGTTCATCGCCCACACACCCGCCCTGGCCAGCAGCGCGATCACCAGCACCCCGGCACCGACCAGCAGTAACCGCTTGGCTCGCCGGCCCGGCGAGCCGGCCGGCTGGTCGGCCCCCCGCGGCGGTGTGGCAGGCGCGGCGGGCGGCGGACCACCCTGCGCATTGACCACCGGCACGAACTCAGTCGGCTGCTGCGGCCGCCGCTCGGTCGGAGCCGGTTGCCGCTGCTGCTGCGGCGGCACCGCAGGCGGCGGCACCGGCACCGCACGTGGTACCTGCCGCCCCTGGGCCTGCGGCTGCCGCTGCCGGGCACCACCCGCCAGCCAGGCCGCACCGAGCGCAACCGCGTGCTTGGGGTGTGCGTCGACGGCGACCGGACGGCCCAGCTCGGCCCCGACGAGCTGGGACACCAGCGGCATCCGCGATGAGCCGCCGACGAGCAGCACCGAGTGCAGTTGTTCGGGGCTGACCGACGCCGAACGCAGCGCGCGCCGGAGCGCCTCGATCGTGCTGTGCAGTGTCGGCCGGACCATCGCTTCCAGCTCGGCCCTGGTCAGCCGGATCTCGGTGGACATGTTGGGCAGCAGTACCGGGATCGACGTGTCGGTGTCGGAGGACAGCGCCTCTTTCGCCTCGACGCATTCCCCGCGCAACCTCGCCACTGCCGCGATCGCCGCCGGGTCATCCTCGTCCAACTCGGCCAGCTTGCCGTCCAGTGCCTGGCGGACGTGCGCGAACACCGCCGCGTCGAAGTCGATCCCGCCGAGCCGCTCGATACCCTCGGGCTGTCCGAGGATTTCGAACCCGGCTTCGGTCTTGCGCAGCACGGTGGCGTCGAAGGTGCCGCCGCCCAGGTCGTAGACCGCGACCAGTGCGCCGTGTTCGATGCGCTGCTGGTGCGCGTAGAACACGGCGGCGGCTTCGGGTTCGGTGGTGAAACTGACCGGCGCCCGCACGTCGGCGAGCCGCACCAGCTGGCTCAGCAGATCCCGCTTGTACGGGCCCCAGTTCGCCGGATGCGAGATGCAGATCCGGGCGGGGTGGCCGCCCTCCCGCGCGGCGACGTCGTCGATGACCGCCCGCAGCAGCTTCGCCGACAGCGCCTCGGCCGAGTATGGGCTCCCACCGAGCAGAATGGGCGTGCTGTCGCCGAATCTGCGCTTGAACTCCCTGGCCACCCGCTGTGGTTCGCTGAGGCCGCGCCTGCTCGCCGCTTCGCCGGTGAGGACGGTCTCGTCGTCACGCAGCAGCACCACCGACGGGATGACGGCGGCCCTGCTGCCCAGCGAGGCCACTTCGGTGTGGCCGTCACGCCAGGTCGCGGCAGCGGTGAACGTGGTCCCGAGGTCTATACCGAGTGCGTACATCAGCTGCTGCTCCATGAGTGGTAGGTAGGGGGTATCCGGGGGATTTCCCCGAGGCATGCCGTGGTGCGGCCGCCTACGCTGACGGCATGGATTCGCCACGTTCGCTCAGAGCGGTCTTCGACGAGCTGGTCAGCGGCGCACATGCCGACCGCGACCCGGCGGCCCTGCTGCGCGAAGCGGGGCACCACGACCTGCCGGGCTCGCTCATCGCCGACGCGATCGTCAGCTACGCCGACACGGCACCGGTCGCCCTCGCCGAGCACCTCGCGCCTTTCGTCACCGCCCACACCGCTGCGGCGTCGGACGAGCCTGCCGACCCGACGCACGGCCTCCGCCTGCTCGGCACCGCCCCGGTCGACGACCTTGATGCCGTGGAAATCGAGGGCACTCAGTTCGACGGCGCCCCGTTCGAAGCGGCGGAAATCACGGAAACGGCGATCCCGTTCGGCGCCGGCAGCGATGACCTCGACTTCGGCGCGGGCGACACCGCCGCCGACATGCCTGCCGACACCGCCCCCGAAGAGCCGGCCGAAGTACCCACCGTGCCGGCGCCGCAGGACGAACTGTTCACCGACCACACCCTCGACGACGGCTACGGCCTGCCCGCCGACGGGGCGGCGGAAACCGGAGGCGACAGCGGGACCGAAGTGGAGGAGGGCGAATAGCGAGTTCATCGCGGCCCCCTCAGCTGGGCCAGCATGCCTTCACACGAGCGGATCGCGACCCGCGCCGCCACCGCCAGCTCGTGATCGGTCAGCGGGTTTTCGGCGCGCCGCTGCCAGCGGGCCAGCGCCTCGGACGCCGAAGCTGCGAGCGCCTCGGTGTCGGCGTCGGGCTGCTGGTCAAGTCGCTGAGGCAACCCCACACCCCCACCGCCGATGACCCGTTCGAGTTCGGCCAGCACAGCGGGCTTTCCGGTGACCCAGCCCGCCCGGAGCGCGGAAAGCACCCGCAGTTCCTGGAACGGGTGCGCCGCGGCGATGATCCGTTCCACCTCGGCGGCCACCAGGTCGCTTCCCGGCCGTGGCCGGGCACGGGTCAGCGCGTCGAGGCCGAGCAGCGCCGAGCGGCTCTTGAGCACGTCGCGCCGGTCGAAGAACAGCGAAGACAGCACCTCGCGCAGGTCACTGACGCCGCTGCGGTCGGTGAGTTCGGCGGCGAGCTCGGTGGCGTTACCCGCGACACCGTGCCGCAGTAGCGAGATAGCCAGCCGGATGCCGAACAGCCCGAAGCGGGCCAGCAGCGCCTCCCGCTCGAGCCCGGTCAGGTCCAGCTCGGGCATCCGCTGTGTGAACCGGTCGGCAGTCAGCAGCAGGCCCTCCGTTTCCGCTGGCGGCAAGCCCGCGATCCGCCGAAGCTGCGCCACCTCGGCCTCGGTCAGGGTGGCGGCGGTCTCGGCAAGCAAGCCGGCGACCGGCACCACGGTCTGCACCACCCGCCGCACATTCGGGTCGGTGGCCATCCGCCCGGCGATCCGGCGCGCCGACGACATCGCGTC
>WHSS01000019.1 GCA_009379975.1 Actinophytocola sp.
CAAAAGTGCAGCTTGCCGTCCAGCCACATCGCGGGCAGTGGCGCTGGGCGAAACTCATCGGTGGCAACCGCTGCACACCCGGATGTTGACCTTGATGCGAACTGGTTGCTGGAGCAACCACACGGCCTCATGATCGACTCACCCAAAGGATTCGCTCATCGGAACCGGCCGATACCGTCGCGGCATGACGGAAACACGACAGCGGATCGTGCGGATGCCGCTGAAGGTGCGGTTCCACGAGTGTGACCCGCAGGGAGTGGTGTTCAACGCGCACTATCTCGCCTACGCCGACATGGCCAGCTTCGAATGCCTGAACGCGCTGTTCGGCTCGGTCACCGAGCTCCATCGGATGGGCGTCGACCTGGTGGTCGCCGAGTCGAACGTGCGCTACCTCGCCGCGTGCCGGTTCGGCGACGACGTACTGGTCGACAGCTATGTCGACCGGGTCGGGAACACGTCGCTGGTGCTGCGGTTCGACATGCGCCGTGCCGACGAGCCGGTCGCCGAAGTGGTCAACCGGTACGTCTGGGTCGACCCGCGGTCGCTACGGCCGACACGGCCACCGGAGGCGGTACGCGATGCGTTCGTGCCGTACCAGCCGCAATGACCTGATAGGCGGGCGCGCCGCGCCGAATCTTGATTGATTCCAGAAAACGTGCCAGACTTCGGCTTGTGCCCACGACATCGGACTTCGAGCGCATGCTGCGCGGGGTGGACCTGCGTGTGACGCGTCCTCGGGTAGCCGCGCTGTCCGCGGTGCACGACCATCCGCACGCCGACACGGACTCGATCATCGGTGTCGTGCGTGAGGATCTTGGTGACGTCTCCCACCAGGCCGTCTACGACGTGCTGCGGGCGCTGACCGCGGCGAGACTGGTGCGGCGCATCCAGCCGCCGGGCTCCGTGGCCCGCTACGAGGCGCGGGTCGGGGACAACCACCATCACGTCGTGTGCCGGTCTTGCGGTGCTATCGCCGACGTCGACTGCGCCGTCGGCGCCAAGCCCTGCTTGACCGCTTCCGACGACCACGGCTTCGCGATCGACGAGGCCGAAGTCATCTACTGGGGCCTGTGTCCCGACTGCTCCACCGCAACAAGTTCCTGAGTAACACCGCCTGATCTTGGAAGGATTCCCGTGTCTGACAGTCCTGACGCCGTTGTTGGAGAAATGAACGAAGAGACCGCAGGCGGATGCCCCGTGTCCGCCGGGCGTCGCAGTCATCCGACCGAGGGTGGGGGCAACCGCGACTGGTGGCCGAACCAGCTCAACCTGAAGATCCTGCGGAAGCACCCCGCCGTGGCCAACCCCATGGACGCCGAGTTCGACTACGCCGCGGAGTTCCGGACCCTCGACCTCGACGCCCTCGCGAGGGACGTCGACGAGGTGCTGACCACGTCGCAGGAGTGGTGGCCTGCCGACTTCGGCCACTACGGGCCGTTCATGATCCGGATGGCCTGGCACAGCGCCGGCACGTACCGCATCAATGACGGCCGTGGCGGCGCCGGCGCCGGCATGCAGCGCTTCGCGCCGCTGAACAGCTGGCCGGACAATGGGAACCTCGACAAGGCCCGACGCCTGCTCTGGCCGGTGAAGAAGAAGTACGGCCGCAAGATTTCGTGGGCCGACCTGATGATCTTCGCGGGCAACCGCGCCCTGGAGACGATGGGTTTCAAGACCTTCGGCTTCGCCGGCGGCCGGGCCGACGTCTGGGAGCCCGACGAGGACGTTTACTGGGGTCCCGAGAGCACCTGGCTCGACGACGAGCGCTACAGCGGCGACCGGCAGCTCGAGAATCCCCTGGCCGCCGTGCAGATGGGTCTCATCTACGTCAACCCCGAGGGCCCGAACGGCAACCCGGACCCGCTCGCCGCGGCCCGGGACATCCGCGAGACCTTCGGGCGGATGGCCATGAATGACGAGGAGACCGTCGCGCTGATCGCGGGCGGGCACTCGTTCGGCAAGGCCCACGGTGCCGCCGATCCGGACCAGCACGTCGGCGCCGAGCCCGAGGGCGCCTCCATCGAGGAACAGGGCTTCGGCTGGAAGAACAGCTTCGGCACCGGCAAGGGCCGGGACGCGATCACCAGTGGCCTCGAGGTCACGTGGACGCCCACCCCGACGAAGTGGGACAACAGCTTCTTCGAGACCCTGTTCGGCTACGAGTGGGAGCTGACCAAGAGCCCCGCCGGCGCCAACCAGTGGCAGCCGAAGGACGGCGCCGGGGCGAACACCGTGCCGGACCCGGAGGACGGCTCGCTGATGCGTCCCCCGACGATGCTGACGACGGACCTCGCGCTGCGGGTGGACCCGATCTACGAGCCGATCTCGCGGCGGCTCCTGGAGAACCCGGAGGAGTTCGCGGACGCGTTCGCCCGTGCCTGGTTCAAGCTGACGCACCGTGACATGGGCCCGATCCAGCGTTATCTCGGCCCGCAGGTCCCGCAGGAGACGATGATCTGGCAGGACCCGGTCCCGGCCGTGGATCACGAGCTCGTCGGGGCGGACGACATCGCCGCCCTCAAGGGCCAGATCCTCGCCTCGGGCCTGTCGGTCTCCCAGCTCGTCTCCACCGCGTGGGCGTCGGCCTCGACGTTCCGCGGCAGCGACAAGCGGGGTGGCGCGAACGGGGCACGGATCCGGCTCGAGCCGCAGCGGGGCTGGGAGGTCAACAACCCCGACGAACTGGCGACGGTGCTGCGCACCCTGGAGGGGATCCAAGAGTCCTTCAACAGCTCCCAGGCCGGAGGCAAGAAGATCTCCCTGGCCGACCTCATCGTCCTCGGCGGGTGTGCCGCGGTTGAGAAGGCAGCCAAGGACGCCGGGCACGACATCCAGGTGCCCTTCACCCCGGGCCGTACCGACGCGTCGCAGGAGCAGACCGACGCGGACTCCTTCGCTCCGCTCGAGCCGACCGTGGACGGGTTCCGCAACTACCGCGGGAAGGGCCACCGGCTGCCGAGTGAGTACCTGCTGCTCGACCGCGCGAACCTGCTGACCCTGAGCGCGCCCGAGATGACCGTTCTCGTGGGTGGCCTGCGCGTCCTGGGTGCGAACCACCAGCAGTCCCCGCTGGGTGTCTTCACCTCGTCGCCAGGGTCGCTGACCAACGACTTCTTCGTGAACCTGCTCGAAATGGGCACGGAGTGGAAGGCGACCTCCGAAAACGGCGCGATCGCGGAGACCTTCGAGGGCCGCGACTCCGCCACGGGCGAGGTCAGGTGGGCCGGCAGCCGGGTCGACCTCGTCTTCGGTTCGAATTCCGAACTGCGTGCTCTCGCCGAGGTCTACGCGAGCGACGACGCGCAGGAGAAGTTCGTGCGAGACTTCGTGGCCGCGTGGGACAAGGTCATGAACCTCGACCGGTATGGCCTCCTCTGATCGCCGCCTGATCCGGTAGCGAGCCCAAGGACCCCTTGAGTGCCAATGCGGCACCCGAAGAGTCCTTGGGCTCGTTTGCTGCGCGCGGGTACAAAACAAGTTGACTAGCTTGTTTTGTTCGACTCGTTGTGGTGAACTGTTGGGCACGTCACACAGCAAGCTCGCATGTTGGAAGGGACCGCGTCATGACCGTCACCACGCCGCATCGGGTTGAGTTCATCTCCGATCGCCTCGCTCAGTGGGCGCAGGCCAAGCCCGATGAGGAGGCGATCAGCTACGGCGATCGGCAATGGTCGTGGGCCGAGTTGCACGAGCGGGTGACGCGGGTCGCCGGCGGGCTCGCGGGATTGGGCCTCGGCCGGGGCGACCGAGTCGCATTTCTCGACAAAAACAATCCTGCGTGCTTGGAAGTGAGTTTCGGAGCCGGGTTGCTGGGTGCGGTCAACGCCGTCGTCAACTGGCGGCTCGCGGGCGACGAGCTGGACTACGTGATCAACGACTCCGGCGCGACGGTGCTGTTCGTCGGCGCCGAGCTGTTGCCTGCGATCGAGGCGATCCGCGCCAAGCTCAGCAACGTCGAACAGGTCGTCGTGGTGGGCGGCGACGACGACGGCTACGAGGCGTTCGTCGCTGGGGCCGAGCCGGCCGAACGGCTGCCAGAGGTATCACCCGACGACCTCTGGCTGGTGATGTACAGCTCCGGCACCACCGGCCGGCCCAAGGGTGTGATGCTCAGCCACCGCAACATCGTCACGCACACCGAGAACGTCGGGCCGGCGCTGCCGTTCGAGTCAGGCGACCGCAACCTGGTGGCCATGCCGCTGTTCCACGTCGGTGGCACCTGCTACGCCCTGTTCGGCATCCACGCGGGCGTGCCGAGCACGATGACCCGCGAGCCCGATCCGGCGTCGCTGTTCGCCGCCTTCGCCGCCGGCGTCACGCACGCGTTCCTGGTGCCCGCCGTGATCTCCGCCGTCTTCGCCGCCGGGGAGAAGGCTGTCGCGGCGCTGTCCGGGTTGAAATACCTCATCTACGGCGCGGCGCCGATGCCGCTGCCGTTGCTACGCAAGGCGCTCTCGGCCTGGCCACGGATGAACCTCATCCAGGTGTACGGGCAGACCGAGCTGGCCGGTGTGATCACGACACTCGACCCGGCCGCGCACCGGGATGACGCTCGGCCGGAGCGGCTGGCCTCGGCAGGCACCTTGGTACCCGGCGCCGAAATGCGGGTGGTCGACCCGGCCACCGGGCACGACGTCGCGGGAGGGGAGGCGGGGGAGCTGTGGTTCCGCTCGCCGCAGCGGATGCTGGGCTACCTGAACCGCCCCGAGGCCACCGCCGAGACGATCGTCGAGGACGGCTGGCTGCGTACCGGCGACATCGGCCACGTCGACGATGGCGGTTTCGTGTTCGTCTCGGACCGGATCAGGGACATGATCATCACCGGCGGTGAGAACGTGTACTCACCCGAGGTCGAGCAGGCCCTGGCGGCGCATCCCGCGGTCGCCGAAGTCGCCGTCATCGGCGTCCCCGATGACCACTGGGGTGAGTCGATCAAGGCCTACGTCGCCCTGTTGCCCGGGCAGACCGCCGAGGCGGACGAGCTGCTCGCCTTCACCCGTGAACGACTGGCAGGCTACAAGTGCCCCAGAACCGTGGAGCTCATCGAAGCGCTGCCGCGCAACCCGAGCGGCAAGATCCTCAAGCGCGAACTGCGCAAGCCGTTCTGGGAAGGCCGGGAGCGACAGGTCTGAACCCGCGCTGCCGTAGGTTCAGGTGAGTGAGAATGGAGAAATGAGTGGTCAACCCGGCGGTGCGTGAGCCCCAGCAGGAGCGGGGATGGGCCACCCGGCAGCGCATCCTCGAAGCGGCGATCGAATCACTGGCCGAGCTCGGCTGGACCGCCAGCACCGTCGCGGTGATCGCCAACCGGGCCGGTGTCTCCCGCGGTGCGACGCAACACCACTTCCCGACCAGGGAGTCGCTGTTCGCCGCGGCCGTGGAGTACGTGACCGAGATCCGGCTCGACGAGATCCGCCGCGGCGCGGCCGAACTCCCCTCCGGCCCGCGCCGGACCGAAGCGATCCTGACCATGCTCGCCGGCCTCTATACGGGCACGCTGTTCAAGGCGACCCTGCACATGTGGGTCGCGGCCGCCACCGAGCCTGCCTTGCACGATCTCGTCGTCCGACTCGAGCGGCATGTCGGCAGGCAAGCCCACCGCGCCGCCATCGATCTGCTCGGCGCCGACGAAGCCGCGCCCGGCGTCCGGCAGACCGTCCAAGGCGCTCTCGACATGGCCCGCGGGCTCGGCCTCGCCAACCTGCTCACCGACGACACCAACCGCCGCGAACCCATCCTCCGCCGCTGGGCGCAGATCCTGGAGCACGTGCTCCGATAACGCCGCAAGCGAGCCGAAGGGGTCCTCGAGTGCCTATATGGCCGCCGCACGGGTGAGGTTGCCCTCTTCCGCCACCGCGATGAAGTAGCGCAGCAGGCGGGTATCGACATCCATGCCATCAGGTTATAGATGCAGGTATTGGACGCGCATCCGCCTGCTCGGCGAAACTTTGATGACGTGCGCGCAGGAGAGGGGCCAGAAATGTTCACCGCGTATGTCGTGGTTACCGCCATTACCGTCGGCGCGAATGTCGCGATCGTGGTCGCGGACTTCGCGCGGGCCCGATTCGTCGTCGACAACTCGATCGAGGTCGGTGTGCCACAGTCCTGGCTTCCTTACCTCGGCACACTCAAAGGCGCCGGAGCCGTCGGTCTCATCCTCGGCCTCGCTGGAGTACCTGTCATCGGGATCGCCGCCGCGATCGGTCTGGTGCTGTTCTACATCGGAGCCGTCGCCGCACATGTCCGCGCCCGCGTGTTCTACAACATCGCGTTCCCCGGCGGGTTCCTCGCACTGGCCGTCGGCTCACTCGTCATCGGCCTCGCGCAATAGGTCACCAGCCGGGGTCGTGAGTGCTCAGGCGTGCGGGAGCACGGACTTTCACGCACGACGACGATGGTGGCCGTGGCGCCTCAGCGGAACGAGATCTGCAGGACCGGCTCGGAGGTGGCAGTGACGTCGCTGAAGAAGTCGTTGCCCTTGTCATCGACGACGACGAACGCGGGGAAGTCTTCGACCTCGATCCGCCACACCGCCTCCATGCCCAGCTCGGGGTACTCGAGCACCTCGACGTGCTTGATGCAGTCCTGGGCAAGCCGGGCGGCGGGGCCACCGATGGAGCCGAGGTAGAAGCCGCCGTGCCGCTGACACGCCGAGGTGACCTGCTTCGAACGATTCCCCTTGGCCAGCATCACCAATGAGCCGCCCGCGGCCTGGAACTGCGCGACGTAGGAATCCATCCTGCCCGCGGTGGTCGGCCCGAAGGACCCCGACGCGTAGCCCTCGGGCGTCTTGGCGGGCCCGGCGTAGTAGACCGGGTGATCCCTGAGGTACTGCGGCATGTCCTCGCCGGCTTCGAGGCGCTCGGCGATCTTGGCGTGGGCGATGTCGCGGGCGACGACGAGCGGCCCGGTCAGCGAGAGCCGGGTCTTGACCGGCAACTGGGTGAGCGCCGCCCTGATCTCGTCCATTGGCTGGTTCAGGTCGATCGAGAAGACCTCGTCGGCGAGATCCTCATCGGTGACCTCGGGCAGGAACCGTGCCGGGTCGCGCTCCAGCCGCTCGATGAACACGCCATCCGCGGTGATCTTGGCCTTCGCCTGCCGGTCGGCCGAGCACGACACCGCGACACCCACCGGGCAGGACGCGCCGTGGCGCGGCAGCCGGATGACGCGGACGTCGTGGCAGAAGTACTTGCCGCCGAACTGCGCGCCGATGCCGAACTGGCGGGTCATCTCCAGCACCTGCTGTTCGAGGTCGATGTCGCGGAAGGCGTGGCCTGCCGGTGAGCCCGAGCGCGGCAGATCGTCCAGGTAGCGGGCCGACGCGAGCTTGGCGACCTTCAGGTTGAACTCCGCGGACATGCCGCCGACGACGATCGCCAGGTGATACGGGGGACAGGCCGCCGTGCCGAGGCTGCGCAGCTTCTCGTCGAGGAACCCCGCGAGCCGCTTCGGGTTCAGCACGGCCTTGGTCTCCTGGTAGAGGAACGTCTTGTTCGCGCTGCCGCCGCCCTTGGCCAGGAACAGGAACTCATACGACGGTTCGTCGCCCGGCTTGTGATACAGCTCGATCTGCGCGGGCAGGTTGGTGCCGGTGTTGCGCTCCTCCCAGAACGTCACCGGGGCCAGCTGCGAGTAGCGCAGGTTCAGCTCCTGATACGCCTCGTAGATGCCACGGGCGAGCGCCCGCTCGTCATCACCGCCGGTGAAGACGCCTTCGGTGCGCTTGCCGATGACGATGGCGGTGCCGGTGTCCTGACACATGGGCAGCACGCCGCCCGCCGAGATCGCGGCATTGCGCAGCAGGTCCACCGCGACGAACCGGTCGTTACCGCTGGCCTCGGGGTCGTCGACGATCGCGCGCAACTGCTCGAGGTGAGAGGTGCGCAGCAGGTGCTGGATGTCGGTGATGGCGGTCTTCGCGAGCGCGGTCAACGCCGCGGGCTCGATCTCCAGGAGCTGCCTGCCCGCGGTCTCGACCGGCCGCACGCCCTCTTCGCTGACGAGGCGATACTCGGTCTTGGTGTCTTTCGCCAGGGGCAGGACATCGCTGTATTCGAAGGTGGTCACGGCCAAAACCGTACCTCGCCGCGTGGCCGGCCCAACGGCCTGTTCGGAAGTTAGTCGGAAGGCCGGGCCCACCCCGACGGACCCGACCTTCCGGGGAACGCGGCTGAAGGCCGGTGGCCCAACCGCGAAGTCCCAGCCCTACGCGGGCTAGACAACAAGCAAGCGATTGACTCGCCCCTTCGACGGTGCCGTGATCGGCCTCACAAGTCAACGCTGCCGAACGGGTTCACAGCGTTCTCTCAGAGTGATGGCCGCCGGGCGGCCGGGTGATCAACGGAGGTCAGCTGGCGTAGGCGCGGAGCCGATCCGCGCGCTCGCCCTGCCGCAGCTTCGACATGACTTCGCGCTCGATCTGGCGCACCCGCTCGCGGGAGAGCCCGAAATGCCTGCCTATCTGGTCGAGGGTCCGGGGCTGCCCGTCGTCGATGCCGTAGCGCAGCCGGATGACGTGCTGCTCCCGGTCTTCGAGCGTGGACAGTACGCGCCGCAGGTCTTCCTGCAGGATCCCGGAGATCACCGCGGTCTCCGCGTCGGTGGCTTCGCCGTCCTCGATGAAGTCGCCCAGCGGAGCGTCTTCCTCCGTGCCGACCGGCATGTCGAGACTGACTGGGTCCCTGGCGTGGTCGAGCAGCTTGGCGATCTTGTGCTCGGGGATGCCCGACTCAGTGGCGAGCTCCTCGTGCGTCGCTTCCCGGCCCAACTGCTGGTGCAGATCGCGCTTGATCCGGCTGAGCTTGTTGACCTGCTCGACGAGGTGCACCGGCAGCCGGATGGTGCGGCCCTGATCGGCCATACCGCGGGTAATGGCCTGCCGGATCCACCAGGTCGCGTAGGTGGAGAACTTGAAGCCCTTGGTGTAGTCGAACTTCTCGACGGCACGGATCAGCCCGAGGTTGCCCTCCTGGATCAGGTCGAGCAGCGGCATGCCGCGGCCGGTGTAGCGCTTGGCGAGCGAGACGACCAGCCGGAGGTTCGCTTCGAGCAGGTGATCCTTGGCGCGGGAACCGTCACGCACCAAAGCCCGCAGCTCCGAGCGGCGCTTGGTGGAGAGCTGTTGCTGGGTGTCGAGCATGTGCTGGGCGAATACCCCGGCCTCGATCCGCTTCGCGAGCGAGACCTCGTCGGCGGCCGTGAGCAGCGCGGTCTTACCGATCCCGTTCAGGTAAACCCGAACCAGGTCGGCGGAGGGCCCCTGGGCGTCGAGATCCGGCTGCTCGGAATGCAGACCTTGCTGCGTCGGCAGCACTGCCGCGACGGCGTCCTCGATCGACGTCGAGCGAGTGTCGCGGTCGAGTGTCTTCACGGACATTCTCAGCCTCCCCTGGCACCCTGGCAACAGGCGTGGACGGATGGCCCGCCGCACGATCCGGCCGCTCTGGCCGGACACTCTGCACAACGCCGTCACACGCGATTTCGTTCCCGACGCGAACAAGTTTTGTCGGTGAATTCCCGGTGCGATCCTCCACCAAACCTGAGGTTTTCCTGAGAGCGGCGGGCGCTGCCCCGGTCAGACTTCGATGATTACGGTGAAGGGTCCATCGTTGACGCTGTGCACCCGCATCATCGCGCCGAACCGCCCTGTCATTACATCGGCGCCTCGGCCGCGTAACTCCGCGACGACGGCGTCGACCAACGGCTCCGCCACCTCCGGCCGTGCCGCGGCGGTCCACGACGGGCGCCGCCCCTTACGGGTGTCGCCGTAGAGGGTGAACTGGCTCACGACCAGCAAGGGAGCGGACGCGGTCGCGCAGGACCGCTCGTCGCGCAGAATTCGGAGTTCGTGCAGTTTGCGCGCCATGTGCGGCACCTGCGCCGTGGTGTCATCGGCATGGACGCCGAGCAGGACCAGCAGGCCAGGCTCATCGATGGCGCCGACGACTTCATCCTCGACTTCATCCTCGACGGTGACCCGGGCTTCCAGCACCCGTGTGACGACGGCCTTCATGCCGGCGCGGGGAGCAGCATGCCGTGACGGATGAGTTCACGGACCATCGGCAGTGCGGCATCGACGAGGGCGTCCAGCGGTTCTCCGTGGGCGGCCGCGAGCAGGCCAAGCAGATCGGCGAGCGGCAGCGCGCCCCGTGATCCCGCGAGCAGCGCGGTGGCCAGCTCGTCGAGTTCGTGCTGCCAGCCGGGACCGTTCGTGCGGTGCACCCGGCGCACGGTAGTGGCCCACCCGTCATCGCCTGGCTCGCTGATCTGCTCCAGGATCACCGAGTCCGGCACGATGAACCGCTCGGTCAGCAGGTCGGGGTGCTCCCGCAGCCACGCGACGCGCTCCAACCACCCTGCGGCTTCCTCACCGAGTGGGTCGTCGTAGGCCTGGCGGAGGTCCTCGCACACCACGGTCGGCGTCGCACCTTCGAGCTTGCGGAGCGTGACGAAACCGAACCCGACACCGTCGACCCGGTTGCTGGTGAACCAGTCCAGCCATTCACCGGATTTCGCCCGGCCTTCCGGTGACCGGGGATCGATGCCCGCGTCGCGCAGCCAGGTGCCGACGTAGAGGCCCGGATCGGCGATGTCGCGTTGCACGAACCAGACATCGGTGTCGGCGGGCACCCACCGGCTCACACGTTCGGCCCAGTCCTCGCCGTCGCGGTGCAGCCAGGACGCGAGCACATGACCGGTTCCACCGCCGGCGAGGAACCCGGGCAACTGGCGGATGACCAGCGCGCTCGCGTCATCGCCCGCGAGGCCGGAGTCGCGGTAGACATAGTCCACGCGCGGCGGCCCGACGACGAACGGCGGATTGCACACGATCTGGTCGAACCGCCTGCGCGCGACGGGCGCGAACCATTCGCCTCGCAACAGTTCGACGTCGAGGTCATTGAGCAGGAAGGTGCCGTGCGCGAGGGCGAGCGCACGCGCGGAAACGTCGGTCGCCGTGATCGACCGGGCGTGCCTGCTCGCGTGTAACGCCTGGACGCCGTTGCCGGTGCCGAGATCGAGCAGGCTGCCGCCGGGTCGTCGAGTCGTCGCCCGGACCAAGCTCAGCGACGCGTGCCCGACGCCGAGGACGTGATCGACATCGACCGCATGGTCGAGCCACCGGCGCTGCTCCGGGTCGAGGTCGGAGATCACCCACCAGGAGCCCGTGTCGTCGGCATGCGGACGGACGTCGAGCCCGGCGCGGATCCGGTCGCCATCGCGCCGCAGCAGTCCCAGCTCGAACGCGTCAGGCAGCGCGAGGGGAGCCAGCGCTGTGAGGACGTCGGATTCCGGCTCGGCGCCACCGAGCAGGAACAGCCGGATGAGGGTGCCCAGCGAGCCCGCGTCGCGGCTGGCACGGTAGGCCAACTCAGGTTCATCCCTGCCGAGCGCGAGGTGCGCCGGTACGCCGATGGCGTCCAGCACCCCGTCGGCGTCGTAGCGGTGGCGTGCGAAGGCCTCGCGCAGTCGCGCGCACAGCCCTGCCGAGAACTGAGGGTGATCGTCGGTCACGGGGGCATAGTGCCACGAACCGGCGCTGTGCTCTCACTCATAAGCCGGGCGTCGCGACAAACCCAGGTCGCGGTATCGGCCGGCGGGCAGCGGTGAGACGATGGGGAGAGGAGGTGGTCAGTGATGAGCAGGGAGGCCAACGGTCCGGAGTCGTCCGGCTCCCCGGTGCTGATCACCGAGGCGGCGCGGTCGTATGACGATCAGCACGCCGACCGCAAGCGCAAATACATGATCATGATGGGACTGCGGTTCCCTTGCCTGATCATGGCCGGGATCTTCTACCAGACCTGGTGGCTCGCCCTTGGCTTCATCCTGCTGTCGGTCCCGCTGCCCTGGGTCGCGGTCCTGATCGCCAACGACCGGCCGCCGCGCAAGGCCGAGCACGTCAACCGGTATGAGCACGACGCGAAGGCGATCGAGCCGGGGACGCACCGCGTCATCGACGGCTGAGGGGCAAGCCAGCGCGTACGGCCAGCACGGGCGCGGTCACTACTTCGCGATGCCGTCCCGCATCTCCGCGATGAGCGATGCCACGACCGCTTTCAGACTGCCGTTGTGCTCCCGGGCGACGGCGCGCTGGCGCTGGTAGCTGGCACCATAGGTCAGGATCGACTCCACACCCCGCAACTCGTCGGCGCAGCGCAGCCGCTTCGCGGTCGGCTCCAGCCGGTCGAGCAGATCAACGACGGATTCGGTGACGAGTCGCTCGTTGCCCGCCGCGTCCAGGATGACGATCGCGTCCATGCCGTAACGCGCGGCCCACCACTTGTTCTCCTGGACGTGCCACGGCAGCTTCTCACCGTCGTCGAGCCGGCAGCTGAAGTCCTCGACAAAGCATTGCGTCAGTGCCGCGATCGCGGTGACTTCCTCCAGCGTCGGCAGCCCGTCGCACACCAGCATCTCCACAGTGCCGAAGTGCGGCGACGGCCGGATGTCCCACCGGATCTCGGTGAAGTGATCGATCACCCCGGTGACGTACATGTCGTCGACATAGCACTCCAGCTCGGCCCAGTCGGCGAACTGGAACGGGAGCCCGGCAGTGGGCAGCTGCTGAAACATCAGCGCGCGGTTCGACGCGTAACCGGTGTCCTCGGCGCCCCAGTACGGCGAGGAGGCCGACAGCGCCTGCAGGTGCGGCGCGTAGTTGAGCAGCGCGTCGAGAATCGGCAACACCTTGTCGCGGTGCTCGATGCCGACATGGACGTGCACGCCGTAGATCAGCATCTGCCTGCCCCACCACTGCGTGCGCTCGATGAGCTCGGCGTAGCGCTCCTTGTCGGTGACCTTCTGTTGATACCAGCTCGAGAACGGGTGAGTGCCCGCCGAGAACATCTCCACGCCGAGCGGATCGGTCACCTTCCGCACCCGGTTCGCACACGTCGTGCAGGATCGCGTTCCGCGACCGAAGTGAGCTCACCGCTGCGACGGTCGACGAGGGCGAGCTCCCATTCCGTGCCGACGGTGGATCGGTTCGACGGAACGAACTCGATGTTCACGGCTACACCTGGGCACCGTTGCTCGGGTCCGATCCCGGTGGTTGCTGATCGTCCCTGGCCTGCAACAACAGAAAGCCCAGTCCGGCGGCGAGCGAGAGGATGCCGAGCGGGGTGCCGACGGTCACGCCCATACCGATGACATGCGGCGCGATCAGCAACACCAGTCCCACCGTGAAGAACAGCCCGACTACGAGCATGTTGCTGGTCGGCTTGGGCAGCGGTGGCGGCTCCGGCGGCACGAAATGCTCATCGTCGTCATCCTCGACCGTGCCCTGCGAGAGCATCGTGTCGTCCCAGTCGTTGTCACTGGAACGCCAGCCTGAGGCCGGGGCGGCCGGGCGGGGCGCCTGCTCGCCGCCCTCTTCGGGCCCAGCCGGCTTGTCGCCGCGCTCGTCGGTGTCTGTCCGCGCGCCCACGCCGTCGGCCCGCAGGTCGGCCACGATCTCGCCGAAGATCACGTCGACGTCGTCTTGCCCGTTGGAATCGTCGGTCTTGCTCATACCGTGTCTAACTCACTGTGAGGCAGGCCTGCCCGGGATGCGTGAACCCGCATCGCGAACTCGGCGCTGCGCAGGAAGATCTCGGGTGCGTCGTTGTCCAGCGTCGCCACATGGAAGCTGTTGCGCAGTACCACCTCCGTGACGTCCTCGCTCCTGATCCGCTCGAGGACGAGCCGCGAGTTCTCCGGCTCGACGACGTGGTCGACGAGCGAACGCAGCAGCAGCACCGGCTGGGTGACCTTGGCCAAGTCCATCCTGACCAGCCCCCACAACTCGGCGAGGCTCGCGGCCGCCCGCACCGGTACGCGCTGATAGCTCAGTTCCTTGACCCCCTGCTTGGCGATGTCACCGCCGAGGCCCGCCACGGAAGGAACGAACGGGGCCAGCAGCTTGATCAGCTTCATGTCCTTGCGCAGGCTCATAACCGACGGATTGACCAGAGTTATTCCCGCGATCGCGTCCCCGAACTCTTCGGCCAGCCGCAGCGTCAGCGTGCCGCCCATCGACTGCCCGAACACGAACACCGACGAGCACTGCTCGAGCAGCGCATCGGTCTCGGCGCGGACGCAGCCGTACCAGTCCTGCCAGCGGGTCCGGTTCATCTCCTGCCACGTGGTGCCATGCCCGGGTAGCCGCGGCCCGCACACGGTGAATCCCGCTTCGGCGAGGTGCCTGCCCCACGGCCGCATGCTCGCCGGCGTCCCGGTGAAACCGTGGCAGAGCAGCACGCCGACATCGGTCGAGCCGGCGTGCGTGAAGGGCTCCGCACCGGGTATCACTGGCATGGCCGGGCCTCCTTGTGTCTGGCCGCGAGGCGGTCGCCTCCATAGTCCCACGGACCGGCGCCGGCGAACCCCTCACGGGCGATGTCGGGTGAAGCCGGGCGGGACTGTTGTGAGATCGATCGCGTCAAGATTGGTAACAGACGGTTGGCCGTTGTGCGAGCGTGGTTATCGTTCGTAGGCTGAGCGGGCCGGTGGTCGAGGAACGGGGTGGCGCAGTGCTGTATTGGGTCCTGAAGTATGTGCTGTTGGGGCCTCTGCTGCGACTGTTCTGGCCGACCAAGGTCACCGGGCTCGACAACGTGCCATCCTCCGGCGGCGCGATCCTCGCCAGCAATCACCTCGCCGTCGTCGATTCGTTCTTTCTGCCCACTCACGTCAGACGACGGATCGTTTTCCTGGCCAAGAGCGACTACTTCACCGAGAGGGGCGTTAAGGGCAAGCTCAAGAAGTGGTTCTTCTCCGGATCGGGGCAGTACCCGATCGACCGATCCGGTGGCTCAGCCGGGCAGGCCGCGCTCAACACCGGCATCCGGCTGCTCCGCGAGGGCAAGGTGCTCGGCATCTACCCGGAGGGCACGCGCTCGCCGGACGGCAGGCTGCACAAGGGCAAGACCGGGGTGGCGCGGATGGCGCTCGAGGCGAAGGTGCCGATCGTTCCGGTCGCCATGGTCGGCACCGAGAAGGTCAACCCGATCGGCTCCCGGATGTGGTGGCCGAGGCGCATCGAGATCCACATCGGTAAGCCGCTGGACTTCTCCCGCTACGACGGGCTCGCGGGTGACCGGTTCGTCGAACGGTCCATCGCCGACGAGGTCATGTACGCGCTGATGGAGCTCTCCGGGCAGGAATACGTCGACATCTACGCCGCCAAGGCCAAGGAACTGCTCGACGCCGAACGCAGCGGTGTCACGATGGTGCCGAGGCAGCCCGAGGGCGTGGCCACCGACCGCACGCCGGAGACCGAGGCGAGCTAGCTCAAGGGAGTGAGTGACGCTTTCAGTCCGTCCAGCGGACTGAAAGCGTCTTTCAGCGCGGGGCGTGCGCGGGGGTGGCTGGGGTCGCCGCTAGGTTGTGGCAGAGCCTGACATCTCATGATCCGACATCGAAGTGAGCACCGTGCGATTCTTCTACGACACCGAGTTCATCGAGGACGGCGTGACCATCGACCTGGTGTCGATCGGTGTCGTCGATGAGCGCGGCAGGGAATTCTACGCGGTATCCACCGAGTTCGACCCCGACCGGGCGGGCCCATGGGTGCGGGCGAACGTGCTGCCGAAGCTGCCGTCGCCGAGCGATCCGGCGTGGCGCGGCAGGGAGCGGATCCGCCAAGACCTGCTCGCCTTCATCGGGAAGCCGCACGGCGGTATCGAGCTGTGGGCGTGGTTCGCCGCCTACGACCACGTGGCGCTCGCGCAGCTGTGGGGGCCGATGCCGCAGCTCCCGCGGCAACTCCCGAGATTCACGCGCGACCTGCGGCAACGCTGGGAAGATCTCGGTAAGCCGCAGCTGCCACCGCAGCCCGTGGACGCGCACGACGCGCTCGCCGACGCGAGGCACAACCTGGAGCGCTGGCGCGTGCTCGAGGAGGAGCGCCGCAGGCTCGGGCTACCCGGCTAGCAGCTACGGCTCCCAGCTTTCGCTCGTGCGTGAAATTCGTTGCGGGGGCAGCTCTCAGCACTCACGACTCACGTAGCTGAGGTCGTGAGTGCTGAGGCGTGCGGGGGCACTGACTTTCACGCACGACGGAGGCGGCGATCCGCACTGCCCTAAGAACCGGGGTTAGTCTGCGCGCCGGACTCGCACCGCAGCGTCGAGCCGGTCGAGCAGCTCGCTGGTGGCATCCCAGCTCATGCACGCGTCGGTGATGCTCTGACCGTAGGTGAGCTCATGCCGCTTGCCGAGGGTGAGGTCCTGCCTGCCCGGCTCGAGGAAGCTCTCCAGCATGATGCCCGCGATGCCACGTTCGCCCGCCGCGTGCCGGTCCGCGATGTCGTCGGCGACCTCGGCCTGCCGCAGGTGATCCTTGCCGCTGTTACCGTGACTGGCGTCGATGATCACCCGTTCCGGCAGCCCCGCCTTGGCCTGGGCGGCGAGCGTGCTCGCGACCGTCTCGGCGTCGTAGTTCGGGCCTGCCGCGCCGCCGCGCAGGATGACGTGACAGTCCGGGTTGCCCGCGGTGGTCATGAGCGCGGCGAGGCCGTCGTCGTTGATGCCGGGGAAGACGTGGCTGGCGGAGGCGGCGCGGGTGGCGTCGACCGCGACCTGCACATCCCCCTCGGTCGAGTTCTTGATGCCGACCGGCATGGACAACCCGCTGCACAGCTGCCGGTGTACCTGGCTGGCGGCCGTCCGCGCGCCGATGGAGCCCCAGCTGACGGTGTCGGCGATGAACTGCGGGGTGATCGGGTCGAGGAACTCACAGCCGACAGGCAGCCCCAGTGCCGAGACATCGAGCAGCAACCGGCGCGCCAGCCGCAGGCCACGGTTCACCGCGAAGCTGCCGTCCAGCTCGGGATCGTTGATGAGGCCCTTCCAGCCCAGCGTGGTGCGCGGCTTCTCGAAGTACACCCGCATCACCACGTGCAGCTGCTCGCGTACGCGGTCGGCCTGCTCGGCGAGCTTGCGCGCGTAGTCGAGCGCGGCATCGGGATCGTGCACGGAACACGGGCCGACGACGACCAGCAGCCGATCGTCGACGCCGTCGAGGATGGCGCGCGTGTCGTCGCGGCCCTGGCCGACGGTCTTGGCCGCGGCCGGATCGAGCGGGTGCTCCTGGCGCAGTAATGCGGGGGAGAGCAACGGGCTGACCGCGGTGACGCGCTGATTATGAAGCCGAGCGCCGGTGCTTTCGCCTCGGCCTGCGGTGGGCGGCATCAGTAGATCCTTTCTACAAGCCGCCCCTTCACCTTGAGCCGGCTTGCTTGTCCGGCTCGGAGGGTGGGAGTGATCAGCGCATGGTTTCGCCGCCGTGCCCACCCGGGGCCGGCTCGCTAAACCAGAAATAACGCTGCATGGGCGGCAGCCTAACATGAGCCGACACGGCCGAGCCGGCCCCGGGGGTGCCAGGTGCGGGGCCGCCTGCACCGATCCAGTAACCCTGGCTAGGGTGAGAAACGACAGTGTGATCTGGGTAACTCGGAGGTCCGATGCGTGTTGGATTGCTGACCGGTGGCGGCGACTGCCCCGGTCTCAATGCGGTGATCAGGGCGGTCGTCCGCAAAGGGATCGAGGATCAGGGCTGGGAGGTGGTCGGGTTCCGCAGCGGCTGGCAAGGCCCGATGTCAGGCGATTCGAGGCCGCTGGGGCTCGACAACGTCGAGGACATCCTGGCGCGCGGCGGTACCATCCTCGGCTCGTCCCGCACGAACCCCTACAAGGAGGACGGCGGGGTCGACAAGATCAAGAAGGTGCTCGCCAACCAGGGAATCGACGCGCTGATCGCCATCGGGGGAGAGGACACCCTCGGCGTCGCCAAGCGGCTGACCGATGACGGCGTCGGCGTCGTCGGGGTACCGAAGACCATCGACAACGACTTGGACGCCACCGACTACACCTTCGGCTTCGACACCGCGGTGCACATCGCGACCGAAGCCATCGATCGGCTGCGCACCACGGCCGAGTCACACTTCCGCGCGCTGGTCGTCGAGGTGATGGGCAGGCACGCGGGCTGGATCGCCCTGCACTCGGGACTGGCGGGCGGCGCCAATGTGATCCTGGTCCCGGAGCGGCCGTTTTCGGTGACCAAGGTCGTCGAATGGGTCGAGCGCAGGTTCGAGCGGATGTACGCGCCGATCATCGTGGTGGCGGAGGGCGCGCTCCCGAAGGGTGGCGCCGAGGTGCTGCACACCGGTGAGAAGGACGCGTTCGGGCACGTGCGCCTCGGCGGCGTCGGTAGCTGGCTTGCCGACGAGATCGCGCACCGTACCGGCAAGGAGTCGCGCGCCGTCATCCTCGGGCACACCCAGCGGGGCGGGACGCCGACGGCCTACGACCGGGTGCTGGCGACCCGGTTCGGGCTGCACGCCGTCGACGCGGTCGCAGACGGGGATTTCGGCACCATGGTCGCGTTGCGGGGCACCGATATCGTGCGGGTGCGACTCGCCGAGGCCACCGCGAAACTCAAGACCGTGCCGGAAGACCGCTATGCCGAGGCCGAGGTGTTCTTCGGCTGAACCGGCGCCCGCAAACCACTCGCAGCCGGACTTCGAGATCTGGCGTGTGCAGGCCACCCCGTGATCGGGAGCCGAAGGTGGCCTTGGGCGCCTATATGGCACCCAAGGCCACAGTGGGCTCCGTTGACATGCGAGGACACCCGTCCGGCCGTATCTAGCCGTGTGCATTAGGGGCAAGATGGTGGGCTGCGTCACTCCATGGAACGAAGGTGTCGACATGTCCGTTACTCGAAGGCTCACCTCGGTTTGCTCGGTCGTCGCGGTACTGGCCGGGCTGACGACGTCTGTCGCTCACGCACAACCCGCCAAAGTGCCGGTGGCCACGGGCACGGGCGGTGCCGTGGCGACGGTCGACACGAACGCCACCGAGGCCGGACTCGAGGTCTTGCGGGCCGGCGGTAACGCGGTGGACGCGGCGGTGGCCGCCGCCGCCGTACTCGGCGTGACCGAGCCATTCTCGTGCGGCATCGGCGGTGGCGGGTTCATGGTCATCTACCGGGCGGACCAGGGCAAGGTCACGACCATCGACCACCGCGAGATCTCCCCGGCCGCCATGCGCCCGGACTCCTTCTGGGAGGACGACGCCCCGCTGCCGTTCGCCGAAGCGCGCTACAGCGGGATGTCCGCCGGCGTGCCCGGCACCGTCGCGGGTTGGGCTTCGGCCTTGCGGAAGCACGGGACGATGGGCCTGGACAAGGTCCTCCAGCCCGCGATAAGGGTCGCGCACGACGGCTTCACCGTCGACCAGACCTTCGCCGACCAGACGCAGGGCAACGTCGACTTCTTCGACGACGTGCCATCGTCGGCCGAGCTGTTCCTGGACCCGGACGGGACCCCGAAGGACGTCGGCACCACCTTCCGCAACCCCGACCTGGCGAGGACCTACGAACGGATCGCGCACCTGGGAACCAAGGGTTTCTACCGTGGCGCCGTCGCTTCGGCGATGGTCGAGGCGGTCCAGAACCCGCCGGTGTCCGAGGATGCCAACCACGCCTGGCGACCGGGCGTGATGACCACCAAGGACGTGCGCGCCTACACCTCGCCCGAACGCGAGCCGACCCGCGTCTCCTACCGGGGCCTCGACGTCTACGGCATGGCCCCGCCATCCAGCGGCGGTTCGACCACCGGTGAGGCGCTCAACATCCTCGGTGGCTACGACCTGTCCGAGATGGATCGTGCGGAGGCCCTGCACTACTACCTGGAATCGGCGCGGTACTCGTTCGCGGACCGCAACGCCTATCTCGCCGACCCCGAGCACTTCGACGTGCCGCTGCGCGGGTTGCTCTCGCCGGAGTTCGCGGCGGAGCGGCGCGCGCTCATCGGCGAGACGGCATCGAACCCACCGGTCGTCGAGCCGGGTGACCCGTACCCGCACGACGGCGGAGCAGGCGCAGGCGAGGCGTCGGCGACGGTGACGCGCGCGGGGACCACCACGCATCTGACCGTCGGTGATGACGACGGCAACGTCGTTTCCTACACCTTCACGATCGAGTCCACCGGAGGGAACGGCATCGTCGTCCCTGGCTTCGGCTTCCTGCTGAACAACGAGCTCACCGACTTCAATTACAGTTCCCTGACGCATCCGAATCGGGTGGACGGCGACAAGCGGCCGCGTAGCTCGATGAACCCGACCATCGTGCTGCGGAACGGGGAGCCCTACCTCGCGGTCGGCTCACCGGGCGGGGCGACGATCATCACCACGGTGTTGCAGATCCTGGTGGACCGGTTGGATCTCGGCGCCACGCTCCCCCAAGCGGTGGCCGCACCACGGGCGACTCAGCTCAATACGCCGTCGACCATCGCGGAGCCGGAGTTCATCGACAGCCCGGAGGCCGCGGCGATGCGCGAACGCGGGCACACTTTCACCTCGACCTCGGAGATCGGTGCCGCCACCGGTATCGAGTTCCTCGATGACGGCAGGCTGATGGCGGTGGCGGAGCCGACCCGCCGAGGCGGTGGGTCGGCTGGGGTCGTGACACCCGGCTGAGCAACGCGTGGCTGATACCTTGCTGCGCGGGAGGTTTTCGGTCAACACACCGTAGCCCGACAGGGAGCTACCGCGGCTTCGCCGGTAACCTTCGGCCCGTGTCGATGCGTAGTGCTGGGTCAAGGACAGGTTGGCGACCTCGCAAGACGACGCCGGTGCCGTTGACCACACTCGTGGCCCGCGCCGACGGCAGGCTGATCGGGGACGCCGCCGCCGCGGGAACGACCGTCACCGGCGCGACGTTGCGCGCCCAAGACGTGCGCCAGGGCGATCTGTTCGCCGCGCTGCCCGGTGCGCGGGCCCACGGTGCGGACTTCGCGCAGGAGGCGCTGGCGGCGGGTGCGGCCGCGGTTCTCACCGATCCCGACGGGGTCGAGCGGCCGTCGCTGCTCGACGCCGACGTGCCGATCCTGGTGCATCCGGATCCCCGGGGTGTGCTCGGTGAGGTCGCGGCGTGGATTTACGGCGAGCCGTCGTTGCATCTCGCGGTGCTGGGCATCACCGGGACCTCGGGCAAGACCACGACCGCGTACCTGGTGGAGTCCGGGCTGGCCGAAGCGGGCAAGACCACCGGGCTGGTCGGCACGGTGGAGACCCGGATCGCGGGTGAGCGCCTCGCCAGCGCGTTCACCACGCCCGAGGCGCCCGACCTGCAGGCGTTGTTCGCGGTGATGCTCGAGCAGGGCGTGACCCACGTGCCGATGGAGGTCTCCAGCCACGCGCTGTCGCTCGGCCGCGTCAACGGGACCCGGTTCTCGGTCGGCGCGTTCACCAACCTCTCCCAGGACCATCTCGACTTCCACCGGGACATGGCGGAGTACTTCGCCACCAAGTCGATCCTCTTCGACGGCCGCTCCACCACCGAGGTCGTCATCATCGACTCCGCGTGGGGCCAGGCGCTTCTCGCCCCGCACACCATCACGGTCGCGCTCGACGAGGGCACCGGTGCCGAGTGGACCGCGAGCGACATCACATCGACGCCAACGGGGGAGCAGGCGTTCGTGCTGCGCGGGCCCGGTGACGTGGCGATCAGCACCAAGCTGCCGCTGCCCGGCGAGTTCAACGTCGCCAACGCGCTGCTGGCCGCTGCGATCCTGGACGCCTGCGGCGTCGAGCCCGCCCAGATCGCCGCGGGGCTCGCCTCGGTCCGGGTACCCGGCCGGATGGAACGTGTCAACCAGGGCCAGGAGTTCACCGCGGTGGTCGACTACGCGCACAAGCCCGCCGCGGTCGCGCTCGCGCTCGACGCGTTGCGGGCACAGACGACGGGCAAGGTGATCACCGTGCTCGGCTGCGGCGGCGATCGTGACACCGGTAAGCGCCCGTTGATGGGCGAAGCCGCCGTCCGGCGCAGCGACGTGTTGATCGTGACCGACGACAACCCGCGCAGCGAAGATGCCGCCGCGATCCGGGCGTCGATGCTGGCCGGGGCCAGGGCCGTCGGCGCGGTGCACGGCGGTGAGGTGCTCGAGATCGCCGACCGCGGGGAAGCCATCCGGCACGCCGTCTCGCTCGCCGTGCCGGGTGACACCGTCTTCATCGCGGGCAAGGGCCACGAGACCGGGCAGGACGTCGGGGGTGTGAAGCACCCGTTCTCCGACAGGGACGAACTGGCCGCCGCGCTGCGGATACACGTCGAGGGGGGCACCAGGTGATCGCCCTGACGCTGGCCGAGATCGCCGGGATCGTCGGCGGCAGGCTGCACCGCAGCGACGGCGGTGAACGCATCACCGCCGGTGTCGAGTTCGACTCCCGCAAGCTCGCCGATGGCGGCTTGTTCATCGCCCTGCCAGGCGAACGCGTCGACGGTCACGACTTCGCCGCCCGTGCGGTCGCGGCGGGAGCCGCAGGCGTGCTGGCGGCCAGGGAGGTCGATGCCCCCGCCGTAATCGTGCCGCCGCTCGCGGCCGGCATCGCCCACGAAGGCTCGGTCGCGCTCGCGGGCGACACCGACGGCTCGGGGGCGGCCGTGCTCGCCGCGTTGGCCGCCCTCGCCCGGCACGTGGTGAGCGAACTGGCCGCCGGTGGACTCACCGTCGTCGGGGTGACCGGGTCCTCCGGCAAGACCTCGACCAAGGACATCATCGCCCAGGTGCTCGAGCCGCTGGGCCCGACCGTGGCGCCGCCCGGTTCGTTCAACAACGAGCTGGGCCACCCGTGGACCGCGTTGCTCGCCGACACTGCCACGCGGCATCTGGTGCTCGAGCTGTCCGCGCGGGGTCCCGGCCACATCGCCGAACTGGCCCGCATCGCCCCTCCGCGCATCGGTGTGGTGCTCAACGTCGGCTCCGCGCACGTCGGGGAGTTCGGCTCGCGGGAGGGGATCGCGCGGACCAAGGGCGAGCTCGCCGAAGCGCTGCCGCCCGCGGCGGAGGGCGGGGTCGCGGTGCTCAACGCCGATGACCCGCTGGTCGCAGCAATGGCCGAGCGGACTGCGGCGCGGGTGGTGCTGGTCGGCGAGGCGGCTGTAGCCGAGGTCCGGGCCGCCGATGTGCGGCTCGATGAGCTGGCGCGGCCCTCGTTCCGGCTGATCGCACCGGCCGGCGACGCAGCGGTGACTCTGCTTCTGCACGGTGAGCACCAGGTGGGTAACGCACTCGCGGCGGCGGCGGTGGCGCTCGAGCTCGGCAGCTCCGTCGAGGACGTCGCGAAGCGGCTCTCGACCGCGCAACGGCGCTCCGAGCGCCGCATGGAGGTCACGACCCGGTCCGACGGGCTCGTCGTGCTCAACGACGCCTACAACGCCAATCCGGAGTCGATGCGCGCCGCCCTGAAGGCCCTCGTGTCGATGAGCCAAGGGGGGCGGGAAGGACACCGCTCTCGATCTTGGGCGGTACTCGGTGAGATGGCCGAACTGGGAGCCGATACCGTTGCCGCTCACGACGAGATCGGCAGGCTCGCGGTGCGGCTGAACGTCAACCGCTTGATCGTCGTCGGTGAGCGGGCAGCGGCCATGCACCACGGCGCCAGCCACGAAGGCTCCTGGGGCGAGGAGTCGATGCTGGTGCCCGACACCGACACCGCGCTGGCGCTGCTGCGTGCCGAAGCCGGCCCCGACGACGTCGTGCTGGTCAAGGCATCCAAGGTGGCCGAGCTCTGGCGCGTGGCCGACGCGTTGCTCGCCGAAGAAAGGGGCAGTTCCAGTGCCCGATGAACGGGATGGTGGTAACGCGTGATCAGCATTCTGATCGCCGCATCGGTTGGCCTGCTCGTCTCCATTCTGCTCACGCCGTATTTGATCCGGCTGTTCGTCAAACAGGGCTTCGGTCAGGAGATCCGCGAGGAAGGCCCCGAGGGGCACCAGTCCAAGCGGGGCACGCCGACCATGGGCGGTGTCGCGATCATCGTCGCGATGGTGCTCGGCTACTTCGTCGCGCACTTCGTCCGGTGGGTCATCGCCGACGACAGCCGTGGCCCGACGGCGTCCGGGTTGCTGGTGCTCTTCCTCGCGGTCGGGCTCGGCATGGTCGGGTTTCTCGACGACTTCATCAAGATCCGCAGGCAGCGCAACCTCGGGCTGAACAAGACGTCCAAGCTGGTCGGTCAGCTCGTGGTCGCGGTGCTCTTCGCGGTGCTGGCGATCAACTTCGCGGATGAGAACGGGCTGACACCCGCCTCGCTGCACCTGTCCTACGTGCGCGACATCGCGATGATCACGTTGCCGACCGTGGTCTTCATCATCTTCTGCTACCTGTTGATCTCGGCCTGGTCGAACGCGGTCAACTTCACCGACGGCCTCGACGGCCTCGCGGGCGGCGCGTCGGCGATGGTGCTGGGCACCTACGTGGTGATCTCGTTCTGGCAGGCGCGCCTCGCGTGCGCGTCGAGCCCGCAGGCCGCCTGCTACGACGTCCGCGATCCGCTCGACCTCGCCGTGGTCGCCGCGGCGGCGACCGGGGCCTGTATCGGGTTCCTGTGGTGGAACGCCGCGCCCGCCAAGATCTTCATGGGTGACACCGGATCGCTCGCGCTGGGCGGTCTGGTCGCCGGGCTGTCGATCACTACGCACACCGAGCTGCTCGCCATCGTGATCGGCGGCCTGTTCGTGGTCGAGATGATCTCGGTGGTCGCGCAGATCGCCGTCTTCCGCACCACGCGCCGCAGGCTGTTCCGGATGGCGCCCTTCCATCACCACTTCGAGCTCGCGGGCTGGGCGGAGACCACGGTGATAATCCGGTTCTGGCTGCTCGCCGGGATCTGCTGCATGTTCGGGCTCGGGTTGTTCTACTCCGAGCAGCTCGCCGCCACGGGAGGTTAAGGGTGCTTGCGCTCGCGGGCCGTGCCGTGCTCGTGGCGGGTGCGGGGGTCACCGGCCGTTCGGTCGTCACAGCGCTGCTGGCCGCCGGCGCCCGGGTCACGGTCACCGATGCCGACGCCGCCCGTCTCGCGGAGCTGGCGGGGGAGGGCGTCGAGCTACGGCCGGGCCTCACCGCGCCGCCCGAGGGCACCGAGCTGGTCGTGACCAGCCCCGGCTGGCGGCCCGGCTCACCGGTGCTGGCCGCGGCGCTGGCGGCGGGCATCGAGGTGATCGGCGACGTCGAACTCGCCTGGCGCATCGGGCAGAGGATGCCGCGGCCGCCGGTGTGGCTGGCCGTCACCGGCACCAACGGCAAGACCACCACCGTCGGCATGCTCGAGTCGATGCTGCGCGCCGCCGGGGCCAACTCCGTGGCCTGCGGAAACGTCGGCTTCGCGGTGCTCGACGCGGTGCTGGCGGGCTATCAGGTGCTGGCCGTCGAGTTGTCGAGCTTCCAGTTGCATTGGTCGAACACGCTGGCCCCGCTGGCCTCGGTGGTGCTCAACGTCGCCGAAGACCACCTCGACTGGCATGGCGACCTCACCGCGTACGCCGCTGCCAAGGGCAAGTTGCACGCCAACGCCGGCACCGCGGTCTACAACGCGCAAGATCCGATCTCGCGAGAGCTGGCGTTCCACTGCGGTGGCAGCGAGACCGCGCGGGTGGGCTTCAGCCTGGCCTCGCCCCGGCCGTCTGAGCTCGGTGTGGTGGAGGACCTGCTGATCGACCGGGCATACGTCGCCGATCCCGCACGGGAAGCGGAGGAGCTCGCCGGCATCGCCGACGTTTCCCCGGCAGGCCCCCACAACGTCGCCAACGCCCTGGCCGCCGCCGCGCTGGCGCGGGCTTACGGCGTCCCGCCGAGTGCGGTGCGCGAGGGCCTGCTGGCGTTCACGCCGGGGGCGCATCGGGCCGTGCCGGTCGCCGACGTCGCGGGCGTGCGCTACATCAACGACTCGAAGGCCACCAACCCGCATGCCGCCGCCGGGTCGCTGACCGCACATGAGCATGTGGTGTGGCTCGCGGGCGGCCAGCTCAAGGGTGCCGAGGTCGAGGGGCTGGTCCAGGCGGTCGCGGGCAGGCTACGCGGGGTGGTGCTCTTCGGCGCAGATTCCGATGTGATCGAGGCAGCGGTTCGCCGACACGCGCCGGATGTACCGGTCAAGCGCGTGGATTCGGGTGACGATGATTCCCATGCTGACAGTGCGACGGCCTCCGGCGAAGGCGGAGACCAGCCCCGGGGTGCCCGTATGCGGCGCGCGGAGCGGGCGATGACCGCCGCGGTGCGAGCGGCGAGCACGATGGCCCATGCGGGTGACGTCGTGCTGCTCGCGCCTGCCGCCGCGTCGTTCGACATGTTTCGCGACTACGCCCACCGTGGTGAGGCCTTCGCCGCCGCGGTGCATGCGCTCGCGGCGGGGGAGCCCGACAGTGTATGACTCGAGCTCTGATCCGTCCGCCGACTCAGCACGTGGTCGACCGACGCCACAAGGACGATGGTCGTGAGGTATCCGGGGTCCGCCACCACCACTCGCAAGCTCGGGTGGCCCCGTACCCCGGATGGCGGACGGCCCAACCGGGGGGCGGTCATTGAGCAACCGAAGGGCCGCGCGAAGGCGGGTACGGCCGCGAAGGCGCGCAAGGCCCGCGGTAAGCGCAAGCGGTCCGATGACGGCTTCGCGGGTCGGTTGCACGCGTTCCGCCGCGCCCTGACCGCGTGGCTGTCCCGGCCGCTGGCCTCCTTCCACCTGGTGCTCGCGCTGTGCGGGCTGCTCACCGTGATCGGCGCGGTGATGGTGCTCTCGGCGTCCTCGGTGGAATCCACCGTGGTCACCAACGGCGCCTCGGCGTATTCGCTGTTCAAGAAGCATCTGCTGTTCGCGGTGATCGGCGTCGGGGTGTTCTGGCTCTGCGTGCGTATCCCGCTGCGGGCCATCCGGGCGGTGTCCGCGACCGTCATGTTCGTCTCGATCGGCCTGCTACTGCTCGTGCTGACACCGCTCGGCGCCACGGTGAACGGCTCGCAGGGCTGGATCGTGGTCGCGGGGGTGTCGCTTCAGCCGGTCGAGCTGGCGAAGGTGGCGCTCGCCTTGTGGGGCGCGCACATTCTGGTCGTCAAGTCCCGCTTCGCTCACCAATGGCGGCACCTGCTCGTCCCGCTGGTGCCGGTGGCCCTGCTGATGTTCGCGCTGCTGATGGCGCAGCCCGACCTCGGCGGCACGGTCAGCCTCGGCGTCGTGCTCATCGCGCTGCTGTGGTTCGGCGGCGCGCCGCGGCAGCTGTTCACCGCGGTCATCGCGGGCGGGGTCGCCGCCGTGCTCGGGCTCGCCCTGGTCGCCGATTACCGGATGGCGCGGGTGATCTCGTTCCTGTCGCCGGGTTCGGATGCCGCGGGCGCCGGGTATCAGGCGAACCAGGCGCTCTACGCGCTGGCCGACGGCGGGTTGTTCGGCAAGGGGCTCGGGCAGGGCGGCTCCAAGTGGCATTACCTGCCCAACGTGCAGCACGACTTCATCTTCGCGCTCATCGGTGAGGAGCTCGGCTTCATCGGTTGCGCGGTGGTCATCGGGCTCTTCGCCGCGGTCGCGATCGTGGGGCTGCGCATCGCGACGCGCAACATCGACCCGTGGATCCGCATCGTCTCGGGCAGTTTGACGGCATGGCTGGTCTCGCAGGCGGCGATCAACATCGGTTACGTGGTGGGCCTGCTGCCGGTGACGGGCGTAACGTTGCCGTTGATTTCCTATGGCGGCACTTCACTGGTGATTACCCTGGGCTTGTTCGGCATCCTCGCCAACTGCGCCCGCCACGAACCCGCGGCGGTAGCGGCGCTACGCACGCAGGGGCCGGGCAAGTTCGGCAGGCTGCTGCGGCTGCCCGCGCCGGAGCCCTACCGGCCCAAGGGAAGGCCGAAGGCGGCAGGCAGGCAGGCGGCGCGGCGCGGCGCCCCACCGGCCCGCAACGCGGCCGCCACCCGCGAGCGTGCCAGGACGCACCGTGGCACGAGGACCACGAACACAAGGACATCGGCCAGACGTGGAGGAAACAGGTGAATGAGCCCGCAGTGACCGGGCCGACGATCGTGGTGGCCGGTGGCGGCACGGCGGGACACATCGAGCCGGCGCTCGCCCTCGCCGACGCCGTCAAGCGGCTGCGGCCGGACGCGAAGGTCGTCGCGCTCGGCACCGAACGCGGCCTGGAGAACACGCTGGTCCCGGCGCGCGGCTACCCGCTCGAGCTGGTGCCGCCGGTGCCGATGCCGCGCAAGCTCACCCCGGAGCTGCTGCGGATGCCGGGCAAGGTCCGCGATTCGGTGAAGCGCACCAGGGAGGTGCTGCGGCGCGTGGGGGCGGATGTCGTCGTCGGCTTCGGCGGTTATGTCGCGTTGTCGGCATACCTCGCGGCTCGCGGTAACACGCCGATCATCGTCCACGAGGCGAACCGGCACGCCGGGCTGGCCAACAAGGTCGGCGCCCGCTTCGCGCAACGCGTGCTGGTCGCCTCGCCAGGCATACCGCTGCCGAGGGCGGAGGTCATCGGGATCCCGCTGCGGCATGCGATCACCTCGCTCGACCGAACGGCGATGCGGGAGCAAGCCCGCAAGGAGTTCGGGCTCGACCCGGACGCACCCACGCTGCTGGTTTTCGGTGGCTCGCAGGGTGCCCGTTCGATCAACGAAGCGGTGTCAGGCGCCGCGAAGGACTTCGCCGACGCCGGGATCGGCGTGCTGCACGCTCACGGCCCCAAGAACACCCTCGTGGTGCGGGAGTTCCCCGGCAGGCCGCCGTATGTCCCGGTGCCGTACCTGGAACGGATGGACCTGGCCTACGCCGCGGCCGACGCGGTGCTGTGCCGGTCCGGGGCGATGACGGTCGCCGAGGTGTCCGCGGTGGGCCTACCCGCGGTCTTCGTGCCGCTGGCGCACGGCAATGGCGAACAGGCCCTCAACGCGCAGCCCGCGGTGGCCGCCGGTGCGGCCACACTGGTGCCTGACGCCGACCTCACGGCGGCCTGGGTAGCCGAACAGGTGGTACCGCTCGTTGTGGACAAAACGCGGTTGGAGACAATGAGTACTGCGGCCGTCGGCCTCGGACACCGGGAGGCCGACGAAGTGCTCGCCAAGATTGTCTTGGAGGCTTGCGGTGCGTGATGCGGGCGTTCCCAGCGTGCTACAGCGCGCACACCTGATCGGCATCGGCGGCGCCGGGATGAGCGGCATCGCCCGCATCCTGCTGGCCAGGGGTGCCGCCGTGTCCGGCTCGGATGCCAAAGACTCGCGGACCTTCCTCACGCTGCGCGCGCAGGGCGCCGAGATCGCGATCGGGCAGCGGGGCGAGAACCTGGACCTGCTCGCCGACGAGCCGTCGGCGGTGATCGTCTCGACCGCCATCAAGGAGAGCAACCCTGAGTTCGTCGAGGCGCGGCGGCGGGGTATCACCGTGCTGCACCGGGCCGAGGTGCTTGCCGAGCTGATGGCGGGCCACATCGTGGTCTGCATCGCGGGCACGCACGGCAAGACTTCGACGACGTCGATGCTGACGGTGGCGTTGCAGCACTGCAGGCTGGACCCGTCTTTCGCCATCGGCGGTGACCTCAACGAGTCGGGCGCCAACGCTCATCACGGCGGCGGCGAGATCTTCGTCGCGGAAGCCGACGAGAGCGATGGTTCGTTCCTGGTCTACTCGCCGACGGTCGCCGTCATCACCAACATCGAGCTCGATCATCTCGATCATCACGGCACGGCCGAGGCGTATTCGGCGGTGTTCACCGACTTCGTGCAGCGGATCCGCCCCGGCGGCACACTGATCCTATGCGCGGACGATTCCGCCGCGGTTGAGCTGGTTGACCGCGCGGTGGCCGACGGGTTGCTTGCCGACGGCGTGCGCATCCGCCGCTACGGCCGTGCGGCCACGGGCGAGGACGACGCGCGGGTGCTCGATTACCAGCCGCGCACCGACGACGGGGGAGTGGTCCGCATCGCGCTGCGGGGCGCCGAACTCGACGTCGAGGTCGCGGTGCCCGGCGAGCACATGGCGTTCAACACCATCGCGGCGCTGCTCGCGGGCGAAGCACTGGGAGCGCCCGCGGCCTGCCTCGGCGAAGGGCTCGCCGCGTTCGGCGGCGTCCGCAGGCGGTTCGAGTTCAAGGGCCGCTCGGGTGACGTGCGGGTCTACGACGACTATGCCCATCACCCGACCGAGGTCGCCGCCCAGCTGCGGGCGGTGCGCCATGCCGCGGGCGGCGGGCGCGTGCTCGTGGTGTTTCAGCCACACCTGTACTCGCGGACCAAGGCCTTCGCCAAGGCCTTCGCCGACGCGCTTGGCCTCGCCGACGAGGTGGTCGTACTCGATGTCTTCGGTGCAAGGGAGGAGCCGGAACCCGGGGTGTCCGGCGCGATGATCGCCGATCAGATCACCGGTGCCAAGACGTACTACGAGCCCGCCTTCGACCGTGCCGCGACGCTGGCGGCCGGGCTCGCCAGGCCGGGCGACGTGCTGGTCACCATGGGCGCGGGCGATGTGACCCAGCTCGGCGGGGAGATCATCAGGGAACTCGACGACCGGGGGAACGGCGCCGCCCCGCCATCGGGGAAATAGCGCGTGGCCCCGACACGGCAGCGATCGGGCTCGCGCGCCACCCGTTCGGTGCGAGGGAGGAGGCCCGCCGCCGCCCGGAAACGCACCGGCAATGCACCCGCCAGGCGTAAGGCATTGCGGCGCCGCTGGGTCGCGGTGCTCAGCGTGCTCACGGTGCTCGGCCTCGGCTACACCGTGGGCTTCACCGAGTTGCTGGCGGTGCGTTCGATCGAGGTCAGCGGGACCGACCGGATCGAGCAGGCCACGGTGCTCGACCTTGCCGCGATCCCGCGGCTGCGACCGATGGTGCGGGCGGACACCGACGGGATCGAACAGCGCATCGCCAAGGTGCCGCAGGTCGAGCGCGTCGTGGTGTCCCGGACGTGGCCGTCGACGATCACCATCGAGATCACCGAGCGTCACCCGGTCGCCTACTTCGTCGCACACGACGGGATCCGGCTCGTCGACCGGGCGGGCGTGCCGTTTCACGAGGTCGGCAAGCGACCCAAGAAGCTGCCGCGGCTGAAGGTGGAGACCGTGGCCGCGTCGGATCAGGCGACCGGGGCGGCCATGCGGGTCCTGACGGCCATCCCTGACAAGCTGCGCAAGCGCGTCACCGAGGTGTCGGCGGACACCGGCAACAGCGTCGAGCTTCGGTTGACCAAGGGCAAGGTGGTGCGCTGGGGCAACGCCGCGCAGATCGAGCGCAAGGCGCAGGTACTCGGTGCCTTGCTTTCCCGCCCTGGCGAGTACTACGACGTGTCGAGCCCGGAATTACCGACGGTGCGGTGAGCGAGCCGAGGGGCAGATCCGCCTGGACGCTCGATGGTGGAGGCGGGAATCACAAACACCCTCGACACGCGGCGTGGCTGCTGGATTCGACGCTGTGTGATGCCTACCGTCCACAAACAACGCCGGGAGTTGACATAACTCTAAGCCTCATGTAGAGGTTCAGGGTTTGACCACGATCATTTCATCCGATCAGGTCAATTTCCGGCGGGTGAGTTGCTCAGCCACGATCAGGAAGGCGGACCCGATGACGCCCCCGCACAACTACCTCGCGGTGATCAAGGTCGTCGGAATCGGCGGCGGCGGTGTCAATGCCGTGAACCGCATGATCGAGGTCGGCCTCAAGGGGGTCGAGTTCATCGCGGTGAACACCGACGCCCAGGCGCTGTTGATGTCCGACGCCGACGTCAAGCTCGACATCGGTCGCGAGCTCACCCGCGGTCTCGGCGCCGGTGCCGCGCCCGAAGTCGGGCAGCGCGCCGCCGAAGATCACCGGGAAGAGATCGAAGAGGTGATCAAGGGCGCCGACATGGTCTTCGTGACCGCGGGCGAGGGCGGTGGCACCGGTACCGGTGGCGCGCCGGTCGTCGCGCAGGTCGCCCGCAAGCTCGGCGCGTTGACGATAGGAGTCGTCACCCGCCCGTTCTCGTTCGAGGGCAAGCGCCGCGGCAAGCAGGCCGAAGACGGCATTCAGCAGCTGCGCAACGAGTGCGACACGCTGATCGTGATCCCGAACGACCGGCTGCTGCAGCTCGGCGACATCGGGGTCTCGCTGATGGACGCCTTCCGGTCGGCCGATGAGGTGTTGCTCTCCGGTGTGCAGGGCATCACCGATCTGATCACCACCCCCGGCCTGATCAACCTCGACTTCGCCGACGTCAAGAGCGTCATGTCCGGGGCGGGCAGCGCCCTGATGGGTATCGGATCGGCGCGCGGCGAGGGCAGGGCGGTGCAGGCCGCCGAGAAAGCCATCAACTCCCCGTTGCTCGAAGCCTCCATGGACGGCGCGCACGGCGCGTTGCTGTCCATCGCGGGCGGCTCGGACCTGGGCTTGTTCGAGATCAACGAAGCGGCTTCGCTGGTGCAGGAGGCCGCTCACCCCGAGGCCAACATCATCTTCGGCACGATCATCGACGACTCGCTCGGCGACGAGGTGCGGGTGACCGTGATCGCTGCCGGGTTCGACGCGGGCGCCCCGACGCACAAGAAGCTGGACCCGCCGACGGTCAGCTCGCGCAGGCCCATGGCCTCGGCGGAGTCGGGCGAGCTCCGCGGCAACGCGGCGCGGCCGCCGCAAGGCCCCCCGACGCAGCCGGTGAGCCCGCAGCGCCCGCAGGCCCCCGTGGCCGCCAATGGCGCGTCCGGCGCCGCGAGCGGCCCGCCGAACGGGATGGGCCGTAGCGGCGTGCCGCAGTCGCCGGTGAACCGCGGTATCGCCGCCAACGGTGCCGGCCGGGGCAGCCTGCCCGGGCGCGCCGTGCCGGTGACCGACGACAGCGACGACGACGAGGTGGATGTGCCGCCGTTCATGCGCCGCTAGCGGAGCGCGGCGCGAAGGTGCCATGGGGTGCCTATATGGCACCCGGGGCCACCTTGGGCTCCACCGCCGCCTGCCGAAATGGGGCGAATCGGGCGTGGTGGCGCTTTACTCGGGGCGCGGCGACCTTAAGCTGGTGGCGCTCGGGCAGGTGCACCTGCCCGCGTTATTTGTCCGAGGGTCGCCGCGGGGGTCCCCGAGTCAAGCGCCACCACATGCCTCACTGACTCGGAGGGCGTGAGCCGAGCGGCCCGCTGGGTGTACATATCCTGTACCCAACGGGCCCCTCGGCTCGTCCGGCCACACTCCGGCCAGACCAACGGAAGGCAGACGCGGTGCGCATTCGTCGGGTGATCACCACACGAGAAGGTGGGCGCTCGCGGCCGCCGTTTGGCTCGTTCAATCTGGGCGATCACGTCGGAGACGACCCGGCCGCGGTGGCGGCCAATCGGGGTCGGCTCGCCACCGAACTCGGGCTGGACGAGCGCAAGGTGGTGTGGATGGAGCAGGTCCACGGGCGCACCATCACCGTCGTGACCGGGCCGCTGGATACCCCGGCCGAAGCGACCGACGGGCTGGTGACCGCTGAGGCGGGTCTCGCGGTGGCCGTACTGGTCGCCGACTGCGTTCCGGTGCTCCTCGGCGATCCGGAAGCCGGCGTCGTCGCCGCGGTGCACGCGGGCCGGGTAGGCGCTCGCGTGGGCGTCGTCCCGGCCGCGCTCGCCGCGATGATGGAGCTCGGTGCCGAGCCAGGCAGGGTGCAAGCGTTGCTCGGCCCGTCGATCTGCGGTGAATGCTACGAGGTGCCGCAGGCCATGGCCGCCGACGTGGAGCAGCACCTGCCCGGCAGCGTGGCCCGTAGCCGTCGCGGCACGCCGAGCCTCGACCTGCGCGCCGGGCTGTGGCAGCAGCTCGCCGACGCCGGGATCGGCAAGATCGGCGTCGACCCGAGGTGCACCGTCGAGGACCACACCTTGTTCAGCTACCGCCGGCAGGGGCAGACGGGCCGGATAGCCGCCGTCACCTGGGTGGACGCGGCATGAGTGAGCGGATCGACGAGCTGCGTCGCTCGCTTGCCGCCGTCCGCGAGCGCATCGACGCCGCCTGCGCCGCGGCTGGGCGCGATCCCGGCGAAGTCCGGCTGCTCGCGGTGACCAAGACCTTTCCCGCGTCCGATGTGGCCGCACTGATCGACATCGGCCTGCGCGACTTCGCGGAGAACAAGGACCAGGAAGGCCGAGGCAAGGCGGCCGAGGTCGCCGAGCTGCGGCCGGGGGTGCCGGTGCGCTGGCACATGGTCGGCAGGCTCCAGCGCAACAAGGCGCGTTCGGTCGTCAGGTGGGCCGATGAGGTGCAGTCGGTCGATTCGGCAAGGCTGGCCGACGCGCTGGCGAAGGCGGTCACCACGAGCCGCGAGCGCGGGGAGCGTGACGGCCCGTTGGACGTCCAGCTACAGGTCAGTATGGACGGAGACGCCACGCGCGGGGGATGTCCGGTCGATCAAGTTCTCCAGCTTGTTGATCATGTAACTCGGCTGGGTGAAATCTCGGTTCGCGGGCTGATGACCGTGGCGCCGCGCGATGCCGATGAGAATGAGACCTTTGCCCGGCTTGCGGCATTGTTCGAGCGGCTTCGTCGTGATCATGTCGGTCTCGTCGAGCTTTCCGCGGGGATGAGCGGTGATCTCGAGCGCGGGATAGCACACGGCTCGACGTGTGTGCGTGTCGGAACCGCGTTGCTTGGCGGACGAGAGCTAGCCTCGCTTGAGTGAAGACGGGACATGCCGATAGTCACTAGGGAGTGGCATGAGCACGCTGGAGAAGCTGAAGGCCTACTTCGGGATGATCCCGGCTGATGACTACGCGCCGGAAGATCCCTATGGCGGCGGCTACGACGATGGCGGCTACGGCTACGACTACGCCGAGCCGGTCCCGGCGCCGGCGCGTGGTGCGCGTAGGCGTGCCGCCTATCGTGTCGACGACCTGGACGAGATGGATGTGCCGGTGCGCGGCCGGGCCCGTTCGCGGGGTCCGGAGCCTGCCGTCAGTGGCGCGCTCGCCATGGACCGGCAGCCGGAACCGATCCGCCAGTTGCGTCCGGTTGCCGAGCAGCCGGTGGGCCTCGCCAGGGATCCGCTGAGCCGGATCGTGACACTGCACCCTACCGGCTATCCGGAGGCGCGCGACATCGGCGAAGCCTTCCGCGATGGCAACCCGGTGATCATGAACCTGACCGAGATGGCCAACGCCGACGCCAAGCGGCTCGTCGACTTCGCGGCCGGGCTGGCGTTCGCTCTACGCGGAACGATGGACAAGGTCACCAACAAGGTTTTCCTGCTCTCACCACCCGATCTCGATGTGTCGGCGGAGGACCGCAGGCGCATTGCAGAGGGTGGGTTGTTCCTCAGGCGCTGACTAAGGCAGAGTGGACGTGTGGAAGCGGTCCGGATCGTCGTCTTTTACGTGCTGTTCGTTCTCTGGCTTCTCATCCTGGCCCGTATGGTTGTCGAGATGGTGCGAGCCTTCTCGAGGGAGTGGCGTCCCGCCGGCGGGGTTGCGGTGACGCTCGAGACCATCTACACAATGACCGACCCAGTGGTTCGCTTGTCCCGCCGGCTCATCCCGATACGGCGGATCGGCAACGTGTCACTGGACTTACCGATTATGGTGCTGGTGCTGGTTGTGTACATAATGATGCGACTGGCATATCCCGGGTAATGGGGCCCGGGGTACCCTGCAGGCCTGGAGTGCGTGAGGTGATCAGATGTCCTTGACCCCCGCTGACGTGCACAACGTCGCGTTCAGCAAGCCACCGATAGGCAAACGGGGCTACAACGAGGACGAGGTAGACGCCTTCCTCGACCTGGTGGAGACCGAGCTTGCCCGGTTGATCGAGGAAAACAACGAGCTGCGTCAGCAGGTCGAACAGCTCGACGTCGAGCTGGAGGCGGCCCGCAGCGACGTGCAGAGCGCGAACGCGGGGGCTCCGCCCGCGCCGCCGCCTCCGCCGACAAGACACGAGGAGCCGCCGCGACGGCTCACTTCGGTGCCGGCACCCGCGCCGGCACCGCCGTCCGCGCTCGAGCAGACCCAGGCTCATGCCGCGGCGATGGCAGGCGGCGACAACGGCGAGCCCAACGTGCAGGCCGCGAAGGTGCTCGGCCTGGCGCAGGAGATGGCCGACCGGCTCACCGGTGAGGCCAAGGCGGAGTCCGACGGCATGCTTGCCGAAGCGAGGACCAAGTCCGAGCAGCTGCTATCGGAGGCGCGGTCGAAGTCCGACGCGATGGTCAACGAAGCCCGCACCAGGGCGGAGACCATGTTGAACGACGCACGCACTCGAGCAGAGACGATCGAGCGCCAGTCGCGTGACAAGGCGACGTCGATGGAGCGCGAGGCGCAGCGCAAGTACACCGAGTCCATGAACAACCTGAACGCCGAGAAGGACGTGCTGAGCAAGAAGATCGACGAGCTACGCACCATCGAGCGCGAGTACCGCACTCGACTACGCGGGTTCCTCGAGTCTCAGCTGCGCGAGCTCGACGATCGTGGCTCAGCGGCGCCGGCTTCGGCTGCTTCCGGGGCGGATGCCGGTGGCGGCGGGAACCAGGGGTTCTCGTTCGGTCCGCGCGCCGAAGCGGGCTGATCGACCCGCGTTAAGGAGTCACGCCCTTCCGCAAACTCGACTAAG
>WHSS01000171.1 GCA_009379975.1 Actinophytocola sp.
CGCCAACACCTCCACCCGGGATCGGTCCGGCTCACCTGCAGCGTGAAGGTGCCGATCAGCAAGGAAGATCGGGCCCGACATCCGGATCGTCAATGACGAACATCCACCGACTGATCGTCATTCATAGCGACGCTCAACAACAGGCGCTGCTTGACGACCCGGCGACCGCGGGAAAGACACTGGTCAACGAGCACATCGGCGAGGTGCCGCTCGATGTGGCCGTCGACCGGTTCTACACCTCCGACGTGTTCATGCACACCTGGGACCTGGCGCGCGCCACCGGCCAGGACGAACGGCTCGACCCCCGCAAGTGCACCGAACTGCTCGACGGCATGCTGCCGCTCGACGACGCGCTGCGGCAAAGCGGTCATTACGGCCCCCGGGTCGAGGTCCCCGACGACGCCGACGTCCAGACCCGGCTGCTCGCGTTCATCGGTCGCCACCCCTGACGGTTGGACCAAGAACCAGGCACGAGATTGGACCTTAACACTGAACCAATCGGGCGCTAGCGTCATGCGCACCACGACCTCGACGCACCAGGAGACATGCCCGTGACCAGCACCTCCCCGACCGCCACCGACCTCTTCCGAGCCTGGTTCGACAACTCCCCGTTCACGCAGCAACTCGATCTCCGGATCGAACGGTTGACACCGGATGGCGCCGAACTGCTCATGCCCTTCGACTCATCCCGCACTACCCACTCGGACGTGGTGCACGGCGGTGCCATCGCAACCCTGATCGACGTAGCCGCGACCGCTGCGGCGTGGTCGACCACGGAGCTTCCCCAGACGCCGCGCGGCGCCACCGTCGACATGTCACTGCAGTACCTCAGCGCCGGCCGCGGTGACCTGCGCGCCCACGCCCGCGTGCTGCGACGTGGCTCGCTGTGCCCTAGCGAGGTCGAGGTCGTCGACGGCGCGGGCAAGCTGGTGGCGAAGGCCCTGGTGACCTACAAGATCGGCTGATCTCCGGGCCACCTCGCCAATCAGGACGAGTCAGACAATCGCTCGAAATGGTGAACCAACCGCTGAACGGATCCGCGCCGACCTCAGATGCGGTGTGCTGAGCACCTAACCACACCGCAAACCGAGGTAACACATGATTGAGCCGAAGTCGCGCGAATCCACGACCGCCCCCACCATCAGCGGCCTCATCCCTTCCGATGGCCCCTGGCCGGTATCGCGACGGCTGGCGGGCATCGGACTTATCATGGCCCGGCGGCTGGTCGTCCTCGGCGGGCTGACGGCGCGCTCGGCACTCCGGCGCCACGGCAGGCCGCGCCCGCCGGACACCTGGCTGCTCGACACGATCACCGCATTGGGCCCGGCCTTCGTCAAGGTCGCGCAGATGCTGAGCACGCGGGCCGATCTCCTGCCGCCGGAAAAGTGCCAGGCACTGGCCGCACTGCACGACAACGTCCTGCCCATGCCTGCCCGCGAACTCGCCCCGGTGCTTGTGCGCTCACTGGGCGCGGCCACCGCCCGCACCATCGTCGAGCAGGCCGATCAGCGGGGCGGTCCGGTCGCGTCCGGCAGCATCGCGTGCGTGTATCGGGCAACGCTGCCGGACGGGCGCGACGTCGCCGTCAAGGTGCGCCGCCCCGGCATCGGCGCCACGCTCCGGATCGACCTGACGATCATGCGTCGCTGCGGCAGGCTGTTGTCCTTCCTGCCCGGCATGCGTGGCGTGCCCGTCGCCGAGATCATCGGTCAGCTCAGCAACGCCGTCTACGCGCAACTGGACTTCGACCAGGAACGCCGCAACCTCGTACTACTACGCGAGATTCTCGACGAACAACCCGGCGTCCACGTCCCGGCCGTACACGAGGACCTCTGCGGCGACGGCGTGCTGACCATGGAGTTCCTGTCCGGGCTGCGGCGCCGGACCCCGGACATGCTCACCGCCGACGAGCGGACCGGTGCCGTGCTCGCGGCGTTGCACGCCGTCTACCAGATGCTGTTCCACGACGGTCTCGTCCACTGCGACCTGCATCCCGGAAACCTCTATCTGGGCCCCGGCGCCGAAGCCACCATCGTCGACGCCGGGTTCACCGTCCGGCTCAGTCAGCACGCGCAGGACAAATTCAGCTCGTTCTTCTACTACATGAGCGTCGGCAAGGGCGAAAAATGCGCGGATGTGGTGCTCTCCACCGCCACCCCGTATTCCCGGACCGACGTCGCAGGCTTCCGGGCCGAGATCATCGCGTTGATCGAATCCCACACCGGTGTCCCGGCCGCCGAATTCGACCTCATTCACTTCGCGACGAAGCTTTTCGACATCCAGCGGCGCTACCACCTCTACGCCGACCCGCAGTTCGTGTTCCCGATTCTGTCGCTGCTGGTTCTCGAAGGCACCGTCCGGGAGTTCGCGCCGGACATCGCGTTTCAGGACGAGGCGATTCCGTTCCTCGCGGGGGCGATGATTTCCCGCACCCTGCAGATGGCAAAGCAGCAGACTTGAAGCGGCCCGGCTCGCGGGGGATCACCCCGCGAGCCGGGCCCGATTTTGGGTTGGCTGTGATCAGCCGACCGTCCAGCTGAACACCGGCAGGACCGCGAGCGGCTTCGATCCGACAACCTGACCGTCCGCGCCCATGGCATAGAGCCCGACATCGCTACCGGACTGATACGGCATGTTCTTCGGCGGGAACTCGAACTGCGGTTCGACGTTACCCATCACCACCGGAGCGTCCGGCAGCGTCCGCAGCATCACCGGCTCGCCGTTGGCACCGCAGTGTTCCAGTTCGATGCTGATCGGCAGTACCATCTCCTGGGAGAAGCCGCCGCTCATCGGGTCGAAACTGAGCATGCTCTCCGGAGTCACCTCGATCTCGTCCGCCATCCGCACGGTGATCGTGCCGAACGGCGTGTCGTTCGCCTTGACCTCGTGCTGTTCGACGACAAGACCCCACTTGTTCGGGTCCGGGCCGCCCTTGACGACCACACCGACATTTCCCTTGCCGGAGAAGGGGAAAGTCCCCTCCGAGGTCACCAGATTGATCAGATCTCCGAAGCACGGGCAGGTCACCCGCATGCCATCGAAGCCACCCGACGGCGGGCCGGGAATCGGCTGCGCCGACGCCTCGCCCACCAAGCCGCCACCGGCCGCCAAGGCCGCTGCCGCGGCGGCCGAGTAGCCCGCTCGCTTCAGAAACTGCCGGCGATCGTGATCGGCCGGAATACCAGATCTGTCGTTGAAATCAGCCATCATTCGATCCTCTTCTCGTGGCATCGCGATCAGACACCGAGGCCGAGGCCGCAGCCGGTGAGCGACAGCACCAGCGACCCCAAACAGTTGCAGTCGCCCGTGCCGTCGACACCGTCGTCGGTCCCGGGTGCCGGCTCAGGTGCTGGAGCCGGCTCGGGCTCCGGTTCCGGTGCAGGCTCCTCCTCAGGCGCTGACCGCCTTGGTTCGCGCGAGCGGTGAGCACGGGCCGTGCTTCGGCCAGGGCGCGGTGTTCGCGATCGCGGCGCGTGCCCGCTCGGGCAACGTTGAAACCCACACCGAACAGGCAAGCCGGCATCTGTTCGGCGAGGACCCCTACCAGGTCGGCGAATGGACCGACATCGCGGCGGAGGGCTGACCGGAGCCACCGATCCGGCCGCCTACCGCGAATGGCAGTCCCGGCTGCGGCGCCGCAAGATCCGCACTCTGCTGTGACCGTGGCCCCGAAACCAGAAGGAAACGTCATGCTCTCCCTGCTCCGCCGTGCCGTGGTTCCCACGCTCTGCCTCGTCCTGTGCCTCGTGGCGGGCTTCCTCACCATCAGGCCCAGCCAGGGCGAGGCGGCGGCGGATGAGATCGCCGGCGGGTTCGGCTTCGATACCGTCGCGCTGAACTCGGCACCGCGCGACGCCAAGAGCCTGCGCGACGTGCAGCCCGGCCTGGAACGCATCCGGGCGTGGATCTCCGCCGTGGGCGCCGCGGTCGCGGTGACCGACCTACGCGGGCAGGGTCGCGCCGGCGACGCCTGCCTCGTCGACCCTCGTGACGACTCGGCGACCGTGTTCGCGGTGCCCGGCTCCGGCGGGACGGAATACCCGCGGTTCACCCTCGAACCCGACGGCCTGCCCTATGACTCGACGATGGCACCGATGGGCTGCGTCCCCGCCGATTTCGACGAGGACGGCAGCATGGACTTCCTGGTCTATTACTGGGGACGCTCGCCGGTACTGTTCCTCAACCAGGGCGGCGCGGCACCCGAAGCGATCGGCTTCCGCGCGCACGAGCTCGTCAACCCCATGCAGGTGTGGAACACCTCGGCGCTCGCCGTCGCCGATGCCGACGGCGACGGCGACGGTCACCTCGACGTGATGGCAGGCAACTACTTCCCCGACGGTGCCCGGGTGCTCGACCCCGAAGCCACCGGCGATCAGCGGATGCGGATGCAGCACTCGATGGGCAAGGCACGCAACGGCGGCACCAACCGGCTGCTGCTCACCACGCCCACCGGTGAAGCAGGGGCGATGCCCGAGATCGCCGACGCCAGCACCGCGCTCCCCCAGCGCTCCGCCAACGCCTGGACGCTCGCCTTCGGCTGGCAGGACCTCACCGGCAACCAACTGCCCGACCTCTACGTCGCCAACGACTTCGGACCGGACAACCTCCTGGTGAACTCCTCGACGCCGGGCACGGTCCGCTTCGACGAGGTGACCGGCAGGCGCGACCTGACAACACCGGGCTCGCAGGTGCTGGGCCGCGGCTCGTTCAAGGGCATGGGGGTGGCGTTCAACTACTCGCCGGGCGATGACCTCCCGATGATCATGGTCAGCAATATCACCAGCCCGTTCGCCTTACAGGAGAGCAATTTCGCCTTCGTCGCCGACGGCGATCGCAGTGAACTGCTCGCCGGGCGTGCCCCCTATGCGCAGGCGGCGGAACGGCTGGGGCTGGCTCGCAGCGGCTGGTCGTGGGACGTCAAATCGGGCGACTTCGACAACTCCGGGACCGAGGAACTGTTGCAGACCACGGGCTTCCTCAAGGGCGAGCGCAACCGCTGGCCGGAACTGCAGGAGCTGGCGATGGGAAATGACGACCTGCTGCTGCGGCCGGAGGCGTGGCCGAAGTTCGGGCCGGGAGACGACCTGTCCGGCCACGAGCACAACCCGCTGTGGGTGCGCGGCGACGACGGACGCTATTTCGACGTCGCCGAGCGGCTGGACATCGGCCATACCCACCTCTCGCGCGGCCTTGCCTTCGGCGATGTGGACGGCGACGGTGGCCTCGACGCGCTGGTGGCCAATCAATGGGAAGACTCCGTGCTGCTGCGCAACCGCACGCCCCACGCGGACTCCGCCGCCTTTCTGCGGTTACTGCGGCCAGGCGCGGGAGGCGGGCTCGTAGACGCCATCGGCTGCCGCTCCCTTCCCTGGAGACGGGATTGAGAATATCGCCGCGGCCGGGCCGGATGTGTCACACGAGCGGGTAACACCTGCCGCGCCTGGAGCGCGGACACGCGGGACTGGAGCGCGGACACGGTCAGAGGGCGCGGATCAGCACGAACGCGGCGATGACCGAGCCCACCGCGGCGCCGCCGTAGCACAGCACGGCGATCACCGGCGCCGCCTTCCTCAACTGCAGGCCGTCGTAGAGCGTGTAGCGGAACCGGTGCGCCCAGTGGAACAGCGCCAGCACGCACAGACCGAACAGGACCAGCAGCGTGACGGGGTGGGTGAGGACCGCGGCCAGCCGGTCATGGCTTGGGGCGCTGAGCCAGCCGAGCGGGAACACGATACCGAAGAGCAACAGCAGCACCGGGATCAGCATCGCCGCCGCCATGCCGCCCGAGCTGAACAGCAGCCACGCGAACGGTTCCGGTGATCGTTTCGTCGTCATCGCAGGATCACCCAAGCCACAGCCACGGAGATCACCAGCCACGCCCCGTAATGCGCGGCCAGGATCAGATTCGGCGGCACACGCCAGCTACCCAGCCGGAGCACGATCGCCTTCGGCGCGAGGCCGAACCACGTGACGGCGTGCAACAGCACGAAAGCGAACGCGATCACGTTGAGCGCGATCATCAGCGGGTGGCTGCTCCATTCGAGGAAACCCTGATAGGACTCGTTGCCCGAGCTCACCGCGGCGACCAGCAGCAGCAGATACACCACGAACCACGCGACGAACACACTGGACAGCTCGCGCAGCACGAACAGCAGATACGACGGTTTGCGCGCCCACCAGGTGAACGAGACGGGGTGGTGATACCGGCGGTCAGCGGTGGTCATCGGGCACCCCGCGGCAGCAGCAGATCTTTGACGGCTTGGGTGGCGGCGGTGAGCTTGTAGCGCTGGATGGCGCCCGCGGGGTCGACGTCCTTGGGGCAGGCGACGCTGCACTCGCCGACGAAGGTGCACGCCCAGACCCCTTCGGCGGAGGCAAGCACATCACGCCTGTCCTCGTTGCCCTCGTCCCGCGAGTCGAGGTTGTACCGCTGGGCCAGCGCGATCGCGGCGGGCCCGATGAAATCCGGGTCCAGCGCGTACACCGGACAGGCGGAGTAGCAGAGCATGCAGTTGATACACATGCTGTAGCGCCGGTAGTCGTCCATTTCGGCCGGTGTCTGGCGGTATTCGCTGTCTTCTGCCGGTTCCTCATCGCCACTGACGAGCCATGGTTTGACCGTGGGCAGCTTCGCCATGAAGTCCTCGATGTCGACCACGAGGTCGCGGATCACCGGGAAGTTGGCCAGCGGCTCGACCCGCACCGGCCCCGGCGCGTAGTCGGTCAGGAAGGTCGAACAAGTCAGCTTCGGCTCGCCGTTGACGGTCATACCGCAACTGCCGCAGATGCCCATCCGGCACGACCACCGGTACGACAGCGTGCCGTCGAGCTGGTCCTTGATGTGATTGAGGCCGTCGAGCACCGCCCACTCCTTGCGCAGCGGCACGTCGTAGGAGTCCCAAGAGGGTTCGGACTCGCGGTCCGGCCGGAATCGCGCGACCTCCATGGTGATCGTGCCGGTCGTGTCAGGCATGTCAGGCACCGCATGCTTGTCGTCTGTCTCGGACACTGCCCTCACCTTCCGTAGACGCGTTCGCCAGGCGGCCAGCGGGTGATCGTCACCGGGAGGTAGTCGACGCGCGATTCACCGGCGGGCGTCCGACGGATCAGCGAGTGAGCCAGGTACTTCTCGTCGTTCCGGCCGGGGAAGTCCGTGCGCTGATGGGCGCCGCGTGACTCCTCGCGCCGCAGTGCGCTGGCGACGATGCACTCGGCGACGTCGAGCATTCCCGAGAGTTCGAGCATCGCGATCAGTTCGGTGTTGAAGGTGCGGCTGGTGTCGTCGATGGCCGCACGGGCGAACCGCTCCTTGAGCTCGGCCACCTTGTCGATCGCCTTGATCAGCGAAGCTTCGTCACGGTAGATGCCCGCCCCGGCTTCCATCGCGTCCTGCATCTCGGTGCGGATGTCCGCAAGGCGCTCGCCGCCGGAGCCGTGCCTGCCTGCCAGTTCCCGGTGTAACCGGCGCTCCTCGTCGCGCCCCTGGGCCAGCACCGGGCCGGTGGCCGCGCCGGGCACGTCCGAGACGAACTCGGCGGCCGCCTTACCCGCCCTGGCACCGAAGACCAGCAGCTCCGGCAGCGAATTAGACCCGAGGCGGTTGGCGCCGTTGATGCTGACGCACGCGACCTCGCCCGCGGCGTAGAGCCCGGTCAGCGGGGTCGCGCCGTTGATGTCGGTGTGGATGCCGCCCATCATGTAGTGGACCACCGGCCGGACCGGAACCAGCTCTGAGACCGGGTCGATGTTCTGGTAGCTCGCGCACAGCTCCCGCACGAACGGCAGCCTGGAGTCGATGAGCTCCTTGCCGAGGTGCCGCAGGTCGAGATGCACGACGTGGCCCGCTTCGTGCTCGATGGTGCGCCCCTTCTCCATCTCGTGCACGAACGCCTGCGAGAGCCGGTCGCGCGGCCCGAGCTCCATGCTGCGCATCGTCGGCTGGTCCGTCGGGCTGCCCAGGTCGTAGTCCTGCAGGTAGCGGTAGCCATCCTTGTTCAGCAGCCAGCCGCCCTCCGCGCGAGCGGCCTCGGTGATCAGGATTCCGGTGAACGGCAAGCCGGTGGGGTGATACTGCACGAACTCCATGTCCTTGAGCGGCGCGCCCGCCTGGTAGGCCAGCGCCATACCGTCGCCGGTCTTGATGTTGGCGTTGGTGGTGAACGGGAACACCCGGCCGCAGCCGCCGGTGCACACGATCACCGCGTCGGCCACGATGGTCTCGGTGGCGCCGGTCGCCAGCTCGACTGCGACCACGCCGCGCACCCTGCCGTCGTGGACCAGCAGCTTGGTCACGAACCATTCGTCGTAGCGAACGATGTCGGAATAGGACAGTGCGGTTTGGAACAGCGTGTGGAGCAGGTGGAAGCCGGTCTTGTCCGCCGCGAACCAGGTGCGCTTCTTCTTCATGCCGCCGAACGCGCGCACCGCGATGCGACCGTCCGGCCGGCGGCTCCACGGGCAACCCCAGTGCTCGAGCTGGAGCAGCTCCCGCCGCGCCTCCACCACGAAGGCTTCGACGGCGTCCTGGTCGCAAAGCCAGTCACTGCCGGAAACCGTGTCGTATGCGTGCTCGTCGAAGGAGTCGTCAGCGTCGTCACGGCCCGCGACCGCGGCGGCGCCACCCTCGGCGGAAACCGTGTGGCTGCGCATCGGGTAGACCTTCGACACGATCGCCACGTTGAGCTTCGGATTGGCCTCCGCAATGGCGATGGCGGCGCGTAATCCCGCGCCGCCGCCGCCGATGATCACGACGTTATGCCAAGCAGCCATACTCAAGCCTCGTGGTCGGCGCTGTGTTCGTCGGCCAGGACCTTGCCGTCGTGGCGAATGGTCTTCAGCCGGATGCTGCCGTCATGGAACACGTGACGGATCCGCCGGCAGCCGCACGAGTAGGTCAGGTCGTCGAAGGTCAAGCCGTCGTCGTCCTCTTCCCGATGCCGACTGCCCCCTTCGACCTTTCCGCACGGTGCCTTCTCCGCGGTGAACTCGTTCGTGGTGTTCAGCATGAGCCACCTCCCGATCATTTGTGATCTAGCTCACATACAGAGTACGCCGCATGGGAAGGGGTCAGCTCCGCTCTGTCTGGCGAACCCGGCGTGCAACGCAGCACCCTGGTGCGAGCACCCGAAATAATCCGGAGGAGACGGCAGTGAACGACGATCGGCAGTACCTGGAGCTCGCCATCGAGCAGGCCCGCATCGGCAGGCGCGAGGGTGGGATCCCGATCGGCGCGGTCCTCGTCGCCGACGGCGCCGTGCTGGGCGTCGGCCGTAACCGGCGCGTGCAGCTGGGCAGCGCCATCCGCCACGGTGAAACGGACTGCCTCGAGAACGTCGGCAGGCTGCCCGCGGCCACCTATCGCCGCTCCACGTTGTACACGACGCTCTCGCCGTGCCAGCTGTGCGCGGGAGCTGTGCTGCTGTTCGGTATCCCCAGGGTCGTCATCGGCGAGAACCGCACCTTCGAAGCGAGCGAGGAGCATCTGCGATCGCAGGGCGTCGAGGTCGTGGTGCTGGATGTCGACGCGTGCGTGCGGATGATGAGCGAGTTCATCGCCGCGGAGCCCGCGCTGTGGCATGAGGACATCGGCGTCGAGGACGACTAAGCGTGTCCGCGCCTCAGACTCACGTGTCCGCACCTCAGGTGCATGAAAAAGCAGACGGTCCCGGTGATTGAGGACCTTTTGCCGCTCATCCCCCGGCCGTCGGCGACGTATGCTTGAACCATCAAGCAATGAGGAGCCGGTCGCCATGAGCAAGCGCACCATTCCAGGCATTCCGGAGCCAGCGGTGTCTCTCCCGATGCAGCGATCGCGAGCCGCACGCGTCATCGCGGCGAATGCTCACGACGCCGAAGACCTCGCATACCTGCTCGACGTGCTCGGTCTGGCCGCATGCGAAGCGCGAGACCCCGGTAGCGCCCCGGACGACCTCGAACAAATACGCCGGGCGAAGTCAGCCCGGCGGGGCGACCGCAAGCTGCGCGTTACTGAGCTCGCCAGCCTGCTGTCGAACGTCGATACCCCCAGGACGTGACGCGCGACTGGAGCGCGGACACGCGCGACTGGAGCCTGCGGGCCCGAACTGGGAAGCTCGTCACATGTGCAGAAACATCCGGGTCCTCCACAACTTCGAGCCGGCTGCCACCGATGACGAGATCCACGCGTCGGCCCTGCAGTACGTCCGCAAGATCAGCGGCACGACGAAGCCGTCCGCGGCCAACGAGGCGGCGTTCGACACCGCCGTCGAGGCGGTCGTCGCGGCAACCCGTACGTTGCTCGACAGCCTCGTCACCAAAGCACCGCCGAAAGACCGCGAGGTAGAGGCCGCGAAGGCCAAAGCGCGAGCGGCCGAGCGGTACGGCACCCGCGAAGCGGTCTAAGACGCCGCCGGGCTGCCCCCGGTGA